>NZ_JALAGY010000061.1 GCF_022712195.1 Corynebacterium sp. | reverse complement strand
GTGCCGCCCCAGCCACCACCCGTCCGGCCCCCTCTCCTCCGGCGAGCGGACGGACACCCTGGACCGCCCCTGCCGTACGGCGTCCCGGCCGCAGTGGCTCCGGCACGCAGAAAACCGCCCGGGGAGTGTCTCCACTCTCCGGGCGGTTCCGTGTCTGTGCCAGGTAAAGGATTCGAACCTTTGAAGGCAATGCCGGCGGATTTACAGTCCGCTCCCTTTGGCCGCTCGGGCAACCTGGCGTGCACCTCACGGTGCGAGGGATACCCTACTACGACGCATCACCCAACCTGCAAATCAGCAGGTCAGTGCCTACTCCTACCCGAGCCGCCCCAGGGAGTAGTCCATGAGGTTCCGCAGCGCCGTCGTGGCGGGGATGTCCGGGAGCAGAGCCAGTTCCGCCTCCCCGAGTGCGCGGTAGCGTCCGACGTCCGCCAACGCACGCTCCCGTCCGTCGGACGCACGGATGAGGGTCAGTGCCTCATCGACGAGCTCGTCGTCCGTCACAGGGCCTGTGAGAAGTTCACGCAGGCGTGCCCCGCCCACGGTGTCCTCCCGCATCGCGTAGAGCACGGGGAGGGTGAAGACGCCCTCACGCAGATCGGTGCCGGGGGTCTTGCCGGACGTCTCCGGATCAGACCAGATGTCGATGATGTCGTCGACGATCTGGAAGACCTGCCCGAGGTGCCGCCCGAACCGGAACAGCGCGGCACGGTACTCCTCGGGCGCGCCGGCGTGCAGTGCGCCCAGGTAACCGGCCGAGGCGATGAGCACTCCGGTCTTCTCCTGGATGACCTGCATGTAGTGCTCGATGTCGTCCTCGCCCGCAGGCGGGCCGACAGTCTCACGCATCTGACCGGTGACGAGCTCGCCGAAGGTCTCGGCGAAGTGACGGACCGTCTCGGTGCCGAGGTCGGCCATCAGTCCGGAGGCGACGGCGAAGATGTAGTCCCCGGCGAGGATGGCCACGGAGTTCGACCAGCGGGCGTTCGCACTCGGGGCGCCCCGCCGACGCTCCGCCTCGTCCATCACGTCGTCGTGGTAGAGCGTGGCCAGGTGTGTGAGTTCGACGACGACGGCCGCGTCGGTGACGTCAGCGCGCGTACTGCTCTGCCCGTCCTGCCCGTACTGTGCCGCCAGCAGGGCGAACATCGGACGGAAGCGTTTCCCGCCGGAGACCGCGAGGTGGCTGATCTTGTCGGTGAGAAAGCTCTCCCCGGACGACAGGACCTCGCGGAGCCTGGCCTCCACACGTGCCAGGCCGTCCGGGACAGCGGTGTTCAGGTACTCGTCACCGAGATCGAGCCCCACCCGCACATCCGAGTTAGTGCTTGCCATGAATTACGTAGCCTCTGTCCGTCAAACGTCTTCTCTGGAAAATCTTGCTCCCCGCTACTGTAGACCAGCACCTCGGCACGAACCCAGACGAACGGCAACTGATCTCCCCGCGTGCCGGGCGGGGGTACGTGGCCGCCACGTGCCGCTGATTGTCCGTCCCGGTGCAGCGCCGTGCCAGAATGGTCGGCGATGAATGACACAGAGTGCGAAGTTCTCGTCGTCGGGGCCGGACCAGCGGGTTCCGCCGCAGCCCTGCGTGCCGCCCACGCCGGTCGCGACGTCCTCCTCGTGGACATGCAGGACTTCCCGCGCGACAAGACCTGCGGCGACGGGCTGACCCCGCGCGCCGTCCACGCGCTGGACCGGCTCGGGGCCTCCGACCTCGTCGCGACGACCGCAGGGCGTCCGGAGATCCGGGGGCTGAGACTCCACGGCTTCGGCGGCTCGGTCACCGCCCCGTGGCCCGACCACCCCGAGTTCCCCGCACGGGGAACGGCCGTGGCCCGCAGCGACCTCGACAACGCCCTCGTGGAGCGGGCCGTCGCCGCCGGGGCGCGGCTGGTCACGGGAAGCAAGGCCGTGGACGTGGAGACCGACCTGGTACGCGGGGCCCACCGGGTCCGTGCCGTGGTCCTCGCCGACGGCTCCAGGGTGCGTTGCCGTTACCTCGTCCTCGCCGAGGGCGTGCGCAGTGTGCTCGCCCGCACCCTCGGAGTGCAGTGGTTGCGCGGACTCGTCCACGGGGTGGCCGCCCGCTCCTACTGCCCCAGCCCCTTCGGCGACGAACCGTGGATCCACTCGCACCTGGAGCTCCGGGACTCCGACGGCGTCGCGCAGCCCGGGTACGGCTGGATCTTCCCGCTCGGCACCACCGGCGGGCACGGCTCCGCCGTGAACCTGGGGTGCGGGACGCTGTCGACCTCCCGGCGTCCGGCGAAGGTCAACGTCCGCAGGCTGCTGTCGTCCTACGCCGGGCAGTGCCGTGACGGGTGGCAGTTGGGTGAACCGACCCTCGTCGCCAGCGCGTTGCTGCCGATGGGCGGGGCCGTGACCCGCGTCGCCGGGGTGAACTGGGCCGCCGTCGGCGACACCGCCGCCCTGGTCAACCCGTTGAACGGTGAAGGCATCGACTACGCCCTCGAGTCCGGGGCCGACGTGGTCGACCTGCTCCCGGACGCCGACCGCTCCCCCGACGGACTGCGCCACCTGTGGCCCGACCACCTGCGGGGACGCTACGGCGACGCATTCTCCCTCGCCCGACGCGCGGCCACCCTGCTGACCAGGCCCGGGCTGCTGTCCGCGCTCGGCCCTCTGGGCATGCGGGGCCCTCTCGCCGAACCCCTGATGGGTACCGCCACCCGCCTGATGGGGAACCTGGTGACCCCGGAGGACAGGGACCTCACGGCGAGGGCCTGGTTGGCGGCGGGGCGTCTCAGCGGCGCCCACGACCGGTTCTGGCACGCGGAGTCACGGCCCCTGTTCGGGGCCTCCTGACCTGCTACTCCGCCGGCTTCGTCGCGCTGTGCAGCGCCGTGATCCCGAAGGTGAGGTTCTGCCACCCGCAGCCCTCCCACCCGGAGCTGTTGACCAGTGACGCCAGCGCCTCCTGGTCCGGCCACTCGCGGATAGACTCAGCCAGGTAGACGTAGGCCTCCGCGTTCGAGGAGACCGCCTTGGCGACCGCCGGCAGTGCCCGCATGAGGTACTCCATGTAGACCGTCCGGAACACCGGGACGACCGGGGTGGAGAACTCGCACACCGTGAGCCGTCCCCCCGGCCGGGTGACGCGGGCCATCTCCCGGAGGCCCGCCGCGGGGTCGACGATGTTGCGCAGCCCGAAGCTGATCGTCACCGCGTCGAAGGTGTTGTCCGGGAAGGGGAGGTTCATCCCGTCCCCGCACACCTTCGGCACGTCCCGGTCCCTGCCGGCGGCCAGCATTCCCGGGGAGAAGTCGCAGGCCACACACCAGGCGCCGGACTCGGAGAGCTCCACGGTGGACACCGCGGTGCCGGCGGCGAGGTCCAGGACCCGGTCCCCCGGGGCGAGGTCGAGACGACGGCGGGTCCGCTTCCGCCACACACGGTCCTGCCCGAAGGAGAGCACCGTGTTGGTCAGGTCGTAGTTCTTTCCGACGGCGTCGAACATGCGGGCGACGTCGGACGGGTTCTTCTCCAGGCTGGCTCGTGACACGGTGACCAAGCCTAGTCGATCGACGGGCCCTCCCCCGCCTTCCCCCGACGCCACCACAGCCGGACCGCCCCGAACAACAACCCCGTCACGGCCGTGGCCACCACCCACACAGACACGGCGGGGATCAGCGACAACGTCCACGCCCGCCCCTGGACCTTCACGTTCTCCGGGTCAGAACGCTGGTAGTCGACGTAGACCCGGTCCCCCCGGGACAACCCGGTCGGGTACTTCAGGCCCCGGTCCGGCTGGTGGTAGACCCCGGTGTCGTCGCGAAAGCGCACCAGCGTCGTCGCCCCCTCGCTGAGGACGTCCGCCACCGCGACACCACGGTCCCGGGAGATCTTCACGTCATTGACCGCCGCGTTGACCACGACCATGCCGCAGACCGCGGTGGCCAGGAGGAACAGCGCCAGCACCAGCTGCACCAGGCGGCGGTGGACCAGCGTCCGTGACGGACGGAAGGAGCGGATGAACGACGGAACCGTGAGCACGTCCGGCTACCCCTTCCCCGCCGGCGACACCGTGGTCTTCGCGGTGAGGTCCCGGTGCATCCGTTCCCGCGTGGCACGGGACACCACGGCCTCGAGCACCAGCAGGCCGCCGGCCCCCTCCGCGTGCTCCTCCAACGCCAGGACCAGCTCCTGCAGGGACTCCACCCGCCGGTGGTCGACCCCGTATCCCTCGCACAGGGCGCCGAGGTCCGCCCCCGTCGGTGTGCCGATGACCCGGTCGAACGCGGACGCCCCGTCGTCGAAGTGCCGCAGCCCGGACGCCCCGACCTCGAGCGTCTCGAAGATGGCGCCTCCGTCGTCGTTGGAGACCACGATCACGAGGTTCTCCGGGCGGGGCTCCCCCGGGCCCGCCGACAACCCGTTGATGTCGTGCAGGAAGGTCAGGTCCCCCATCAGCGCCACCGTCCGCGGCGCGCGCACCAGGTCCGGCTGCTCGGACGCGTGGGCCATCGCCACCCCCACCGCCGTGGAGACCGTCCCGTCGATGCCGGCGGCGCCGCGGCTGGCGGTCACGTCCACACCGGGGAAGGGCAGTCCGGTCAGCGAGGCGTCCCGCACGGCCGAGGACGCCCCGAGCACCACGGCGTCACCGTCGGCGAGACTGTCGGTCACGGCCGCGGCGACGTGCAGCCCGGTGAACCCCTCCCCGGCGATCTCGTCCCGCACCGCCTCAGCGGCGACCTCACCGGCGGCGGCGCAGGTGCGCAGCCACCCGCGGGGGTGCTCACCGGTGACCGTGACACCGTGCAGCGGGGCGGCCGTGTCCAGGTCCGTTCGTCCGACGGACGGCGCCGTCGCGCGGTCCGACACCGGGAACACCCGGATCCCCGGGTCCGCGAGCAGCCGGGCGATCCCGCGGTGCAGGGTGGGCCGTCCGATCAGCACGATCTGTTCAGGACGCGTCTGCGCCCGGTACCCGCCGTCGCCGACGTCCGCGCCGATCTCACCGGCGAACAGGCCCGCGGCCGCCGGATGCACCGGCGTGTCGGGCGCGGGGCAGCCGGGCTCGGCGATCGTGGGCACACCGGCCAGCTCGTCGAGGAGGTGCTGTGCCCAGACCTTGTCGCGCACGTCGCCGGCGACGACGAGGGTACGTCGCGACAGGTCCACCGGCGCCGAGGGCCGCGACGGTGTCCGCAGACCACCGGACGCCCGGACCGTGCCCTTCGCCTGCCCGTCAGCCTCCCTCGCCGCCAGGCTCACCTCCGCCGTCGACACCGGCACCAGAGGTTCGGCGAAGGGAATGTCGACCTGGACCCCGCCGGCGTCCACCGGGGACGTCGCCCGCAGGACGGAGTGCGCCACCTGCCCCCGGACGGCGTCCACGTCCACCGGCACGCCGGGGCGCGCTGCGGCGTCGATCCCCACCGCGGCCACCGCGTGGGTGCCGAAGATGCCGAACTGGTCGATCGTCTGGTTCGCCCCCGACCCCAGGAGCTCCCACGGCCGGTTCGCCGACACGACCACCAGCGGCACCCCCGCAGCCGTGGCCTCGACCATGGCGGGCAGGCAGTTCGCCACGGCCGTCCCCGAGGTCATCACCACCGGGACAGGACGGCCCGAACGTTTGGCCAGACCCAGGGCCAGGAAGGATCCCGAACGCTCGTCGGTGCGCACGTGCAGGCGCAGGCGGTGCAGGCGGTCGGCCTCGGCGAACGCCAGCGCCAACGGCGCCGACCGTGACCCCGGGCAGACGACGGCCTCCCGCACACCGTTGGCGATGAAGGCGTCCACGACGACCGCCGCGACCTGCGTGGCGGGGGACGGGGTCGGGACGGAGTCGTTGTGGTCGTGCGCGTGCATCCGTTCAGTCACAGCCCTGACGCTACCCGGATACGGCAGGTCGGCTGAAAACGGTGCCGGGAAAGCGGCGGGGCGGGACGGTCACCCCACCGCGCGGGCGAGGTGCCGTCCGGTCACCGTCCCGGAGGCCACCAGCTCCGCGGGCGTGCCCTCGAACACCACGCGGCCGCCCTCGTGCCCCGCCCCCGGCCCGATGTCGATGACGTGGTCGGCCGCCGCCATCACCGCCATGTCGTGCTCGATGACCACCAGGCTGTAGCCGTCGTCCACCAGGGACTGCATCATCGTCACCAGGATCCCGGTGTCCGCCAGGTGCAGGCCAGACGTCGGCTCGTCGAGCACGATCACGCTGGAACCGTCCGCCCCCTTCAGCCCCTCGCCGATCTTCGCGGCGAGCTTCAGCCGCTGGCGCTCGCCACCGGACAAGGTGTTCAGCGGCTGGCCCAGCCGCAGGTACCCGAGACCGACCTGCATCAGCCGTTCGAGCACCGCCGACACCCCACGCGACGCCGCGCCCGGGGGGACGTCCCCGGAGAAGAATTCCACGGCCCGACGCACCGTCATGTCCAGGACGTCGCTGATGCTGCGTCCGGCCAGGGTGAACTCCAGCACCTCCGGCCGGAAGCGCCGTCCCCCGCATTCCTCGCACGGGGTCGAGACACCCGCCATGATCGCCAGGTCGGTGTACACCACGCCGAGCCCGTTGCACACCGGGCAGGCGCCCTCGGAGTTCGGGCTGAACTGCGCCGGAGTGGCCCCGGCGGCCTTGTTCGCCCGGGCGAAGAGCTTGCGCACGTCGTCCAGCAGCCCCGTGTACGTCGCCGGGGTGGAGCGCCGCGATCCGCGGATTCCGGACTGGTCGACGACCGTCACCCCGTCGTGCCCGGTCAGCCCGCCGTGGATCAGCGACGACTTCCCTGAGCCTGCGACGCCGGTGACCACGGTCAGGACCCCGAGAGGCACGTCCACGGAGACGTCCTGCAGGTTGTTGACGCCCACGTGCTCCAGGTGGACGGCCCCGGTGGGTCGTCGCACCTCCTCCCGGAGCGACAGCCCGCGTTCGAGCGAGCGTGCGGTGAGCGTGCCGGCCCCGCGCAGTCCCGCGTAGGTCCCGGAGTAGACGACCTCGCCACCGGCCTCACCCGACCCCGGCCCGATGTCCACGACATGGTCGGCGGCCTCGATGACCTCCGGCTTGTGCTCCACCACCAGCACCGTGTTCCCCTTGTCGCGGATCCGCCGCAGCAGGCCGATCATGCGGTCGATGTCATGCGGGTGCAGCCCGATCGTGGGCTCGTCGAAGACGTACGTCACGTCCGACAACGGGGAACCGAGGTGGCGGATCATCTTCACCCGCTGCGCCTCACCGCCGGACAGGGTGCCCGCCGGACGGTCGAGGCTGAGGTAGCCCAGACCCACGTCGACGAGGTTGTCGAGCATGCCCGTCAGGCCGGACACCACCGGTCCCACGGACGGTTCGGTGTCCAGCCCCCGGACCAGACCCCGGAGCTCCGTGATCTGCGTGGAGTTCCATTCCCCGATGGTGCGCCCGGCCACCGTGGCGGTGCGCGACGCCTCCTTCAGGCGGGTGCCCCGGCAGTCCGGACACGGCCCGGTGGTGCTGATCCGCTCCACGAAGTTCACGATCTGCTTCTGCTTCGGCGGTGTGTCACGGTCGATCCACAGCCGGCGGATCCGGGTGACCAGCCCGTCGTAGCTGAGCGTGGAGAAGCCGCTGTTGTCCTCCTTGGGGACCTTGATCTTCTGTGACGGGGCATAGAGGAAGAACTCCCGTTGCTCGGGTGTGTAGTCCGCGACCGGGACGTCCGGGTCGAGCCGGCCGCACCTGGCGTAGGACGACCAGTACCAGTCACCCACACCGAATCCCGGGGCGTCGATCGCGCCGTCGTTCAGGGACCTGGACTCGTCGAGGAAGGCGGACAGGTCGAGCGTGGCACCGACACCGGTGCCTTCACAGGTGGGGCACCACCCCTCCGGGAGGTTGAA
This sequence comes from Corynebacterium sp., assembly GCF_022712195.1. Classification (GTDB taxonomy): domain Bacteria; phylum Actinomycetota; class Actinomycetes; order Mycobacteriales; family Mycobacteriaceae; genus Corynebacterium. The sequence goes on along the minus strand of NZ_JALAGY010000061.1, from coordinate 65,894 downwards.
GGAGAAGTGGCCGGACGGCCCGACGTGGGGCTCGGAGAGCCTGCTGAACAGGATGCGGACCAGCGAGGAGGCGTCTGTCGCGGTGCCCACCGTGGACCGTGAGTTCGCGCCCATGCGCTCCTGGTCGATGATGATCGCCGGCGAGAGGTTCTCCAGCAGGTCGACGTCCGGACGCGGCAGGCTGGGCATGAACCCCTGGATGAAGGCGCTGTACGTCTCGTCGATGAGCCTGCGGGATTCCGCGGCGACGGTCCCGAAGACCAGCGAGGACTTCCCGGACCCGGAGACCCCGGTGACCACGGTGAGTTTCCGCTTGGGGATGTCGACGTCGATGTTCTTCAGGTTGTTGGCCCGGGCACCCCGGACATGGATCGTGTCGTGGCGGGAGTCGCTCATTGGACCTTTCATACAGGAAAAGTCCGTCCCCCGGGCACTCCCGCCGCCCTGCCGCCCGGCCTGCATCCGCCCGGTGGCTGCACCACCTGCGCCTACAGGTACCGGTGCGCGTCCGCGAGACGCGCCAGCCACCAGTCCCGGCGTGCCGCGGGCGCCTCCAGTGACTCCAGCCGGTCCGGGTCCGGGCTGAGCCGCTCCACGGTGAGCCGCCCGTCCACGATCTCGCGGGGGGCGCACACGTCCTCGGCGAACAGCGACCCCGTCGCCAGTCCCGCCGCCTGGGGTGCCACGACCATGTCCTCGTCGTCGGTGTAGCCCGGCAGGGTCGCCGCGGCCAGGATCCCGGCGTACATGCCCACCGCGGACTCGAGGGCCGAGGACACCGTCACCGCCACTCCGTAGCGTCCGACCTCCTCCGCGATCGCCCGGACCTGTGACACCCCGCCCAACGGTGCCGCCTTGAGCACCGCGACATCGCAGGCGCCCGCCTGGACCACCGCCAACGGGTCGCCGGACTTGCGGATCAGCTCGTCGGCGGCGACGCGGACCATCATCCCCCGCGAGCCGAGTCGGCGACGCAGCTCGGCCAGTTCGGCGACGGTGGCGCAGGGCTGCTCCATGTAGTCCAGCGGCCCACCGCCACGCGCGGGGTCGGTCAACGCCCGGGCGGCGGCGAAGGCCTCGTCCACGCTCCAGCCCGCGTTGGCGTCCACGCGGACGGCGACGCCGGGCCGGGCGTCCCGTACCGCACGCACGCGTGCCAGGTCGTCCTGGAGGGTCTGCCCCTTCTCCGCGACCTTCACCTTCACGGTGGTGCAGCCCGGGTAGCGTTCCAGCAGGCGGGCGACCGCCTCCGGGTCTGCCGCCACGTCGACGGCGGGGACGGTCGCGTTGACCTCGACCGACGACAGCGTCGGTGCGGGGGGACGCCCCCAGCCCAGTTCCACGGCGCTGCGCAGCCACCGGGCGGACTCCTGCGGCCCGTACTCGAGGAACGGCGCCCACTCCACCCACCCAGACGGAGCCTCCACGAGCATCAGCTCCCGTTCGGTGACGCCACGGAACGGGACACGCAGGGGGCAGGTGACGACCCGGGCCCGGTCGGCGAGTTCCGACAGGTCCGGTGTGACAGGTTCGGCGGGACGGTCAGACGGCTGCATGCCCACACCCTACGATGGTGACATGACAGACAATCCTTTTGACCCTTCCCAGTGGCGCGAGGTCCCCGGCTTCGACTTCGACGACATCACCTACCACCGGCACGCGGGCGACGGACGTGAGAACGGCATCGTGCGTATCGCCTTCGACCGGCCGGAGGTGCGCAACGCCTTCCGTCCGCACACCGTCGACGAGCTGTACCGGGCGCTCGACCACGCCCGGCGCTCCCCGGACGTCGGCACCATCCTGCTGACCGGGAACGGCCCGAGCCCGAAGGACGGCGGGTGGGCGTTCTGTTCGGGCGGCGACCAGCGCATCCGCGGCCGGTCGGGGTACCAGTACGCCACCGAGCATGACGGCGACGTCACCGCGGCGACCGCCGACAAGGTGGACGAGGCGCGGGTGAAGGCGGAGGGGGGACGGCTGCACATCCTCGAGGTGCAGCGCCTGATCCGCACGATGCCGAAGGTCGTCATCGCCGTGGTCAACGGCTGGGCCGCCGGTGGCGGGCACAGCCTGCACGTGGTCTGCGACCTGACCGTCGCCTCGCGTGAGCACGGGCGGTTCAAGCAGACCGACGCAGACGTCGGCTCCTTCGACGCCGGTTACGGTTCGGCGTACCTGGCCAAGCAGGTCGGCCAGAAGTACGCCCGTGAGATCTTCTTCCTGGGCCGGTCCTACTCCGCGGAACGGATGATGCAGATGGGCGCGGTGAACGAGGTCGCCGACCACGCCGAGCTGGAGCAGACCGCCGTGGAGTGGGCGCGTGCGATCAACGGCAAGTCCCCCACGGCACAGCGCATGCTGAAGTTCGCCTTCAACCTCTCCGACGACGGTCTGATGGGGCAGCAGGTCTTCGCCGGCGAGGCGACCCGCCTGGCGTACATGACCGACGAGGCCGTGGAGGGCCGTGACTCCTTCCTGGAGAAGCGGGCGCCGCGTTGGGACGAGTTCCCCTACTACTACTGAGACGAAGCTATGAATCTTGGGAATCCGCGGAGATTTCACTCCGAGGCAGCTGGCGACCGTGGGGTGTGTCAACGATTCGTCCGGCCCCGCACGTACCGCGCAGGTCATTCCTCTAGCACAACTCGGGATTTTCCCTTGAATTCACCCACTGTTTACCCGCTCCGCCGTCAGTGGCACCGACGGCATTGTCGGCGACCTGCGGTTTTCCCGACGACAGCGCCACTTAAGTGAATAGTATATACCCCCGTTTTTCACCCCCGCGCGTTTCCAGGGAGTAGACGTTTCCGCCGACAGGCGGAATATTCACATGATGTGACTGAGCTTCTTATCCTCCTGCTCGTGATCGGGACAGCCCTGGCGTTCGACTTCACCAACGGCTTCCACGACACCGCCAACGCGATGGCCACCTCCATCGCCACCAAAGCGCTGAAGCCGAAGACCGCCGTGGCCCTCGCCGGCCTGCTGAACCTGGTCGGGGCCTTCCTCTCGGTGGAGGTCGCCAAGACGGTCGCCAACGGGATCGTGAACCTCGAGGACTTCGACCTCAGCGTCGTCGCCGAGGCGGACAAACTCCTCCTCGTCGTCTTCGCCGGCCTCATCGGCGGCATCCTGTGGAACCTCTTCACCTGGCTCTTCGGCCTGCCTTCCAGCTCGTCCCACGCCCTGTTCGGCGGCCTGATCGGCGCCGCCATCGCCGCCCTCGGCATTTCCGGTGTCGTGTGGGACGGCGTGCTCCAGAAGATCATCGTCCCCGCCCTGGCCGCCCCGGTGATCGCCGGCCTGGTCGCCGCCGTCGGCACCGCCGGGGTGTTCAAGCTCACCCGCCGTACCCGCGAAGGCGAGCGCGACAACCTGTTCCGCCTCGGTCAGATCGGTTCAGCCTCACTCGTCGCCCTCGCCCACGGCACCTCGGACGCGCAGAAGACCATGGGCGTGATCTTCCTCGCCCTCGTCGCCAGCGGGAACCTGGACGCCGCCGCAGACATGCCCTTCTGGGTCACCGCGAGCTGCGCGATCGCCATCGCCGCAGGCACCTACGCCGGCGGGTGGCGCGTGATCCGCACCCTGGGCAAGGGCCTGGTGGAGATCACCTCCCCGCAGGGCATGGCCGCCGAGACCTCGTCCGCCGCCATCATCCTGACCTCCGCCCACATGGGCATGGCGCTGTCCACCACCCACGTGGCCACCGGCTCCATCCTCGGTTCCGGCGTGGGCAAGCCGGGAGCGAAGGTCCGGTGGGGTGTCGCCGGCCGGATGGGCATCGCCTGGATCACCACCCTGCCCCTCGCCGCGGCAGTCTCCTGGCTGGTCTGGACCCTGTCCAACCTCGTCGCCGAAGCCACGTCGATGGCCGTCGGCTCACTGTTCTCCTTCCTGATCCTCGCCACCGGTGTCGGCCTGATCGTGTACAAGGCCCGGAAGCAGCCGGTGCACGCCGACAACGTCAACGAGGACTGGGACGAGCACGGACTGACCCCTGACACGGCCTCCCCGACGGCGTCGGCCCCGTCCTCCGACACCGACTCCGCCGACACCCTGGTCCACGCCCTCGCCGGCGCCGGCCCTGCCACCGAGGCCGGCACCGTCGACGACCCGGGCCTGGGACGTGGCGACCCGGCCACCGTCCTCGACACCTCCGCAGCACACTCCACCGCGACCAGCAGGGAGAACTGACCATGACCATCCTCGAATCACTGCTCCAGGTCACCCTCGCGGGGCTCGTGCTGGGCGCGGGGCTGCCGATCCTCTTCGGTGTCGGCATCCGGCTGTGGGTCCCCGCCTCAGACGGCGCTGCCGGTGCTGCCGGTGCAGACGGCGCTGACGGTGCCGCGACGCGCACCGCCCCGTGGCGCCGCACCGCCGCCGTGGTCATCTTCGGCGTGATCGCCCTGTCGATCCTCCTCGGGCTGCTCTGGATCACCCAGGGCCGGATCTACACCGCCTTCGGCTGGGATGTCTTCGGCACCGCCGGCCAGGCCGGCGGACACTGACACGACACGCCAGAAAGTCGCTTCACGCAGGGTAAAAACAGATAATACTTGACGACTCCCATTGTTTGTATCTACCATCTCTGGGAGATCGTCATCGTATTGTCCGTCCGTCCCGCCGCCCCGGCGCCGACCCGCCTGAAGGAAGTGAAAGCCCGTGCAGTACCCGACATCCATCACCCGGCCGCTGGTCCGGCTCTTCGACTGGTACCGCAGGCCAGGCACCGGAGTTCACAGCGCCACCGACAGCACCGTGCTCGGCGTGCTGCCCGGTACCCGCTCCACCCAGGCTGCCCAGGCTGCCCAGGCGACAATCACCCTCCGCCGCGACGTCCGGCCCGAGCACACCGGACCGAACATCAGGGTGTTCTCCCCCGCCGACCTCGGCGCGGGCACCGACGCGGTCGACGTGGTGGGCCTGCTGGTCGACGAAGGCCGAACCCCCGCCACCCCTCAGGAGGTCCGGGCCGCGTTCCGCTCCCTGACAGGCCGTCGTCCCACGACCGCGGAGGCCACCGCGGCCTGCACCGCCGTCGCTGCCTTCGGACTGCTGGCCTGACACGGCCGGTCACACCACGGCGCCACCGCCGTCCGGCGTAGCGTGGTCGTCGTGAAGCTCGAAGCACTCCCCCTCGACCTCGACCCACGGAGCGTCGCCGACGCCGTCCCGGTGCTGGAGGACCTCCTCGCCGGACGCCGCGCCGTGCTCCCCACGGCCCCGGGCCAGGCCCGGGAACTCCTCTCACAGATGGCCGCTTCCGAGGATGAGCCGCCCGGCACCCTCATCGCGTGCACCTCCGGATCCACCGGCCAGCCCAAGGGCGCACGCCTGCGCACCCGGAACCTCACCGCCTCCGCCGAGGCGACCGCCGCCTACCTCGCCGCACGCCACGGCACCGGCACCGGCCCCTGGCTCCTGGCACTGCCGCCGCACCACATCGCCGGACTCCAGGTCATCCTGCGGTCCCTCCACGCCGGCCACTCCCCCACCGTCCTCCCCGGCGGACGGTTCACAGCGGAGGCCTTCACGCAGGCCACCGCCGCACTGCGGTCCGCGCACCCGACGGGGGACCTGCACACCTCCCTCGTCCCGACCCAGCTGCACCGCCTCATGGAGGACGACCGGGGCCGCGCGGCACTGCGCGAGTACGCCGCCGTCCTCGTCGGCGGGGCCGCGACGAGCCCCGCCCTCGCTGACGCCGCACTAGGCCAGGACATCCGGGTCGTCCTCACCTACGGCTCGTCGGAGACCGCCGGCGGGATGGTCTACGACGGACGTGCCCTGCCCGGGACCCGGGTGTCGGTCGACCACGCGTCCGGACGCGTCCTGCTGTCCGGCCCGACCGTCGCCGACGGTTACCGCAACGTCTCCGGCCCCGTCGAGGACGACGCCTTCCCCGTCCGCGGCACCTTCCGCACCAGCGACCTCGGCAGCATCGAGGACGGCGTACTCACCGTCCGCGGACGGGCCGACGGCGCCATCAACAGCGGCGGCATGAAGATCCTGCCCGAGGAGGTGGAGACCGCCCTCGGCGACCTGGGGTTCACCGCCTGTGTCGTGGGGCTGCCGGACTCCGACTGGGGCGAGGCAGTCACCGCGCTCGTCGAGATCCCCACCGACACCCCAGCCGAACGCACGGCACAGCTGCGCGCCGCCATGAAGGACGCCGGACTGCCGGCCCACCTCATCCCCCGCCGTGTCCTGAGCACCCGGCGCCTGCCCACCACCGGGCCGGGCAAGGTGGACCGTCGGGCTGTCCGCGACGAACTGCGGACTAGGCTGGAGGCCTGAGAACCCCCCGAGGCACCCCGTCAGGAGACGCCCTTGTCCGAGAACACCGCCACCCCCAGCGACTGGCTGACCGGCGCGCGCCCCCACACCTGGGCCAACGCCGTCGCCCCGGTCCTCGCCGGCACGGCCGCCGCCGTGCACGACGGGCAGGCGTCCTGGGTCCGTGCCGTCCTCGCCGGGGTCGTCGCCATGGCACTGATCATCGGGGTGAACTACGCCAACGACTACTCCGACGGCATCCGCGGAACCGACGACGACCGGACCGGGCCACTACGCCTCACCGGCTCCGGCCTGGTCCCGCCCGAGCGGGTGAAGTACGCGGCGTTCCTGAGTTTCGGGGTCGCCGGGGTGGCCGGGGTGATCCTGTCGCTGATGTCGGCGTGGTGGCTGGTCCTCGTCGGGGCCCTGTGCATCCTCGGCGCCTGGTTCTACACCGGCGGGAAGAACCCCTACGGATACCGGGGGCTGGGCGAGGTCGCCGTCTTCGTCTTCTTCGGCCTGGTGGCGGTCACCGGAACCGAGTTCACCCAGTCCGGGACCGTCAGCTGGGTGGGTCTGCTGCTGGCCGTGGGAGTGGGGAGCCTGTCTGCGTCGGTGAACCTGGTCAACAACCTGCGTGACATCCCCACGGACCGGGAGGCCGGCAAGACCACTCTCGCGGTGATCCTCGGCGACCGTCCGACCAGGGTCCTGTACGTGGCGCTGGTGTCGGTGTCGGTGCTCGTCACCGTGGCGGTCTCGGCGACCGGTATCGCCGCGTTGATCTCCCTGGCCGCTGTGCCGCTGCTGTTCGTGGCCGCCCTCCCGGTGGTGCGGGGCGCCGGCGGGAAGGACCTCATCCCGGTGCTCGGGCTCACCGGACGGGCGATGCTGGTCTGGTCGCTGACGATGTTCGTCGCCATGCTGCTGGAGTGATCAGCGGACATCCGGCGGCACAACCCGCCCTTGTGCTGACGGAGCAACCCCGTAGGTCGCTCATACCGACCTACGGGGTTGCTCACTGCATGAGGCTTGTTGGCCGGACCCGTTCGCGGGAAGGTCCCGGCCGCCGATTCGACAGGATTCGGCAGTCAGTCCAGCCGCTCCTCGAGCTGCGCCCGCATCTGCTCCTTGTGCGCCCGCCGCCCGGCGTCCCGGACGGCGATCTGCTCGTTGACGCGCAGACGCAGGTTCTTGAACAGCAGCATCGACAACGGGAGGGCCACGATGAGGGCCAGCAGCGCGCTCATCAGCAGCGGGAAAGACTGCCCCATCCCCATGAGGATGGCCACCGACTGGATGACGACGGTCAGGACGACGAACACGAGCACCCTGGCCAGCCCGTACAGCGCGATGTCACGCCACGCCCGCGCCGGAAGCCTGCCCGGGGTCAGGTCGGCTCCGCCTGTGCCGACCGCACGACCCGGGTCGACTGTGCTGTCTGAACTGCTGTTGTTCTCGTCCACGGCCCCCACTCTACGACCCCGCGCTCCACGGCCCCAAACCCCGCCGGCCCCTGTTCGCTCCCGGCCCACTCCCTTCGCTGAACGCTATTCACACCCGTTGATCGACTCGGCGCCCGCAGGTGGTTAGCATGGAGGAAGACACGTCGGTCCGACACCGACCACCCCTACGCCGACAGGAGGTCGACAACAATGGGACGTCTAGTGATCGTTGTGCTCGTGATCGTCACGGTCATCGTTCTGTGGAAGGCATTCGGGCCGAGGACGTGGAACACCGCGTCACGCCCGCAGCAGAACACGCAGTTCCCCACGCTGGGCCGTCAGAGGAAGCCGGAGGTCACGACCAAGGGGCCGGACGACGACCCGGACTTCCTGTGGAACATCAAGAAGGAACGTTTCAAGGCCCAGCGCGAGGCGGAGAGACGTGAACAGGAGGCCGTGGACCGGGCCCGGCGCGGTGAACACTGGAAGGACGACAGGAAGACCGCCGGGGACAGCGGTTCACCGTCCGCCCAGGCCGACGGCACCCCGGACACCGATCCCGGCACCCCCGACAGCACGGGGACCGGGGACGCGCGCGACAACAGGGGCTCCCGGGGCTCCTCCGGATCCTCCGACCCCTCAGGCCCGTCCGGCTCCGGCGGCCCGCAGGAGAAGAAGGACGGGGAAGCCGGCTCCCAGGGCTGAGAACCCCGCTCCAGACGCTTCAGACGCTTCAGACGTCCTTGCCCCGTCTCAGCAGTGTGTTCAGGTACCCCGCGTACGCCGACGCTCCGTGGGAGGCGGCCCGCTCGGCCAACTGGCTGTCGCTGAGGTAGCCCATGCGCCACGCCACCTCCTCGGGACAGCCGATCTTCAGCCCTTGGCGTTCCTCTATGGTGCGCACGAAGTCACCGGCGGCCATCAGGTTGTCCACGGTGCCCGTGTCCAGCCAGGCCGTTCCACGGGGGAGGATCTCGACCTGGAGTTCACCGCGCTCCAGGTACGCCCGGTTGACGTCGGTGATCTCCAGCTCGCCCCGCGCAGAGGGTTCCAGCGACCGGGCGACGTCCACGACGTCCGGGGCGAAGAAGTACAGGCCCGGCACCGCGAAGTGCGAGGTCGGGTCGGCCGGTTTCTCCTCCAGCGAAGTGGCCTTCCCGTTCTCGTCGAAGTCCACCACCCCGTAGGCGGACGGGTCGGCGACCCAGTAGGCGAAGATCGCACCCCCTTCGACGTCGTGGAACCGGCGCAGCTGGGACCCCAGGCCGGCACCGTAGAAGATGTTGTCGCCGAGCACCAGTGCCACCGGCTCGTCACCGATGAAGTCGGCGCCGAGGACGAACGCCTCCGCCAGGCCGTTGGGGGCGTCCTGGACGGCGTACTCGATGCTCACGCCGAACTGCGACCCGTCACCGAGCAACCGGCGGAACTGGCCGTTGTCCTCGGGGGTGGTGATGACCAGGATCTCGCGGATCCCCGCCAGCATCAGTGTGCTCAGCGGGTAGTAGATCATCGGCTTGTCGTAGACCGGGACGAGCTGCTTGGACACCCCGAGGGTGATGGGGCGCAGCCTGGATCCGGTGCCACCGGCCAGGATGATGCCCCGCATCACTCGCCCTCCCAGTTCTCCGCGTCGTCCTGCGCCTGCTCCCAGGCCAGCCGCAGCTCCTTCTCCCATCCCCGGCACTCGTTCCAGGAGGGCAGTGCCGGGCCGTCGCGCCCGATGTCCGCCACGGTGGGCGCCTCCCGGTCCTTGTCGGAGAGCACCGCGTCGGCGGCCGGGACGCCGAGGGCGTCCCAGTCGATGCCGAGCTCCGGGTCGAACGGGGTCACGGCGTGTTCGGCCTGCGGGTCGTACCCCTCGGAGACGAGGTAGCTCACCGTCGCCCCACCGGCGCCGGCGGGGACGCCGAAGGCGTGGCCCACCCCGATCGGGACGTACACGCCGTTGCGCTTCTCCGCGGAGAGTTCCACGGCGACGTGCCTCAGGTAGGTCGGCGAACCACGTCGCAGGTCCACGAGGACGTCGATGACGCGGCCCGCCACGCAGGTGACGTACTTCGCCTGTCCCGGCGGCACGTCGGCGAAGTGGATCCCGCGGACCACCCCTTCCCGCGAGGTCGACAGGTTCGCCTGCGGGATGTCGAGGGGATGTCCGAGCTTGTCGGCGACGACGTCGGCGCGGAACCACTCGTGGAAGGTGCCCCGGTCGTCGGCGAAGACGCGGGGTTCGGCGACCCAGGCGCCCGGAATCTCCAGGTCGGTGATCTCGTTCATGACCACCAGCCTAACGTCATGGTGCCCCGGCGGACGTCAGAGACGCCCCCACGGGCCGATCACCAGCATCTTCCCAGCTCCTTTATCTTGAAACACATATCTTCTTGACTGTAATGTCCTTGTGATGAACAAAGTGCGACTCGGGAAGGTCGTGGCACGTGCCACGAAACCACTCACGCCTGCCCTCAGGAAACTGACCACCCCACTGACCCCCGCCGACTACGCGGGTCTCTTCGACCCGCTGCGCGGCCGCGAGGTGCGGGGACGGATCACGGCGGTGACCCGCGAAGGCGGCTACACCACCCTGACCATCTCCCCCGGCCCCGGCATCGCCGCGATCTTCCACGCGGGCCAGTTCATCGGCCTGGGCCTGGAGATCGACGGACGGTGGCGCTGGCGCTGCTACTCACTGACCAACGCCCCCGTCCGCTCGGGGCACGGCCGTTCCCGGACGCTCACGGTGACGGTCAAGCCCGTCCCCGGCGGGGAGGTCTCCGGCCATCTCGCCGAGCACGCCACCGTCGGCCAGATCATCCGGCTCACCGCCCCCGGCGGGGACTTCCACCTTCCTTCCCCACTGCCCGCACGGCTCCTGTTCGTCACCGCCGGCGCGGGCATCACCCCGGTGATGTCCATGCTGCGCTGGCTCCGTGAGGAGAACACGCCGGAGACCTGGCCGGACGTCGTCCACATCCACAGTGAGCGCGGTCCCCGCCCGCCGGAGCCCTTCGCCGACGAACTCGACGCACTCGCGGACGCGGCACCGTCCTACCGGCTGACCATGTGGAACTCCTCGCAGGACGGCCGACTGACCGTGCAGGACGTGACCGGCGCCGTCCCGGACTGGGAGTCCCGCGAGGTGTTCGCCTGCGGTCCCGGCCCACTGCTCGAGGCGCTCGCCGAGACCATCCCCGACATCCACACCGAGACCTTCCACGCCCAGGGCGCCGCGTCCGGCAACGCCGGGACCTCACCTGACCCCGCGGAGCTCGGCGGCGAGATCGAGTTCGGCGACAGCGGAGTCGTCACCACCTCGACCGGGTCGACGACCATCCTCGACGCCGCGGAGAACTGCGGTGTCAGCCTCGTCCACGGGTGCCGGATGGGCATCTGCCGGACATGTGTCACACCGATCACCGACGGCACCGCCGTGGACCTGCGGGACGGCTCCACCTACGGCCCCGGTGAACAGATCCGCACCTGCTGCAGCGTCCCGTCAGGGTACGTCCACCTCGCTGGCAACTGACCGCCACACCCATCTCCAGAAGGAGCGACACACACCATGGCTGTACAGGACATCACCGCCTACGCCCACCTGTCGGACGAGGACGTCCGTGACATCGGTCGCCGGCTGTCGGCGATCGAGAAGGCGCACCGCGAGTCCCTCGGCGCCCGCGACGCCGACTACATCAAGACCCTCATCCGCACCCAGCGTGCCCTGGACCTCATCGCCCGCATAGCCACCGCCACCTCCTCCACCGTGGCGGTCCCGGCGGGCATGATGCTCGGCCTGGCCAAGATCCTCGAGAACCTCGAGATCGGCCACAACGTGATGCACGGGCAGTGGGACTGGATGAACGACCCGGAGATCCACTCCTCCACCTGGGAGTGGGACAACACCGGCCCGTCGTCGGGGTGGAAGCACTCCCACAACGTGGTCCACCACACCTACACCAACATCATCGGCATGGACAACGACGTGGGATACGGCATCCTGCGCGTCACCCGGGACCGGGCGTGGACCCCGCAGGCACTGATGCAGCCACTGGTCAACGTGGTACTGGCCAGCCTGTTCGAGCTCGCCGTCGGCTTCTACGACGTGGAACTGGGACGGTACTTCACCGGACGTCAGAGCTGGGAGGAGACCCGGCCGCGGCTGATCGCCGCCGCCCGGAAGACCGGCCGGCAGTTCGGCAAGGACTACATCGGCTTCCCCGCCATCGCCGCCGCCACCGGTTTCCTGTTCCCCGGCTCCATCGGCGGACGGAAGCTCTCCCGCGCGGCCGGGGCGAAACGTCGCGCCGGCGCCGCCCTGAAGACCGCGCTGATGGCCAACCTCATGCGCAACGTGTGGGCCTACGCCGTGATCTTCTGCGGGCACTTCCCCGACGACGTCGAGACCTTCACCCGCCGCACCCTCAGCGAGGAGACGCAGGACGAGTGGTACCTGCGCCAGATGCTCGGTTCGGCGAACTTCCGCGGCGGCCCGGTGCTGTCGGTCCTGTCCGGCAACCTGAACTACCAGATCGAGCACCACCTCTTCCCCGACATGCCGTCGAACCACCTGGCGGAGATCAGCAGGGAGGTCGAGAGCATCGCCGACGAGTACGGGCTGCCCTACAACACCGACAGCTTCCCGAAGCAGCTGCTGCAGGTCCAGCGCACACTGCTGAAGCTCTCCCTCCCGAACTCCATGCTGCGGGCCGACCCGTCGAACGCCCCTGAGGTCCGGTCGGACGCCGCCTTCACCGACAACCCGGAGATCGCGGAGCAGACCGGGCACCGTCAGCTGAAGAAGGGCCTGGCCCTGCTGAAGAAGGCACGCCCGAAGTTCCTGGCGTGACAGGCTGCCAGGTCAGTCCCAGACGACCGGGTCATTCTCCCCCCGGTCCTCCACCGCCCCGTCGAGGTCGTAGGTGAAGGCCATCCCCGTCGGACTGATCCCCCGGCGCGGGTCCTTGTCGACGTAGCTGAGCACCGCGCGGGTGTAGCCGGTGTCCGGCTCCACGTCCGCGGGTTCGGCGGGCAGGGTGTCCTCCCCGTCGACGCCGCACTGCTCAGTCCCTCCGTGGACCACTCTGTTGGCCTCGTGGGCCTTGTCGTCCACCGGGACCAGTTCCGGCGCCGTGGGCGGGTCCGGGTTCTCGGGCGGCTCTGCGGCGTCCTCCGCTTCCAGCAGTGTGACCGTGTAGGTCAGGCACACGAAGGTGTCGACGTCGTCGTTCGCGTCGTCGGTCAGCGGGACCTCGTCGGCACCGATCTTCTCCGGCTCCTTCGCCGTCACCTTCCAGTACCGTGGTGCGTCGACCGTGCCGGTGACCACGTAACCGGCTTCTCCGAAGGACAGGGTGGTTCCGGGCTCCGACAGCTCCACCCCGTCAGGTGCGCCGTCAACGACGGCGTCCGGCAACCGGGCAGACACGAACTCCGCCATCCCCCCTGCACCCTCTGCGCTGTCCGTCTCCTCCGCCTCCTGCGACACCGCAGCGCCGGAGGTGTCCGTCGGTGCGGGGTCGCCCCCGTCACCGGGTACGGAGCAGGCGACGACGGTGAGGGCCGGTACCGTCACGACGGCGAGTGCGGCACACTTCCACTTCTGCGACACAGTCATGCCACGAAGCCTATCGTCGCGACGCACCGGCGGTCACAGACACCCGTACGGGGTCAGTTCCAGTAGATGTCCTCGGCACCCTCGAGTTCCGGGGACTCCACGGAGAAACTGAACTTCAGACCCGTGGGACTCACACCCGAGTTCTCGTCCTTGGCGACGAAGCTGAGGATCGAGTCCTTGTAGACCTTGCCGACCTCCAGGGAATCGGCGGTCGAGGGCAGTTCGTCGGACTCGTGGATCCCGCAGGTGTTGGACATGTCCATGAAGATGGAGTTGGCACCGTACCCGTCGTCGCCGATCGCCCTCACCGAGGGCTCGGGCACGGGAGTGGCGTCCTCGGGGTTCGTGCCGTCCGACCCCTCCCCCAGGTAGGTCATGTCGTAGTCGACGCAGACGAAGTGGTCGACGTCCTCGTTGCCGTCCTCCAGCTCCGCGGCGTCGGCGGGCAGGTCGCGCATCTCGCCCGGGGTGATGTCCCAGAACCGGGTCGGCCCCTCCCGGTGCTTGGTCACCACGTGGCCGGTCTCGTCCAGGGAGAGCTTGCTCCCCGGGGCGGTGAGCTCGAACCCGTCCGGCGCCCCCTCGAAGGTCACGTCGGAGCTGGTGTCGGAGTCACTGTCCGACGCCGAGCCGGACTCCGTCGCGGAGGAGTCCCCGTCGTCGGAGGAGCATGCGGTCAACGCGAGCGCAGGAACAGCCAGCCCTGAGATAAGTGCGAGCTTCCACTTCTTGAAATCAGTCATGTGAGGGAGATTACCCTACGCGACGTCCTCCCAGGTCAACTCCGGGCGATGACTTCCTCGGTGTCCCGGTAGCTCTCCTCCGCGTCCTTCCTGCTGACCTCCCACCACGAACGGTTGTCCCGGTACCACTGCACCGTGTCCGCCAGCCCCGCGGAGAAGTCGGTGTAGCGCGGCGTCCACCCCAACGACGTCATCGACGACGGGTCGATGGCGTAGCGGCGGTCGTGCCCGGGACGGTCGGTCACGTGGAGCACGTCACCGGGGTCGCGCCCGAACAGCTCCAGCAGCGCCTCCACGCACTCCCGGTTCGTGCGTTCCCCGTCCGCCCCGATCAGGTAGGTCCCGCCGGACTCCCCGTGCTCCAGGACCGTCCAGACCGCGTCATTGTGGTCGTCGACGTGGATCCAGTCGCGGACGTTGTCCCCGGCGCCGTAGAGCCGCGGGGTCTCACCGTCGATGAGCCCGGTGATCTGGCGCGGCAGGAACTTCTCCGGGTGCTGCCTCGGCCCGTAGTTGTTGGAGCAGTTGGAGATCGTGGCACTGAGACCGTGGCTGCGCACGAACGCCCTGACCAGGTGGTCGGCGGACGCCTTCGACGCCGAGTACACCGAGGACGGCGCGTACGGGGTGTCCACCGTGAAACGGTCTGTGCCGTCCAGGGGCAGGTCACCGAAGACCTCGTCGGTGGAGACGTGGTGGAGGTGCACCCCGTGGCGCACGCAGGCCTCCGCGACCACGCCGGTGCCCTCGGTGTTGGTGCGGACGAACCGCAGGGGGTCCCGCAGGGCGTTGTCGTTGTGGCTCTCCGCGGCGAAGTGCACCACCGCGGCGGTTCCCCCGGCGGCCTCGGCGTCCCGGCCCAGGGCGGCGACGAGACCGTCGACGAGGACGGCGTCGCAGACGTCCCCCTCCGTCAGTGTGACACCGTCCGGCCCGGTCACCCCGGCCAGGTTCGCCGGGTTCGCCGCGTAGGTCATCGCGTCCAGGACGGTGATACCCACCTCCGGACGGGTGGCGAGAGTGCGGTGGACGAAATTGGCGCCGATGAAACCGGCACCGCCGGTCACCAGCAGGTGGGTGATCCGGCGGTCAGGATGCTGCGTCATGTCAGTTCAGTCCGGCGTAGGAGTGCAGACCCGAGACGACGATGTTGATGAAGAAGAGGTTGAAGACCATCGTCGCGAAGGCCACGACGTTGATCCACGCCGCCGGCTTGCCACGCATACCCGGGGTCGCCCGGGCGTGCAGGTAGGCGGCGTAGAGGATCCAGGTGATCAGCGAGACGGTCTCCTTGGGGTCCCAGCCCCAGAACCGGCCCCAGGCGGCGTGCGCCCAGATCGCCCCGAAGATCACGCCCAGGCCGAAGACCGGCAGAGTCCAGATCGCCGCACGGTACGCCAGGGCGTCCAGCTTGGAGGCGTCCGGCAGCGGGGTGGCCAGCACCCCGAGGACACCCTTCTCCTGCCCGCGCGGCTGGGCGCGGCGCAACACGTAGAGCAGGGAGGCCATGCCGGAGACCAGGCCGATCCCGCCGCCGACGGAGACCACGGAGACGTGGATGACGAACCAGTAGGAGTTCAGCGAGGGCACGACCGGCGCAACGTCGGCGTAGAGCTCGGTGCCGGCGTAGAACAGCAGCAGGACGATGGGGGTGAGGATCCAGGGCCACAGCACACGCATGGCCTTACGCCTCAGGACGTAGCAGGCGATCACCATGGACACCGCGGAGACCACGGACACGTACTCGAAGAGGTTGCCCCACGGGAACCGGTTGGCGGCCAGGCCACGCACGACCACGAACAGGACGTGCATGGCCACACCCAGCCAGATCACGGCCTGCGCCATGCCACCCCAGCGGTCGGTCCGGCGGAAGCGTTCACGGATGGACTCCACCTGGAACCGCTCGGGGAGCTCGTCCTCGCTGAGCGAACCGGTGGCGATTCCCGAGACGTCGTGGCTGCCACCGTCGGCGAGGTCCTTGTCGTCGGTGCCACCTTCGGTGTCGGCGGCGACAGCCCCGGCGGCGACGGCGACCTTCTCGCGGTCGCGCCCGGCCTTGTTCTCACCGAGGATGCGGGCCCGTTCGCGACGGGTCTCCGTGGCGGACCGGTACATCCCGTAGAACACCAGCGAGACCGCGAGGCCGAGCAGGTACAGCGCCACCGTGGTGGTGTAGGCAAGGTCGGAGAAGTCCGCCAGCCCTTCATTGAGGTCGTGGATGTCCATCCGTCAGTTCCTCCGTCGATGATGACTGGGCCGTAACACGGCCCACGTTACTGGGCGCCCGCGCCCGAAACCAAAAGTGAGCAGGGGTTCAGCGTTCCTCAGGACGGTCTTCCGGACCGTCCCCCTGACCCTGCTGATCTGGCCGGTCCGACCGGTCCGACAGGTCCGACCGGTCGGCGAGCTCACCGGAGTCCACCTCGCGCTGGATCTCGCGGTCGAGCTCGTCCTCCCAGTCCTCCCACTCGCTGTCGGTCTGGTCGAACTCCTCGTCGAGCTCCTCCTCGTCCAGGTGGAGCAGTTCTTCGGCCACGCGGTTGAACTCGCGTCCCCAGCCCGCCGAGTCGGTGCGCGCCAGGCCGGCGATCTGCAGGTGGGTGGTGCCGTCACCGTTGTCGGTGACACGCACCCAGAAACGGCGACGCTTGATCGTCAGCGAGCCGACGAGGCTCACCAGCATCAGGATCGCGAACCCGAGGACGAACGGGGTCGTCGGATCGCGGCTGATCTGCAGGTTCACGAACTCCTCGGCACCGTCGAAGGAGATCTCCGTGCCGTCGTCCAACGTCACCGACTCGCCCTGCATCAGGTTGACCCGGTCGAGCTTCTGTAGGGCACCGCTGTGCAGCTGGTTGGAGTCCAGCGAGAAGATGTCCTGGCCTGTGCCGGCGTCGAGCCCGGTGTCGCCACGGTAGATGTCGATGGCCACGGCCGGGTCGTTCATCGCCGGGTAGCTCGAGGTCAGAAGGGCGTCGTTCTCCCCGGAGAACTCCGCGGTGGGCGCGAACAGCCCCTGGATCGCCAGCTGGTTCTGCCGGCGGTCGTAGAGGTCCTCGTACATGCCCGCCGGAGGGTCCATCTTGACCGCGCCGGACGACAGGAAGTTGGTCAGGTCGTCCGGACGGAACTGAATGGTCTCGGTACGCTCCTCACCGTTGGGCCACTTCACCGTGAAGGTCGGCGCGTAGCCGTGCCCCTGCAGGTAGACCATGTCGCCGTCGACGTTGAGCGGGTGATTCACCCGCAACTGGGTCTTGTCCCAGTCCTCGGTCGGCAGCATAGCCCGGTCACCCTCGGCGTAGTCGATGTCCGAGGAGAAGCTGGTGGCCTGCCCGGACGGCAGGTACTCCGCCTCGAAGTTCTTCACGTTCACGCAGAACGGTGTCAGCGTGGTGCCGTCGAAGAGCGGGCCGTAGCGCATGGAGTCGAAGTTGGCGACCGCCGAGTTGCAGAACTGCGAGCTGGCGGAGTCCGTCCCGGTGACGACGATGACCTGGCCTTCGTAGTACACCAGGCGTCCGGCCATCACCGCGACGAGGATGCCGACGAGGGAGAGGTGGAAGACCAGGTTGGAGGCCTCCCGCAGGTAACCGCGCTCGGCGGCGAACGACCACCGGCCTGCCCGGTCGTCGGCGGCCTCGGTCGCGCCGCCGCGCCACCTGCGGAAACGACGGGTGACCTGGTCCTGCACCTCCCCCGCCGGCGCCTCGACGGTCCCCTCGACGAAGTTCGGCATCCGGGTCAGCCGCTTCGGCGCCGACGGCGGCCGGGTGCGCAGTGCCTTGTAGTGGTCCCAGCTGCGCGGCAGGATGCAGCCGATCAGCGAGAGGAACAGCAGGACGTAGATCGCCGCGAACCAGGTGGAGCTGAAGACGTCGAACAGCCCGAGCTTGTCGTAGATCTCACCGATCCGGCCGTTGTTCTCGATGTACTCGGTGACGTTGCCGGCGTTCAGCGACCGCTGCGGCAGCAGGGCGCCGGGCACCGCACCGAGGGCGAGGAGGAACAGCAGGACCAGTGCCGTCCGCATACGGGTCAGCCACTGCCAGGCCCGTTTCGGTAGACGCAGGAACCAGCGGATCATGGGGACCTTTCGGGAGAGGACTTCGGTTGATGCCTAGGGTTGATTCCTAGGGTTGATTCCTAGATCGGCAGCGTGGTGTCCGACACCACGCCCTGACGGATCCAGTCGACGAACAGCGCCCACTGGCCGGAGACCAGCAGGATGCCGACGAGGACCAGCAGTGCACCGCCGACGATCTGGATGGTGCGGGAGTGCCTCCGCAGCCAGCCGACCCCGCGCAGTGCCCTGGCGGAGCCCAGGGCGACAAGGACGAACGGTAGTCCCAGGCCCAGGCAGTAGGAAATGATGAGGACGACACCACGCGCGGCGGTCATGCCCTCGGTCCCCGCGGAGACGGAGATGATCGCGGCGAGGGTGGGGCCCAGGCAGGGCGTCCAGCCCAGGGCGAAGACCCCGCCGAGCAGCGGTGCGCCGCCCAGGGTGGACCAGCGCTTCGGCGCCATGCGTGTGTCGTTCTGGAGCGGGCGGATGAACCCCATGAAGACGATGCCCATGACGATCGTGACCACACCGCCGACACGCATCAGCGTCTCCTGGTTGATCTGCAGCGCACCGACCACCCCGAATACCGTCGTCGAGGCGAGGACGAAGACCACGGTGAATCCGGCCACGAACAGCAGTGCGGCGCCGCCCGCACGGCCGCGACGGGCGGTCACCACGGTGCCCTCGCGGGTGTACTCGGTGTCTGCACCGACGACGCCGGCGAGATAGGAGACGTAGCCCGGCACCAGCGGGATCACACACGGCGAGGCGAAGGAGACGAGTCCGGCCACGGCCGCGGCGAGCAGTGCCAGCAGGATCGGCCCGGTGGTGACCGCGTCGGAGAACGCGGTGCCGAGCTCACTCATCGTCGAGCAGCGGCTCCACGGCCGCCCACAGCTCGTCGTCATTGATCTCGCGGAGGAAGACCTTCGCGGGACGGTGCTGCTTGTCCAGCACGATCGTCGTCGGGATGACCGACGCCGGCAGGCCGCCGAGGGCGAGGGCGGACTTGAACGGCGGATCGTAGATCGACGGGTAGCTGATCCCGTTGTCCGTGACGAAGTCGCGTGCCTTGTCCGCCACCGAGTCGCGCACGTTGATGCCCAGGATCGTGCCGCTGCCGTGATCCTCGAACTTCTGCTGGACCCGCTCCAGGTCGTCTGCCTCGCTTCGGCACGGACCGCACCACTGGCCCCAGGAGTTGAGCACCACGACCTGGCCCTCGAAGTCCTTGAGGCCGACCGTCTCGTCCGGCTCCATCAGGGACTCGCCCTGCAGGTCGCCGACGGGTTCGCGGTCCGCCTCGTCGTAGGTGATCTCCGTCTGTCCGCCCGGGGAGACGAACTCGAAGGTGCCGCCCTGGGCCACCGCGTCCGTCCCGGCGGTGTTGCTCTCACCGCAGGCGGACAGGCCGAGTGCCAGCGACGCCGTCAGGACGGCCGCCGCCGTCCGCCGTCCCTGTAGTCTCACGTTCATCACCGAATCAGATCTCCTGTGCAGGCTCCGAGTAGACCATGTCGACCAGGTCGTCGCCCTCGAAGACCAGCGACGTGACCGAGGCGAGTTCGCACCGGCGGGCCGCCGGGTTGTGCCGCAGCGGCAGCCCCTGGACGTCCCGCTGGACACAGACGATGGGCAGCTGGTGGGTGACGCACACCGCCTCGCCGCCCTCGGCGCCGCGGCGGGCGCGGTCGACGGCACGCCACATGCGGTCGAGGATCTCCGAGTAGGGCTCGCCCCAGCTCGGGGCGGTGGGGTCGGTCAGCATGGGCCACCGCCTCGGGTTCCACAGTGCCGACCGGAGGCCCTTGATGTGCAGGCCCTCCAGGTCGTTGCCGGCCTCCAGCAGGTCCCCGTCCACCCCCGGCTCGACGCCGAGTTTCTCCGCCAGCGGTGCCACGGTCTCCCGGGCACGCTCCAACGGGGAGGAGACGACGTAGGTGACGTTGTGATCGGACAGGTCGGCGGCGACCGCCGCGGCCATCTGACGGCCACGGACGCTGAGGTGCCAGCCGGGCAGGCGACCGTAGAGGATGCGGTCGGGGTTGTGGACCTCCCCGTGGCGGACGAGGTGGACGATCGTTGTCATGGTGCCTGACACTACCTGGGATGGTGCTCAGCTCATAAGTGACGACACTCCCGCGCACACCGGAGTGAACGACGGTCACCCCTGGAATGTATGCTAGCCTACCCTCATGAATCTCACCGTCCGGCGCCCCACGGCGCGTCCCGTGGCCGCCGTCGCCGCATCCCTGCTGACCACCCTCCTGCTCGTCGCCTGCTCCTCCGGCCCCGGCGGGGACGGCACGGACGGCAACAGCGGTGGCGGCGGTGACGGGGGCTTCGAACCGGTCACCGTCACCCACGCCCTCGGCGAGGCCGAGATCACCTCCGAACCACGACGCGTCGTCACGCTGGGGCAGGGCTCCGCGGAGACGGCCATCGCCCTGGGCGTGACACCGGTGGCCACCGAACGCTACGACTGGGGCGCCGACGACACCGGCCAGCTGCCCTGGATCCGCGAGGCGGTCGAGGAACGCGGCGACGAGATGCCTGAGCTCATCACCGGCGGTGAGGAGGTCAACGCCGAGGAGATCGCCGCCCTGGAGCCCGACCTCGTCCTCGCCCCGTGGTCCGGCCTGACGCAGGACCAGTACGACCAGATCAGCGCGGTCGCCCCCACCGTCGCCTACCCCGAACACCCCTGGACCATCGACTGGAAGGACCAGATCACCACCGTCGCCACGGCGCTCGGGAAACCGGACCGTGCCGCGGAACTCATCGACGGCATCGACGACGACTTCGCCGCCGCCCGCGCCGACAACCCCGACTTCGCCGACCACGACTTCGCGTTCATCTACAACCAGGGCCCCGCCGAGAACATGGGTGTCTTCCTCCCGACGGAGCAGCGTGCCGCGATGGTCGCCAACCTGGGCTTCCCCGTCGCGCCGGTGGTCGAGGAGATGAAGGACGACGAGGTCGTGGGCACCGACTCCGCCCGGTTCAGTCTCGAGGACGCCGACCGGCTCGACGGTGTCGACCTGATCTTCACCTTCTACTCCGACGAGACGAACCGGCGCGAGATGCACGCCAACCCGGTCTACGGCGGCATCACCGCGATCCGGGACGGCGCCGAGGTCGCCCCGACCGACCCGTCCTTCGTGACCGGGTCCTCGATGATCAACCCCCTCACCGTGCCCTGGGCCCTGGAACGCTACATCCCGATGATCCGCGACGCGCTCGCCTGACCGGTCGGGGCCTACCGGGGTTCAGCCGCCGCGGCGGCCTTCGCCGCCGGCACCAGGGCGGCCTCGACGCGCTCGAAGTCCGCGTCGGTCAGTGCGGTGGACACGAACCAGGTCTCGAAGACGCTCGGCGGGGCGAAGACCCCGTTGTCCAGCAGGGCGTGGAAGAAGGGGGCGTAACGGAAGGTGTCCGCCGCCTGCATGTCGGCGAAGTTCCGCCCCTCCCCCTCGGCGAAGCGGACCGACAGCATGGTCGTGGCACGCTGCATGTGGTGTGCCACGCCCTCGCGCGACAGGGCCTCGCTGACCAGCCCGGACAGCCGGTCCGCGTTGGCCTGCAGCGTCGTGTAGGTCGAGTCGTCCGCCAGCCGCAGTGACGCCAGGCCGGACGCGGTCGCCACGGGGTTCCCCGACAGCGTGCCCGCCTGGTACACCGGCCCCTCCGGCGCCAGCATGCCCATGATGTCGGCACGCCCGCCGAAGGCGGCGGCCGGCATGCCGCCGGAGACGACCTTGCCGAAGGTCGTGATGTCGCCTGCGACACCGTCCACCCCGAACCATCCGGACCGGGACGTGCGGAACCCGGTCATCACCTCGTCGAGGATCAGCAGCGCACCGTCGGCGTGGGCGATCTCCTTCAGGGCGGCGTTGAAGCCGTCCCGCGGGTGCACCGTCCCCATGTTGCCGGCACTGGCCTCCGCGATGACCGCGGCGATCTGGCCGGGGTTGCGCTCGAAGGCGGCCCGGACGGCGTCCAGGTCGTTGTAGTCGACCACGATCGTCTCCGCCGCTGCGGAGGCGGTGATGCCGGGCGAGTCCGGCAGGCCCAGCGTCGCCACACCCGACCCGGCCGCCACCAGCAGGGAATCCACGTGCCCGTGGTAGCACCCGTTGAACTTCAGGATCTTGTCCCGTCCGGTGAAGCCGCGGGCCAGCCGCACCGCTGACATCGTCGCCTCCGTACCGGAGTTGACCAGACGAACCCGCTCCACGCTGGTGCGGTCGATGATCTCCTGCGCCAGTTCGGTCTCGGCGAGGGTGGGCGCGCCGAAGGACAGGCCACGTCCGGCGGCCTCACGGACGGCCTCGACCACGGCGGGGTGGGCGTTGCCGTGGAGCATCGGGCCCCAGGAGCAGATCAGGTCCACGTAGTCGTTGCCGTCGATGTCGGTGAGCCGCGACCCCTCCGCTGAAGCGATGAACGGGGCGGTGCCGCCGACCGACCCGAACGCACGCACCGGGGAGTTCACGCCGCCGGGCGTGACCCCCCTGGCCCGGTCCATCGCCGCCGAGCTGTTCGTCCGTCCACTCATGTGCCACTCCTTAGAGGTCGCCTGTCTTGCTGCCGTGCCCCAGCATAATGACCGGGGGCCTCAGCGGAACTGCCAGGGGCTCAGGTTCTCCCCTGCCCAGGCCAGCAGGCGTCCCCGACGGGTCCTGCCCAGGTCACCGTGCCCGTCCCGGGTGTCGCCGCGGCGCACCAGGTTGGCGTCGACGCTGAAGTCCCGGTGGGTGATCTTCGCCGAGCGCCACTCGATCAGCAGCGAGGAGCCCAGCATCAGCGCCGTGCCCAGCAGCGGGTTGAGCACGCCGGCGACCGCGAGGACCAGGGCGACGAGGTTGTAGCCCCAGGCCAGCCACAGGTTCCAGTCGACGACCGCACGCACCCGGCGGACCAGGTTCACCGCCTCGGGGACGGCGGCGATGTCGTCACGGATGACGACCACGTCGCTGGCGTCACTGTCGATGGTCTCCAGGCGGTCGCCGGACCCCATGAGGATTCCGACGTCCGCCACGGCCAGGCAGTCCAGGATGTCCCGGTCCCCGACCAGGGCGACGGTGGACCCGTGGGCGTGCACGTTACGCACCGCCCGGGCCTTCTGCGAGGGGACGATCCCGGCGAGCACGGTGGAGATCCCCACCGAGTCGGCCATCCGGCGGGCGACGGGGTAGGTGTCCCGGGAGAGCATGTAGGTTTCCACGCCCGCCTCCTCGAGCCACTGCACCGCGCCCTCGGTGTCCGGTTTCACCGTGTCGGCGAGGTTGATCACCCCACGGGCCCGGCCCTTCCAGCTGACCACCAGTGGTGCGCCGCCGCCCAGCGCCGCGTTGGCGAGTGCCGGGTCGGTGAGTTCGGAGAGGTCGCGGGGACGCCACAGCCGGGCGCGCACGGGACGCGTCTCGCCGTCCTCCGCCGGCAGGTCCACCGTCGCGCTGAAGGCGCCCTGGTCGTCGACCTCCACCGGCCCGACGTCGAGCCAGTGCGGCACGTCGCTGCCGCCGGCGCCGGTGTCGCGGGACTCCCGGTCGGCGCGCACGATCGCCCGCGACACCGCGTGCCCGCTCTCCAGGCTGAGCGCACCGGCGACACGCAGCACCAGTTCACTGTTCTCCCCGGAGGCCGCGGTGATGCCGACCACGTTCATCCGTCCGGTGGTCAGCGTTCCCGCGCGGTTGAAGATGATGCTGTCGATCGCCGCGAGCCGGTGGACGGTGCCGGTGTCGCGGATGAGGATGCCGTCGGCGGCCGCGCGGGCCAGGCCGAAGCGCAGTGCCAGCGTCGTCGACACTGCCAGTGCCACCGGCGCGACGGTGACGAGCACGGTCAGTGCGGTGGCCACAGCGGCGGACAGGCCGTCACCGATCGTCAGCCAGCCGACGGCCGCCAGTGAGGCGACCACCATCGCCCAGGGCACCAGGACCGAGGCGGTGCGGGTGGCGAGCTGCTCGAGCCGGTTCTCCTCACGCTCCGCCGAGGCGATCCACCGGCGGACCCCGGCGATGCGGGTCTGTGACCCGGTGCGGTTCACCCGGACCTTGATGGTGTCCCCGGTGGACTCGCCGGTGTTGCGCGAGCCGGCGAACACCTCGTCACCGACCTCGACCGGCGTCTCCCCCGTCCCTCCCCGGCGTGTGGTGAACGGGCCGGACTGCAGGACGGACCGTCCACCGACCACCTCACCGTCGCAGGGGACGACCGCCCCGGTGGGCACCAGCACGTCGTCGCCGACGCGCAGCTCCGTCGGCGCGATGAGCGTCTTGACCGGTTTACCCCGACGGTCCTTGCGCACCACGGTGACCGGGACGTCCTGCCCGCCGGGCAGCATGTTCAGCGCCAGCAGGGAACGCAGCCGGGTCCGGCGGGACGCCAACCGGCCGAGAAGCAGCAGGATCGTGCACCCGCACGCGACGTCGAGGAACAGCGCCTCCTCCTGGTAACCCCAGGCGGTGAGGATGTTCTCCGAACGCCAGCCCGGGTCCCCGGGTTCACCGGTGACCATGACGACCGCGGAGTAGGTGAACGCCAGCAGGATCGCCACCGACGACGCCGCGTCCAGGGCGGGCATCCGGCGCCGCAGGCCCCCGAGCATCGCACGGTGGAAGGGCCAGGCGCACCAGAAGACCACGGGGACCGACAGCGCCAGGCACACCCACTGCCATGAGGTGAACTGCCAGGCCGGCACCAGCTGGAGCACCACGACCGGCACCCCCAACGCCAACGCGACGAGCAGCCGTCCGACGGTGATCAGCGCCCGTGCGGTGTAGAGCACCTCCACACCGGACTGACCCCGGGCCCCGTCCGGTCCACCGGTCCCGCGGCCCGTGCCGTCACGGGCCCCACGCGACACCCGCGACGGGCGCCTCCGCGCAGGACGCCTCAACCGCGACGGCGCCGACAGCCGTTCCGACCGGCGACGCAGCGAGGCCAGGGTCAGCCAGGAGTCCGCCCCGGCGTCGGCGATCACGGTGCGCAGGACGTCCGGCTGCAGCGACTCCGGCGCCGTCACCCAGGCCATCGAGGTGGAGTACACCACCCGCGCCTGCACACCCGGCAGCGCGTTCAGCGCCTCCTCCACCCGGCCCGCCTGCACCGCGGACTCCAGTCCGCCGAGGTGGAAGGTGAACGAGGTCAGGCGCGCCCCGCCACGTCCCCGCCGGGAGAGGGTCTCCTCCCCCAGCTCACCCGCCTCACCCTGTTCCCCGGCGTCGTCGTCGACGAGGCCGGCCGCCCGTGCGGCGCGGCGCGCCTCCGCGATGGCGGTGCTCACGGTATCGGTGGTGCGGGGTGCCGTGTCCACGGGGTCAGCCTTCCAGGTCCGAGGGGGTGTCGCCGAAGAACGTCCGCACCGCCGGGCGGTACATCGCCAGGGCGCCGAGTGCGACGGCCAGGGCGATCAGCGGCTGTTCCAGTCCCCCGACGTTGAACACCCAGCCGACGAGGGTGAACCCCGCCGCCACGGCCACGGTGGTCATC
The DNA here is from genome assembly GCF_022712195.1 of Corynebacterium sp. Lineage (GTDB taxonomy): Bacteria > Actinomycetota > Actinomycetes > Mycobacteriales > Mycobacteriaceae > Corynebacterium. The sequence continues at coordinate 40,247 of NZ_JALAGY010000061.1, read as the reverse complement.
AGCCGGCGCCGCCGACGCCCGTCACCGCGCAGCAGCCCGGGGACCAGCAGCGCCGTCAGCACCGCGGTGAGGATCTGCACGGAACCGACCCACCGCATGTTCGTGGACAGGGTCTCGAAGTAGGCCATCCGCGCGGGGTCGTCGACGACGGGCCGCTCGGCGGTCCACATCATCGCACCGCTGACCAGCAGGCCGACGGCGGCGAGGAGGAAGAGGACCACGGCGGTCTTCACCGAGCCCGGGATCCCCTCCCCCGGCCGCCAGTAGCGGATCGCACGGTTGCGGTCTCCGGGGTCGGAGTTGTGGGAGACCGGGAACATGGAAGGCACGGTTCACCGCCCCCTGTTCTTCGGCTCCCCGGTGCCACCGGCGTCCCTGCGGTCCCTGTCGTTCCCACTGTCCCTGTCCTCGCGAGCCCGGCGTTTCCGCTTCTTCTTCTCCGCGCGTTCCCTGTCCAGTTCCTCGTTCCGCCGGGCCAGCTTCTCCGCGTAGGCCTCGACCTCGGACTTGTCGGGCAGGCCGAACCAGTCGGCGTTGTCCGGGCGGGTGACCAGCCAGACCCCCACGGCGGCCACCACACCGGAGACGATGGTGCCGGCACCGACGAGCAGCACCAGCGGGGTGGCACCGGTGTCCGGCGGGCTGGAGAAGACCTGCAGCAGCGCCATCAACGCCAGGTACACCGACCCGACGCACAGGAACAGCCGGCTGCGGACCCCTCCCCGCGACACCCGGTGGTTGAGGTACATGCACAGCGCCACCGCCGCCAGCATGACCAGCAGGTTCAGGATCGCCGTCCCGGTGACCAGCGTCTCCACGGTGACACCGTCCGGCAGGGAGACGGAGTTCATCTGCTCGCGCACCTGACCGGTCAACGCACGCGGGTCCTGCAGGTTCATCACCAGCTGCAGGACGGCGGTCAACGCCTGGACGGCCCCGACGATGTACCAGGCGCGGACGCCGTCGCGGACATCCTCGGGCGCACCCTCGGAGGAGGGTGCCAGTCCGTCGGGACGGCCGACCTTGGGTGGTGTCGGTGGAGTCTGCTGTGTCATATCGTCGACCAGCTTAGTCAACCGGTCGTCAGCCGCGCAGGAGGTGGGCCGCTTCCGTGGCCCAGTAGGTCAGGATGATGTCGGCGCCGGCGCGACGGATCCCGGTCAGCGAGTCCATGATCGCGGCCTCATGGTCGATCCACCCGTTCTGCGCCGCCGCGGTGATCATGGAGTACTCCCCCGACACCTGGTAGGCGGCGACGGGCACGGTGGAGAAGTCCGCGACCTGGCGCAGGATGTCGAGGTGCGGCATGGCGGGCTTGACCATCACCATGTCCGCACCCTCGGCGATGTCGAGCTCGACCTCCATGAGCGACTCGCGGGCGTTGCGGGGGTCCTGCTGGTAGGTCTTGCGGTCGCCCTGCAGGGACGATCCCACAGCCTCGCGGAAGGGCCCGTAGAATGCGCCGGCGTACTTCGCCGAGTAGGCCAGCACCGACACGTCCTGGAAGCCGGCCTCGTCCAGCGCACGCCGGATCACGGCGATCTGTCCGTCCATCATCCCCGAGGGGCTGACGACATGGGCGCCTGCCTCCGCCTGTGCCACGGCCATCCGCGCGTAGAGCGGCAGGGTGGCGTCGTTGTCGATCACGGTGGTGCCGAACCGGTCCTCGGTGAGCACCCCGCAGTGGCCGTGGTCGGTGAACTCGTCGAGGCAGGTGTCGGCCATGACGATCAGGTCGTCACCGAACTCCCGGCGCAGGGCCGCCAGGCCCCGGTTGAGGATGCCGTCCTCTGCCCAGGCCTGGGAGCCGGTGGCGTCCTTGGAGTCCGGGGTGGGCACGCCGAAAAGGTCGACCGACCCCACACCTGCGGCGAGGGCGGCCTCGGCGGTGCGCAGCAGGGAGTCCTCCGTGTGCTGCTGCACGCCGGGCATCGCGGAGATGTCCCGTGGGGAGTCCAGGCCGTCGGCGATGAACATCGGGAGCACCAGCTGGTCGGCGACCAGGTGGGTCTCGGCGACGAAGTTCCGCATCGCCGGGGTGGTGCGGAGTCGGCGGGGTCGGCGGACGGGGTGTACGTCATCAGTCATGGTGCTGATGGTACGCCGCGTGCCGCGCCTACTGGCCGGCGGCAGGGCGGCGCCGGCGGCGACGCTTGCGCGGCGGGGGGAGCTGGCCGGCCGCGCGCAGTTCAGCGACGTGGTGGGCCAGGGCGTCCACCAGCTCCGGCACACCGGCGACCTCCGGCATCACGTCCACACGCAGGCCGTGCTCGCGGGCCGTCTGCGCGGCCATCGGGCCGATGCAGGCGATGATCGTGCGGGTGTGCGGCTTACCGGCGATGCCCACGAGGTTCTTCACCGTCGAGGAGGAGGTGAAGCACACGGCGTCGAAGCCGCCGGACTTGATCATGTCGCGGACCTCCTGGCTCGGGGGCGCGGCACGCACCGTGCGGTAGGCCACGACGTCCTCCACCGACCAGCCGAGCTCGACCAGCCCGTCCACCAGGGTGTCCGTGGCGATGTCGGCGCGCGGGAGCAGCACCCGGTCGACCGGGTCGAGGTCCTCGTCGTACGCGGGGAAGACGTCCACCAGTCCGGAGGCGTTGCGGGCGTTGGCCTTCGGCAGCAGCTCCGGGGTGATCCCGAGGTCACGGACGGCCTGGGCCGTCTTCGCGCCCACGGCCGCGACACGCACACCCGCCAGGGCGCGGGCGTCGAGCCCGAACTCGGCGAGCTTCTCCCACACGGCCTTCACCGCGTTGACGGAGGTGAAGACGATCCAGTGGTACCGGCCGTCGACCAGTCCCTTGATCGCCCGTTCCATCTGGGCGGGGCTGCGCGGCGGCTCCACGGAGATGGTGGGGACCTCGATCGGGATGGCACCGTGCGAGGCGAGGCGGGCGCTCATCGGCCCGGCCTGGTCTTTCGCCCGGGGCACGAGCACCGTCCACCCGTACAGGGAGCGGTTCTCCCACCAGGAGTACTTGCTGCGGCGGCTGGCCTGGGCGCCCACGGTGACCACCAGTTCCTGGGGCATCTCGCCCTCCTTCGCCAACGGCCCGGAGGCCGCGACGACGGACTTCAGCGTGTCGAGGGTGACGTCGTAGGAGCGCTGGCGCCGGGTCGTGGCGTGCGACGTGACCGTGGCCGGGGTACTGCCCGCGACGTCGCGACGCTTCAGTTCCGCGGTGATCAGCGGCAGGTCCGACGGGCCCGCGGTGAGGATCAGCGGCTTCGGGGCTGCGGCGATGCCGTCCCAGTCGATCTCGGTGGTGGCGTCGGAACGCAGGTCCACGGTGGTGTACCCGTCTCCGGTGGCGATACCGGTGTAGGCGGGCAGGGCCGAGGCGCCGGTCATCCCGGGGACGACCTCGAACTCCACACCGAGGGCGGCGACCTCCTGCAGTTCCATGAGCACCGCCGGATTGCTCACCGGGTTGCCGGCGACGAGGCGGACCACGCTGTGGCCGTGGCGGACGTGGTCCACCATCGCCTGGGCGACGGCCTGTGCCTCCACCGGGCGGATCTCGTCGGGGTCCGGGGTGTCCGGGTAGCTGGCGTACCCGCCGGCCTCCGCCTCACGGGCGGCCTCCTCGGCGGCGGCGTGTGCGGCGACGGCTTCGGTGGTGTGGGGGGCGGCGAGGACGATCTCGGCGGCGGTGACCTCTGCCGGCCGGCGGGGACGGCGACGGGCGCCGGCGGCCTTCGCGGCCTCGAGCTCGGCCTCCCACTCCTTCTCCGCGGCGATGCGCTTGTCCTCGGGGACCGGCAGCGCACCGGCGATGATGGCCCGGACGGACTCGGTGACGGCGGGGTCGACCCAGACGTGGGCGGTGTTTTCGAGGATCTCGCGGGCACGGACCGTCAGCAGCTCCGGGTTTCCGGGGCCGGCGCCGACGAACAGGACGCGGCCGCGGCCGGTCAGTGGGCTGTTCGAGGGACCCGTCTGGGCAATTCCGGCAGTGGTCATCGAGGCGACTTTCTCAGGTAGGTCAGGCAGTGCTGGTGGGCGTGGCTGGGCCGCGGGGGACGGTGCGGCAGACCGGTCAATACCAGGTCAACGCGCACCGACGATGTCGGTGATGATCCCGGCGGCACCGCCGGCGATGAGGTCACGTCCGACGGCGTGGCCGAGATCTGCGGCGGTGTGCAGCCACGGCCCACCGGGTATCTCAAGGTCGACGGAGCGTTCACGGACCAGCTGTCTCGACCCGTCCAGGGCGAACACACCGCCACGTAAGGTCAGGGTGCCGTCCACGTAGGTGGACCATGCGCCGACGGGTGCGGTGCAGCCGGCCTGCAGTTCGGCCAGGACGGCGCGCTCGGCGACGGCGGTGGCATGCGACACCGGGTCGTCCAGGCCGAGGACCGCGGCGACGGCCTCCTCGTCGTCGGCGCGGACCTCCACGCACAGTGCACCCTGTGCGGGCGCGGGGAGGATGTCGTCGACGGAGACGGTCTCGGACGCGCGGTCGAGCACGCCGACCCGCTCCAGACCGGCCCGGGCCAGGATGACGGCGTCGAGGTCGCCGTCGCGGACACGGCCCATACGGGTGTCGATGTTCCCGCGCAGCGGGCAGACCTCCAGGTCCGGACGCAACGCGCGGATCTGCGAGACCCGCCGCGGGGCGCCGGTGCCGATCCTCGCCCCCTCCGGCAGGTCGCGCAGCGCCGTGCCGCCGGTGCTCACGAGCACCTCGCGGGGGTCGACGCGGGCTGGGACCACGCTGACGAACCGCGGGTCCGGCGCGGTGGGCAGGTCCTTGAAGGAGTGGACGGCGACGTCGCACTCACCGGCGGCCAGGGCGTTGCGCAGGGTCTCCGTGAATACGCCGACGCCGATACGGTTCACCGGGGTCTGCGCCTTCTGGGAGGCGTCACCGGGGGTGTGGACGAAGTGCAGCTCGGCGGCACCGGCCGCATCAGCGAACATACCGCGCAGCACGTCCGTCAGCGCGTCGCGGACGGTGCCGGCCTGGGTGCGGGCGAGGTTGCTGGCCCGGGTACCGACGAGGAGGTTCCGCGGCTCAGCGGAGTCACTGGTCACGACGCCTCCTCCTCGCCCTCGGCGACGGGGGCCGTCACGCCGGCCGCCTCCGAGGCGCCTGCACCGCTGGCACTGCCGGTGCCGACGGTGCCCTGCTGCAGCACGTTGCCGATGCGTGCCTTGCCCGCGTCCCCGGGCTCGATGGCCTGCGACACCACCGAGGTGCTGCCGGCCGGAAGGTTGAAGAGGGCGGCCAGTGCCTCGGCGTAGTTGACCGTCCCGTCCTGGGAGCTGAGCTTCTTGACCTGGACCGTGGGCGCGTGGAGGAGCTTGTCCACCACCCGGCGCACCGTCCGCGCCACTTCGGCGCGGTCGTCCTCGCCCATCCCCGGGGTCCGGCGGACCAGCTGGCCGAGCTCGTCGTCGACCACGTCGGCGGCACGGCGACGCAGCGCCTTGACCGTGGGAACCACCGACTGCACACGCACCTGCTCCAGGTACTCCGACAGTTCGGCGGCGACGATACCGCGGGCGGCGGACTCGTCACGGGCACCGTCACCGGCGAGGGCGGTGAGCTCCTCGATGTTGAGCAGTCGGACGTCGGATGCGCCGTCGGAGGCGACATCGACGACGGCGTCGTCGATGTCGCGGGGCATCGAGAGATCCACCAGGACCATGCGCCGGGGCCGCTCCGACTGGGCGGCGACGAGATCGTCCGGCCCGAGCACCGTACCGACGGCACCGGTGGCAGAGACCACCAGGTCCGCACCCCGCAGCACCTCGCGCAGGCCGTCCAGACCCACCGCGGCCGCGTCCACCCCCGCCTCCCTGGCGTGGGCGGCGAGGTTCTCCGCGCGGGCCACCGTCCGGTTCACCACGGTCACGTGACGGACCCCGGAACGCCCCAGGTAGGTCGAGGCCAGCGAGGCCATGGCCCCGGCGCCGATGACCACCGCGTCACGTCCCGCCATGTCCTGCACCTCGAGCTCGGCCAGGGCGTGGTCGAGGGCGAAGCTGACCATCGACGAGCCGGCCTCGTCCACACTCGTCTCCGTGTGGACGCGCTTGCCGGTGTGCAGCGCACGCTGGGTGAGGTCGTGCAGCGTCGTTCCCACCACGCCGTTCTCCGAGGCGGAGGTGTAGGCGGCCCGCAACTGGCCGATGACCTGCTGCTCACCCACCACCATCGAGTCGAGGCCGGCGGCGACGGTGAGCATGTGCTCGGCCGCGGCGTCGGCGTACCGGACGTAGAGGTACGGCTCGAGTTCGACGGCGTCCATCCGCGCGTGCGCGGCGATCGTCTCCACCACATGGTCGAGCGCCGGGTGGAACGCCGAGGTGGCGACGTAGAACTCCATGCGGTTGCAGGTGGAGAGGATCAGCGCCTCAGTGACACAGTCACCCCCGACGAGGTCGCGCTCCAGACGGTTCAGCTCCGCCGGCGAGACCGAGGCCTTCTCGAGAACCGGCACCGGTGCCGACCGGAAGGACAGGCCGACCAGGAGGACGGCTGCCGGTCCGGTGATCCCGAGTCCTGCCATGGCTGCACAGCCTCCCGCGAAAATCGTCAGTGGTCACTTTTTCCGCCGCGGCGCCTCCCGCCCACCGGAGACCGGTGGTCGACGCCGTCATGCGGTACCAGCCTCCTACGGTATCCCCTCACCGCCCCCAATAACAAAAGCAGCGGAGAGCGCTGTGACCGACCCCCGGTTAAGCCCCCGCAGCCACAAGTCCGTTCACCTGCCCGGGACGTGCCCCTCCCGACGCGCCTCCGACAGAGCCTCCACCAGCTCTTCGTCGTCGATCTCCCAGCAGGCGATCTCCTCGTCGTCGACCAGGACCACCGGCACCCGGTCGCCGAACTCCACCGCCGTCGCCCGTGACGAGTCCACGTCCACCACCTGCAGCGTCGCCCCGGCCTGCGCACAGACCGGGGCGATCTGGCCGTGCACCCGCACACAGGACCCGCAGCCCTCACGCACCATGAGCGTGACCGTGGGCCGGTGTCCGGCGGACGGGGAGCCGCCGTCGGTGATGTTGTCGGTAACGCTGTCGGTGACGCTGTCCATGCCACCCGAGTCTAGTGACCGCGACTGCCCCGGCACACAGCAAGGCGCGGCCCGGCCCCGGGATTCCGGGACAGGACCGCGCCTCGTGGGGCACCGGCTTATTTGCCGAGCTTCCGCCGCTGCACGCGGGTACGGCGAAGCATCTTGCGGTGCTTCTTCTTCGACATGCGCTTACGACGCTTCTTGATGACAGAACCCATGGGTCCTCCCTCGTGGTTGGTCTTCGGTTAAGGATCATGCTGCTGGTCGGTTCCCGCACGGCACCGGCGGCACCGCGGGCGGACGGCAAACGGCAGGGGAACCACACCGATCGGGACCGATCCGACACGAATGCAGATCAGTTTAACCGGCGCACCGTTGCCACGGCAAAAGACCCCACCGTAAACGCCCCGTGGTGCACCACAGCAGAAACCCCTCCGCCCCACCGGTTCACCACCGGTGGGGCGGAGGGGTCCGGGGCCTGCGATCGACCCCGTGAGCCGTCCCGTGCGGGACACGGCCGTACTAGCCGGTCTGGCCCGCCTCGTAGATCGAGGCGCCCAGGTACTCCTCAACCGCCTGCTCGTGCACACGGAATGAACGTCCGACACGCACCGCCGGCAGTTCACCGGAGTGAACCAGGCGGTACACGGTCATCTTGGACACCCGCATGAGCTCGGCGACCTCGGCGACCGTGAGGAACGTTCCACTGTCATTGTTAGCCATAATTTCCAATCCTTACGACGCACGCACGCGCTGCAGGCTTCCCCTCCTGCAGAACTTCGACACGTCGGGCGCTGGACCCATCCTAGCGTTATTCCTGAGAATAATGCGACGCGAATGACAAAAGATGACGGCTGACACTCCGGGAGGCGGGAGACACTGGTGACACGGTTGTGACTCGAGGGACACAGGGGACGGGTCGGTCACTCCTCCACCCCCGGACGGGGGAAGCCGGTGCCGGACGGTCAGTTGTCGCCGGCGGGACGACCCAGTTCCACGGAACGGTCGACGCACGCCTGCATGGCGCGGAAGAACGCGGTACGGATCCCGTTCTCCTCGAGACCACGGGTCGCCGCGGCGGTCGTGCCACCGGGGCTCGTGACGTTCGCCCGCAGGTCCACCGGGTTCGTCTCCCCCTGCGCCATCATCGTGGCCGCACCCTCGACCGTCGCGACAGCGAGCTGCTGCGCGACCGGACGGGTCAGCCCGAGCTGGACACCTGCGTCGGTCATCGCCTCGGCGACGAGGAAGATGTAGGCCGGACCGGAGCCCGACACCGCGGTGACCGCGTCGATGTCCTTCTCCGCCACGGCGACGGACTGGCCGACGGTGGCGAAGAGCTCCTTCACGGCCTCGACCTGCTCATCCGAGGTGAACCGTCCACCGGCGACGGCGCTCATGCCCTTACCGACGAGCATCGGGGTGTTCGGCATGACCCGGACGGCCGGCACACCGGCGGCCAGGGCCGACTCCATCGTCGCCAGGCTGACACCGGCGGCGACGGAGACGACGACGGTCTCGGCGTCGTTGTTGTCCAGGGTGGAGGAGATCTCCTCCAGGACGGGAACCACGATGTGAGGCTTCACGGCGATGACGACGAAGTCCGCCTCCGACGCGGCCGTGGAGGCGTCATCCGCCCCGGTGATGCCGTACTTCTCCCGGAGGAAATCCAGACGCTTGGCGCTCGGGTCGAACACGACGACGTCCGGCTTGTCGGCCGAACCCTCCCCGTTCACGAGGCCCGAGATCAGGGCCTCACCGATATTTCCTCCGCCGATAAATGCAATACGAGTCATGCGCCCCAGCGTGCCACGCGGGAGTGAAGCTCGCCACTCCGGGGTCCGCCGGGGCCGGTCAGTGCCTACCGGGGGTCGGGTCAGATAGACATGATGAGCCGCGGCCCGAGGGTGATCACCAGGCCGACGATGAACGCCAGGATCAGCACCAGGGTGTGCCGGTGGCGCAGCAGCGCGTGGACGACGCCCACACACACCAGGGTGACCACGCCGGACATGACCAGGACCAGGGCGGTGCCCAGCTTGTCCCAGAGCAGGGTGAAGCCGAAGAAGATGACGACGCCGATGACCAGGGCGACAGCCGTCTGGCCGAGCAGCGCCGGCCACGAGATCGCGTCGTCCTCGTACTCGATGATGGTGTCCGGGTCCTCCGGGTCGACCGGCCCCTCCGGGTCCTCCGGGTCAAAGCCCTCGGCTTCCGGCTCAGCCCCACGCCCGGCCTCCGCCGTCTCCGCGGACTCCGCCCCGACACGCGGCAGCACGGAGGTCTCCGCGGCACCCGACGCGGCGTCCTGGTCGTCCTGGTCGTCCTGGTCGTCCTGGTCGCCCAGTACGTCCCCGGTACGCTCAGGCGCCACCGGCTCACCGGCCGCAGGAACGTACCCGACGGAGCCGGCCTCGTCAGTGTCGTCAGTGTCGTCAGAGTCGTCGGCAGGCTCCTCGACGACCTCCTCGACCACCTCACCATCGACGACGTCGTTCTCGACGTCCTCCTCGACGCCCTCCTCGATACCGTCAGCCGCGTCCGCACCGGAGGTGGGAACGTCCTCCACAGCGGCGTCAGGCTCCTCAGAGGTCCCGGGGATCTCGGGGCTTTCGGGGCTCACCTTCCCGACAGGGCCGTCGGCGAGCTGGTGCCCACCGCGGTAGGGGTGGGCACCCGGCGACGCGACGGCGGCACCACTGGCACTGTCGGCTCCGGCGGCACTGTCGACGACGTCGGTGCCGGCAGGTGCGGACTCCCCGGCGCGCTGCGCCTCGTCCTGCTCGATGTCCTCGTCACTGACGACGGGAATGGACCCGGTCAGCTCGGAGACCGAGACCCCGCCGTCCTCGAGATTACGTCGACGCCTGGGACGGTTAGCTCTGCCAGCACCGTCCTTGGCGTTGCGGGCCATAAGCTCCGCAACTGTCAGCTTCTCACTCATCCGTCGTTCCCATCATCGGTCATCTCCCGCCGGTCCGGATGGCGGGCACAAGACACCGCAGAAGTCGCCGCACATTTCCGACGACCGACACTGATGCCTAAATTATCAGGTGACAGTTTACAGTTATCACGTGTACAGCCCACATCGGTGGATCAACGCTCACAGGTGACCACCGGGAAATTATAGGCTACCAGGACTTTTACCGCCCGGTGTTCGCGTAGATCCGCCACCTGACACCGCCGTTGACCCCGATGTCCGGACAATGCGGCGTCGCTACCCTTTGTCCACCTTGTTGTTCGGGTCGAAGTCTGCGGCGTCCTCGGCATCGGCACGACGCATGATCACCCCTTCACGCAACGCCCACGGACACAGCTGCAGCTGCTCGATACCCAGGTGGCGCATCGTCGACTCCGCCACCAGGGCCCCCGCCACAACCTGCGCCGAACGGTCCGCGGACACACCCTCCAGCTCAGCTCGGTCAGCGGCGGTCATCCGGGAGATGAAGGAGGTCAACTGGCGCACACCCGGGCGGGTCAGCACGCGGCGGACCCGCGGCCCCGCCGACGACGGCGCCGCACCGGTGAGCCTCGCCAACATCCTGAACGTCTTGGACGTACCGACCGCCAGGTCCACCGGACCCGCCTCCTTGAGCCGGGCCACCGGCTCCTCCAACGTCTCGTCGATGTGCGCCGCCAGCGCCTTGATCTCCTTGCGGCTGGGCGGATCCGTGCGGAACCAGTCGTGGGTCAGACGCCCCGCGCCGAGATCCACCGACACCGCCACATCGGGAAGCTCGTTGACCCCCACCGACATCTCCAACGACCCGCCGCCGATGTCGAGGTCGCAGATCCGTCCGGCCGACCAGCCGAACCAGCGGCGCACCGCCAGGAACGTCAGCTCCGCCTCCGCCGTCCCCGACAGGATCCGCAGCCGCACCCCCGTCTCCTCCTCGACCTGGGCGAGCACCGAGTCCGAGTTCGTCGCCGAGCGCAACGCCGAGGTGGCGAACGGCAGCATCTCGTCACAGTGGAACTGCTCGGACATCTCCGCGGCGAGACCGACCCCCTTGATCAGTTTGCGGATGCCCTTCGTGGTGATCGCACCCTCGTCGTCGAGGTACTCCACCAGCCTCATCGGGGTCTTCCAGTTGCTCATCGGGGTCGGCGGACCGCCCGGAGCCATGTCCACCACCACGAGGTGGACAGTGTTGCTTCCCACATCCAAGACACCTAGTCGCACGGTTTTCACCCTATCCGGTCTACGGTGTTCACCGTGACACATTCTGTTCTCTCCGACATCACCAGCGGCTACCCGGAAGGCACCCCGGCCGATCTCGCGGTGCGTTCAGGACAGGAGACTCCCGCCGACCATCCGCGCGAGTACCTGGAGTTCACCGATCCGGCGGATTCCGAACACATCGTCTCCGTCGATCTTACGTGGCTTCTGTCCACCTACCGGTGCAGGTTCGGCACAGACGCCTGCCACGGCATCGACGCCGAGCACCCTGACGTGGGCTGTTGCGTCCACGGGGCCTTCCTCACGGACGACGACGACCGGGGTGCACTCGCGGAGATCGTCCCCCACCTCACCGACGACGACTGGCAGCTCAGGTCCCTGGTCATGGAGAGCGCGGACAGCGACGACGAGGTGGAGCCCTGGCTCGTCTGGGACGAGCTTGACGGCGACGACACCGACTCCGGGGAACCCGAACCCGCCCTGAAGACCCGCGTGCACCACGGCGCGTGCGTCTTCGCCAACCGTGCCGACCACCCCGGCGGCGCCGGCTGTGCGCTCCACGGCTGGGCACTGAAGAACGACGTGTCCCTCACCGTCGCCAAACCGGAGGTGTGCTGGCAGCTGCCGCTGCGCCGGCTCGAGGACTGGGAGACCCGGCCGGACGGCGTCGAGGTCCTGCGCACCACCGTCACCGAGTACACCCGGCGGGGCTGGGGCGGCGGAGGCGAGGACTTCGACTGGTACTGCACCTCCGACCCGGGGTGCCACACCGGCGGCGAGTCACTGTGGTCCACCCACGCCGACGAACTACGCGAACTCATCGGCGCCGAGGCGTACGAGGTCGTCGCCGCCCACTGCCGTCAGCGGGAGGAGGCTGCCCGCCACTCCCCCTCCGGGTTCCCGCTGCTGTCGATCCACCCCGCCACGGCCGCCGCCGCTGCCGCGGAAGGGCCGTCGGGAGACGGAGACAAGGCCGGTTCCCGTGCCTGTGACGCCGGGCCCGGCCACTCCTGACGGGCGACCGGCTCACCGGGTTCCCCCGCTCACCCCTCGAACTTGTACCCCAGGCCGCGCACGGTGACCAGCATCGTCGGCGCGGACGGTGTCTCCTCGATCTTCGACCGCAGACGTTTCACGTGCACGTCGAGGGTCTTGGTGTCACCGACGTAGTCGATGCCCCACACCCGGTCGATCAACTGGCCACGGGTGAGCACCCGCCCTTCGTTGCGCATCAGGTACTCCAGCAGGTCGAACTCCTTCAACGGGAGAGACACCGGGGCACCGTCCACAGTCACGGTGTGCCGTTCGACGTCCAGGATCACGCGCCGGCTCCTGAGCACCATCCCGTCGTCGCCCTCCCCCTCGTCGGCACCGTTGTCGCCGCCGCGGCGCAGCACCGCACGGATACGGGCGATGAGTTCGCGGGCGGAGTAGGGCTTGGTCACGTAGTCGTCCGCGCCGATCTCCAGGCCGACGACCTTGTCGATCTCACTGTCACGGGCGGTCACCATGATCACCGGCACGGAGGAGACCGCACGCAGCTGGGTGCACACGTCCGTCCCGGACATGCCGGGGAGCATCACGTCGAGCAACACCAGGTCGATACCGTGTGCGTCGAAGAGCTTGAGGGCGGTGGGCCCGTCCGCCGCGGTGTAGACACCGAAGCCCTCCTTCTGCAGGAGGAACGACAGGGGTTCAGCGAGTGATTCCTCGTCCTCGACGAGCAGGACGGTGGGACGGTCACTGGGCATAGGGAATTCTGGTCCTCACGGAAGACTGTGGGCCGCGAACCGGCCGGGGTGAATGACGGACATTGCGGGGAGACTGCTTCGGGACGACATCATTGTAAACTCCGCACACCGATCCTGCCGGGTGAAGTCCGAAGGTCACGGTGGCGCCCGGCCTGTCCCTGCCAGTCCCGGTCAGTCCCGGTTCGGCAGCAGTTCGGCGGCGGTGAACCGCTCCTGGTCCGGGACACCCTCGTCCGGCACGGCCTCGGTGTCCAGCACGGGGAACTCCAGGGAGAAGGTCGACCCCGTGCCCGGCTGCGACCAGAGGGACACGTTCCCCCCGTGGTTGATCACGGTGTGCTTGACCACGGCGAGGCCCAGGCCCGTCCCCCCGGTGGCCCGGGAGCGGGCCTTGTCGGCGCGGAAGAACCGCTCGAAGACCCGTTTCTGGTCCTCGGGGGCGATCCCGATGCCCCGGTCCGTCACCCTGATCACCACGGACTGGCCCCGCACGGCGCGGCTGATGCTGACCGGGGTGTCGTCCGGTGAGTAGTTGATGGCGTTGGCGATCAGGTTCGTCACGGCGGTGACCAGCAGCTCCTCGTCACCGGTGAGCCAGGCGCCGCCGGGGGCGTCGGTGACGAGCTCGATGTTCTCGACTTCCGCGGCGACGCGGGAACGTTCCACGGCCTTGTCGATGACCCGGTCCACGCTCACCGGGCGGGCGTCCGGCAGGGGCTCAGCGCCCTGCAGCTTCGACAGCCCGATCAGCTCCGAGATCATCGTCGACATCCGCCGGGTCTCGGCGTGGAGTTTACTGCCGAAGTACTCCACGGTGTCGGGGTCCTCGCGGGCCTCCAGCATCGTCTCGACCAGGAGGGAGATCGCCCCGACCGGGGTCTTGAGCTCGTGGGACACATTGGCCACGAAGTCGCGGCGCGCGGCCTCCATCCGGAGACTCTCGGAGTTGTCCGCGGCGTAGACCACCACGAACCGGTCGTCCACGGAGGTCAGCCGCCGGACGGTGACGGCGACGGAGAACACCGGTCCCACGGCGGAGTTCCCCGGGTGCAGGACGCTGTCGCGGGGCTCGCCGTCGTCGAAGACCCGCTGTGCCAGCCTGTAGACCTCGGGAACCAGGTGGCGCCGATCCACCACACCGAGCTCGTGGACACTGCGGTTGGTGTACACCACGTCGTCACGCTGGTCGACCACGGCGACCCCCAACGGGGACGACTCCAGGGCGAAGTGCATCACCTGTGCGATGGTCGACACCCGGTTGTGCTGGGTCTCCCGGCGGATACGTTCCTCCTCGCGGTGTTCGGCCCGACGCCGGACCACCACCACGATCACCGTCACGGCGACTCCGACGAGCAGCCCGGCGAGGACTCCCCCTGCCAGCAGGGCGAAGGATGCTGACGTCATCACGACCCGATGTCCTGTCGACCGTCCCCCGGGGCCTCTACTTCCCGCCCTGGGCGGCGACGGCGGCGGCGCCGGCCTCGGCGGCCTCCGGGTCGAGGTACTCGCCGCCGGCGTTCAGGACGCTGCCCTTCTGGTCGATGCGGTAGACCAGCGGGATCCCGGTGGGGATGTTCAAACCGGCGATGTCCTCGTCGGAGATCTTGTCGAGGTGCTTGACCAGGGCGCGCAGCGAGTTGCCGTGGGCGGCGACGACCACGGTCTCGCCGGCCTCCAGTCGCGGCAGGATCGAGGTCTCGTAGTAGGGGACGAACCGCTTGACGACGTCCAGCAGGCACTCGGTGCGGGGAACCTCGGCGAGGTCGGCGTAGCGGGGGTCGCCGGACTGGGAGTACTCGCTGCCGTCCTCGAGCTCGGGCGGCGGGGTGTCGTAGCTCCGACGCCAGGCCATGAACTGCTCCTCGCCGTACTTCTCCTTGGTCTCGGCCTTGTTCAGGCCCTGGAGCGCGCCGTAGTGGCGCTCGTTGAGCCGCCAGTCACGCACGACGGGGATCCAGTGGCGGTCGGCGGCGTCGAGCGCGAGGTTCGCGGTGGTGATCGCGCGGCGCAGCAGGGAGGTGTACAGGACGGTGGGCTCCAGGCCCGCGTCGGCGATCATCTTCCCGCCGCGGACCGCCTCGTCGCGGCCCTGGTCGGTGAGGTCGACGTCGACCCAGCCGGTGAACTGGTTGGATGCGTTCCACTCGCTCTGGCCGTGGCGGAGGAGGATCAGTGTGCCGTGGTTGTTGTCACTCATGGTTCCTTATTCTGCCACGCCCTGGCCCGTCGCACAGGGTAGCCGTGAAGACCGGCGCCGCGGGGGTCAGGCCGTGGGCGCGGTCGGCGGGACCGGTGGCGCCGAGGAACCCGAACGGCCGGCACGGCCAGCCCTGTCAGCCCTGTCAGCCCTGTCGTCGGCACGCTCCTCCCGGTACCCGGGCCGCAGCCGCTGGAACGCCTCGAGGTTGCGGGTGGACTCCCCGCGGTCGATCCGCCACTCCCACTCGCGCCGGATCGACGTCTCGAACCCGAGCTCCAGGATGTGGTTGAAGTCGCCGTCCGCCAGCTCCAGAACCTGTCCCAGGATGGTCTGGACGTCCCCGGCGGTGGTGGTGTCGGGGAACTGGCCCGCCAGGTAGATGTCGTTGTTGTTGTCCAGGGTGTAGTGCACCCCGAACGCCTTCCGGTTGTGCTGCAGCAGCAGCCGGTAGACCTCGGCGTGGGCCTCCTCCACCGCGCGGCACACGAACGCCTCGACGCGGAACATCCCGTCCTGCGGGATGAACAGGGTGTTGGTCTTCAGTCGGCGTTCACCGGGCAGGACGACGACGGCGACCCCGTTGGAGACCTCGTAGTCGACCTCGGCGGCTTCCAGGAGGTCGGTCAGCTGCTGTAGTTCCATGGCAACGAATCTACCCGCCGCTACCTCGAACCGCTGGGGTCCCGGGAGGCCAGTGAGGTGAGTGCGACGTCCGGCTCGGAGCATCCGTGGGCCCGCCACCGGTCGACGAGGTCGCGGTACTCGGCGATCATCTTCTCCACCGTGACGTCCCAGGAGTACTCTGCAGCGTGGGCGGGGGCCACGTCCGACATGGAGTTGCGCAGGTCGTCGTCCATCACCAGCGACTCCAGGGCGCGCGCCCAGTCCGCCGGGTCGTGTCCGTCGACGAGCAGGCCGCTCTCCCCCTCGGTGACGGTGAGAGGCAGCCCGCCGACCCGGGCTGCCACCACCGGGGTGCCGGCAGCCTGCGCCTCCAGTGCCACCAGACCGAAGGACTCGTTGTAGCTGGGCACCGCGATGATGTCGGCGGCCTGGTACACGCTGACCAGTTCCTCCGGGGGCCGCGGCGAGAGGAACCGGACGTAACCGGAGACACCCAGTTCGGCGGCGAGGTCGTGCAGTTCATCCGGCCGTTCCATCCCGGTGCCCGACGGGCCGCCGCAGATCACCACACGGATGTTCTGCTCCGGGTGACGCCGGATCAGGTCGGCGGCGGCCCGCAGCAGGATGTGCGGGCCCTTGAGCTTCTGCAGCCGGCCGATGAACGCGATGACCTTCGCCCGCAGGGGGATGCCCAGCTCCCGGCGCGACCGTTCGGTCGCCCGGTCCGACCCCGGCGTGAACCGGTCCACGTCCACCCCCGGCGAGATGACCGCGAGCCCGGAACCGGTGGCGTCGTAGGCGGTGACCAGCGCGTCCGCCTCGTCCTGCGTGTTGACGATGATGCGGTCGGCGTTGTCGACGATCTGCTGCTCGCAGATACGGCGGGACTCCGGCTCCGGGGTGTCGCCGTCGGCGAGACCGAGGTTCTTCACCGCCGCCCACGTGTGGGCGGTGTGCACCAGCGGCACCCCCCACAGGTCCCGCAGAAGCCAGCCGACCTGCCCGGAGAGCCAGTAGTGGCTGTGGATCAGGTCGTAGTGTCCGGCACCCGTCCGGTCCACACGGTTCCCCGCCTCCCCGGAACTACCGGCCTCCCGGCGCACGAAGGACAGCACGGACCCGGTGAACGCGGCGAGCTGGGTCGGCAGCGACTCCTTCGCCAGCCCCTCGAACGGGCCCGCCACACAGTTGACCACCCGCAGGCCCGGTGCGACCTCGACGACCTCACCCTGCGAGGCGCGGGTTGCCCGAGTGAACACGTCCACCTCCACACCGTGGGACGCCAGGTGCTCGGCGACGTTGCGGACGTAGACGTTCATCCCTCCGGCGTCCCCGATACCGGGCTGTTCCAACGGGGAGGTGTGCATGGAGATCATCGCGACGCGCATAGCGTCCCAGGATACGCCCCACCCGCGACGCGCCCTGTCACCCGGCGTCGAGTGAGACCCCGACCCACACGGGTTCCGGCACCAGGGTGACACCGAATGTCCCGCGCACCCCGTCGCGCACGGCGCGGGCGAGGTCCACGATGTCCGACGACATCGCAGAGCCGCGGTTCGTCAACGCCAGGGTGTGCTTCGTCGACAGGCCCGCCCGGTCGTTGCCGGGGACGTGCCACCCCCGGGAGAACCCGGCGCGTTCGATGAGCCAGGCGGCGGAGAGCTTCTCCAGCGGGGCGCCCGCCCCGTCCGTCCCCGCGGCGAACCGCGGCATCGTGGCGGCGTCCTGCGCACCGTGCGTGGCGGCCACGGCACGCTGCACCTCGTCGGCGGTGGCGACGTCCACCACGGGGTTGGTGAAGAACGACCCGGCCGACCAGGTGTCGTGGTCGTCCGGATCCAGCACCATGCCCTTGCCCCGGCGCAGCTCCAGCACCATGTCACGCACCTCGGCCACAGGACGCCGGACGTCGCCGTCCTGCCCCGCGTCACCGGGGGTCACGCCGAGACGTCGGGCGAGCTCGCCGAAACGCAGCGGGGCACTCAGGCCGTCGGTGGTGAGCCGGAACTCCACGGCGGTGACCACGGCCCGCGAGGTGAACTTCAGGTTGGAGTAGCGGTACGCCAGGTCCAGGGACTCCGGGGTCACCCAGGAGGTGGTGCCGGTGGAGCGGTCGAACAACTGCACCCGGTGCAGGGTCTGGGACACCTCGGCCCCGTAGGCCCCGACGTTCTGCACCGGGGTGGCGCCGACTGACCCGGGGATGCCGGAGAGGCACTCCAGGCCGCCGAGCCCCGCGTCGACCGTGGCGGCGACGACATCGTCCCAGACCAGCCCGGCGAACGCCCGGACCAGGCCGGTCCCCCGGTCGACCTCCGGCTCCCCGCAGGGCTCGAGGACGACCGCGACGATGTCCGCGACGTCCTCGCCGACGACGAGGTTGGATCCGCCCCCGACGACCAGCAGCGGGACGTCCTCTGCGTCCAGCGCTCCGACGACCTCCGCGACGGCGTCGGCCGAGCGGCAGGACAGCACCAGGGCCGGCGAACCGCCGACCTGCAGGGTCGTCAGTTCAGCGAAGCTCCGTGAGGACAGCTCGACGTCGTCGCGCGCCGCCAACCGGGCCACTACTGGCGAGGTCGACGCAATTGTTCGCGAATGGAATCTAAAATCAGGACGCTGCACACTTATGATGTTAGCCTTTCTGCATGACAACACACATCGAGTCTTCAACGACAGTCAATCACCCCCTGGACAAGGTGCTGTCCGCCCTGAGCTCCAAGGAGTACTGGGAGTACGAGGCCAAGAACATCTCCGAGGTTCCCGGCGAGGTCAACTCCTTCTCCGCCGACCCGATCGAGGCAGTTCTCTACGAGGTCCTGCCCACCGACGCCCTGCCCGAGGCCGTGCGCTCGATGGTCTCGCAGAACCTGAAGCTGAAGCGCACCGTCACCTTCGGCGCCGAGAAGGACGGCGTCGTCAACGGTGAGATGCAGGCCGAGGTCAAGGGCGCACCGGTGAAGTTCGGCGCCGAGCTCACCCTGACCGGCGAGGGCGACTCCACCACCCTGACCGCGGACGCCGACATCGACGTCACCATCCCGATGGTCGGCCCGGTCATCGAGCCGAAGGTCGCCGACACGGTCCGCGACATCCTCGCCAACGAGAACACCCTGATCGACACCTGGATCAAGGAGAACCTCTGATCCAGGCCCGGACCAACCTGCGGGTCTCCGCATAATCCACCGTATTTACGGCGGATCCCTGGCGCCGACGGGCAGTGATGGTTCACACTGGTCCGGTGAGTACTTCAAACAACACCGGACAACCCGCCGCCCCGCAGAGCTGGGGGGCTCACTCCGGGCAGGACGGCAGCACCGCCGGTAAAAGGCGGTCAGGCCTGTGGTGGAAGATCCTCCTCATCCTGGTCGTGGTCCTGGCCCTGCTGGCCGCCGCCGCAGAGTTCGGCGTTCGCGCCTACGCCAAGAACACCGTGGTCGACGAGATCCGCTCGTCCGCGGAGAAGAACGGCACGAAGCTCTCCGAGGACCCCTCCGTGAGCTTCGGCACCTCCCCCCTCCTCCTCGGGATCGCCCAGGGGAAGATCCCCTCCTTCGACGCGACGATCCCCTCCAGTCTGGACGTCTCCTACGAGGACTCCGACAAGTCCCGGCCGGTCGTCACAGGCCAGCCGGAGATGAGGATCAACGCGAAGGACATGTCCACCGACACCGGCGACGCGACCGCCGGTGAGATCGCGGTGGACACCACCCTGCCGCCGGAGTTCCTGCTCGCCGAGATCCAGAAGTCCCAGGCGGAGTCCTCCGCCAACGGCGGAAACGGTGGCGACGGCGGGGATGCCGGCGGCCTGCTCGAGGGGCTCATCGAGGTGACCGGCGTGAACATGAACACCGGTGAGAACACCATGGACCTCGAGATCACCGGAGGCCTGGCGACACTGAGCATGACCCCGGTCGTGGAGGACGGCGCGATGAACTTCCGCGTGGACAACCTCAGCATCCTCGGCATGGACCTGCCGGAGTCCATGGTCCAGTCGCTCACCGACTCACTGCAGGAGACCGTCAATGACGTGGAGGGCCTGCAGATCCAGAGCGCGGACATCACCGAGGGAGGCCTGAAGGTCCGGCTCCACGGCACCGACGTGAGCCTCGACGAGGTCTCCTCGAGCACCTCCGGCTTCACGGAGGACAGCCGACAGGACAGCTGACCGACCGGCCTCCCGGCCCACCACAGGTTCCACCCCAAGGCCCCACCCCAAGGCCCCGGACTCGACCACGAGTCCGGGGCCTTCGCCGTGGGACCACACCCGGACAGGGGTGACCAGATGCTCCTCTGGACCGATCGAATCAATCAGTCACGACTGCTTGTTTTCAGATGCTACAACTGACCTCATGATTTCGATCATCGAACCACAGTGTTCACGGTCAGAACCATCCCCCGACACCGACACCCTTCGGAGGCTCCAGTGAGCGACACCCCACCCGTGAGAATCGCCAACTTCTCCGGCTTCTACGGTGACCGCGACAGCGCCATGAGAGAAATGCTCGACGGCGGCGAGGTCGACTACCTCACCGGCGATTACCTGGCGGAACTCACCATGCTCATCCTCGCCAAGGGCATGATGAAGGACCCCACCCTCGGCTACGCCAGGCGGTTCATCGACCACCTCGACACCTGCCTCGACTCGATCGCGGAGCGCGGCGTGAAGGTCGTCACGAACGCCGGCGGCCTCAATCCCTCGGGCCTGGCTGACGCACTCCGGGAGAAGATCGCCGAACGGGGCCTCGGCCTCTCGGTGGCCTACGTGGACGGTGACGACGTCCGGGAACCATTACGGCCGACGGTTCCTGACGCCCTCTGCGCCAACGCCTACCTCGGCGCGTTCGGCATCGTCGAGTGCCTCAACGCCGGGGCCGACATCGTCGTCACCGGGCGTGTCACCGACGCCTCTGTGGTTGTCGGCCCGGCCGCGCACCACTTCGGCTGGGGGCCGGGCGACCTCGACCAGATCGCCGGCGCCATGGCCGCCGGGCACGTGATCGAGTGCGGCACCCAGGCCACCGGCGGCAACTACTCCGGGTTCAACCGGGGGGAACTCCCCGACTCGCCGGTGACACCCGGGTTCCCGCTCGCCGAGATCCACGCCGACGGCACCTCGGTGATCACGAAGCACGCCGGCACCGGCGGGGCGGTGACCGCCGGAACCGTCACGGCACAGCTCCTCTACGAGGTCACCGGCGCCAGGTACGCGGGCCCGGACGCTGTCCTGCGGCTGGACCATGTCCGGGTCGACGACCTGGGTGGTGACCGGGTGCGCATCAGCGGTGCCACCGGCGAGGCCCCGCCCCCCACCACCAAGGTCGGGGTGAACCGGCTCGGCGGGTTCCGCAACGAGGTCCAGGTGCTGTTCTCGGGACTGGACGTGGAGGACAAGGCCGACCTGTTCACCCGCCAGCTCGACGAGCTGGAGCCACGTCCCCGCACCGTCGAGTACCGACTGGAGCGTACCGACCACGCGGACGCGGACACCCAGGCCGCCGCATCCGCCCGGCTGGTGTGCGTGGTCTGGGACCCGGACCAGAACCGCATCGCCGAGTGGGGCCGCGGGGTGGTGGGCACCGCCCTGGCCTCCCCGCCCGGCACGTTCTTCGACGGTGTACCTCCGAAGCCGAGCATGTACGGCACGTTCTCGCCCGCCTACGTCGACAATGACGTCCCGGAACACACCGCACACCTCGCCGACGGCACCGACGTCCGGGTCCCACCGACGAAGACCACCGCGGAGCTCGGGTCCTCCCGGACGGACGAGCCGCTCCCCGACTTCAGCCCGGACGGAGAGACCAGGCGGGCTCCGCTCGGACTCCTGGCGGACGCGCGGAGCGGAGACAAGGGCGGCAGCGCGAACATCGGTCTGTGGACGAGGGATCCGGAGGCCTACCCGTGGCTGCTCGCCACCGTCACGCCGGACTCCGTCAGGACACTGCTGCCGGAGACCGCGGAACTCGATGTCGAGGTCTACCCGCTTCCCCGGCTGAACGCCGTGAACATCGTGGTCCAGGACATTCTCGGCCAGGGCGTCGCCCACGGCGCGAGGTTCGACCCGCAGGGCAAGGGGCTCGGTGAGTGGCTGCGTTCACGCCACGTCGACATCCCCGTGAGCCTGCTCAGCACCAGCAGCGAAGGAAAGGAAGCGTCATGACCGCAACCTCTGCCGTGATCCCCGGCTCCGAGGAGTACCAGGCCAACCGGGCCTCGATGGAGGAGAAGCTCTCCGAGATCCGGGAGGCGTACGAGACCGCCTTCATCGGCGGTGGCGAGAAGTCCCTGGCGAAGCTTCGTGGCAGGGACAAGCTGACCCCCCGCGAGCGTATCGACTCCGTCCTCGACCGGGGCTCCCCCTTCCTGGAGCTCTGCACGATGGCCGGGTACGGGACCGACTTCACCGTGGGAGGCTCAGTCGTCGGCGGTATCGGGACCGTCGAAGGCGTGGACTGCATGATCGTCGCCAATGACCCGACGGTCAAGGGTGGCGCATCGAACGAGTGGACGCTGCGTAAATGCAACCGGTTGCAGGAGATCGCCGTCGAGAACCGCCTCCCGGTCCTCACACTGGTCGAGTCCGGCGGTGCTGACCTGCGAAGCCAGAAGGAGGTCTTCGTCCCCGGCGGTGCGATGTTCCGTGCGATCACCCAGGCCTCGAAGGCGGGCGTCCCCACGGTGGCCATCGTCTACGGCAACTGCACCGCCGGTGGCGCGTACATCCCCGGCATGTCCGACCACGTCGTGATGGTCAAGGAACGCTCCAAGGTCTTCCTCGCCGGCCCACCGCTGGTCAAGGCCGCCACCGGCGAGGTGACGGACGACGAGAGCCTCGGCGGTGCGCAGATGCACACCGACGTCTCCGGACTCGGCGACTACCTCGCGGTCGATGAACTGGACGCGGCGCGCATCGGCCGGTCCATCATCCGTCGCCTGAACTGGCGCCGCAAGGGGCAGACCCCCGCGAAAGATGTCGCGGCCCCGGTCCTCGACGAGGAAGAGCTGCTGGGCATCGTGCCCGACGGGCTCAAGGTCCCCTACGACCCGTACGAGATCATCGGCCGGTTCGTCGACGGCAGCGAGTTCGACGAGTTCAAACCCCGCTACGGTTCAGGACTGGTGACCGGCTGGGCAGAGGTGCACGGCTACCCGGTCGGCATCCTCGCCAACTCCCGCGGAGTGCTGTTCAGCGAGGAGGCGCAGAAGGCGACCCAGTTCATCCAACTCGCGAACAAGTCGGACACCCCCCTGATCTTCATGCACAACACCACCGGCTACATGGTCGGTCGCGAGTACGAGGAGGGCGGCATCATCAAGCACGGCGCGATGATGATCAACGCCGTCTCGAACTCGGAGGTGCCGCACATCTCCCTGATCACCGCCGCCAGCTACGGGGCGGGGCACTACGGAATGTGCGGCCGGGCCTTCAACCCCCGGTTCGTCTTCGCATGGCCCTCCGCGCGGTCCGCGGTGATGGGGTCCGAGCAGCTCGCCTCCGTGGTGAGCAGCATCAGCGCCCAGTCGGCCCGCGCCCGTGGCCTGGACTACACCGAGGACGCGGAGAAGCAGCTCTTCGACATGCTCAAGACACAGGCGGACGCCGAGTCCGCACCGCTGAAGATGTCAGGGATGCTCTACGACGACGGCATCATCGACCCCCGCGACACCCGTTCTGTGGTGGGGATGGCACTGTCCGCCATCCACTCCGGCCCGGTGGAGGGCACCGACGCCTTCGGTGTCTTCCGGATGTGACGGCCGAGAACGAGAGATGAGAGAAGAGATGACCAACACAGAATTTTCCACGGTACTCGTCGCCAACCGCGGCGAGATCGCCCGCCGCGTGTTCACCACCGCGCGACACAGAGGGCTCTCGACCGTCGCCGTGTACTCGGACACCGACAGCGACGAACCCTTCGTCCGGGAAGCCGACGCCTCCGTCCGGCTCCCCGGCAACGCCCCCGCGGAGACCTACCTCAACGCCGACGCGGTACTGGACGCGGCGAAGCGGACCGGTGCCGACGCCGTCCACCCCGGTTACGGGTTCCTGTCGGAGAACGCCTCCTTCGCCCGTGCCGTGATCGACGCCGGTCTGACCTGGATCGGCCCGTCCCCCGAGGCCATCGACGCGATGGGGTCGAAGACCGAGGCCAAGAAGCTGATGGAGGCCGCCGGAGTACCGGTGCTGACAAACCTGCAGACCTCGGAGATCACCGAGGACATGCTGCCGGTCCTGGTCAAGGCGTCCGCCGGTGGCGGCGGCCGCGGGATGCGCGTTGTCCGCACCATCGACGAACTCGAGTCCGAGACGGCCGCCGCCGTCCGTGAGGCCGAGAGCGCCTTCGGGGACGGCACCGTCTTCATAGAGCGCTACATCGAGTCCGGCCGCCACATCGAGGTCCAGCTCATGGCGGACAACCACGGCGGGGTGTGGGCGGTAGGCGAACGCGAGTGTTCGATCCAGCGCCGTCACCAGAAGGTGATCGAGGAGGCCCCGTCCCCACTCGTCGAACGCGTCGACGGGATGCGCGACCGGCTGTTCGATGCCGCGCGCGCCGCAGCCCACGCCATCAGCTACAGCGGTGCCGGCACGGTGGAGTTCCTGGCCAACGACAAGGGCGAGTTCTTCTTCCTCGAGGTCAACACCCGGCTGCAGGTGGAGCACCCGGTCACCGAGGCGACCACGGGCCTCGACCTGGTCGGCCTGCAGTTCGACGTCGCCGCCGGCCGGGAACTCCCCGCCGGCGGCCCTCCGGGACTCGACGGCTGGGCGGTGGAGGCACGTGTCTACGCCGAGGACCCCCGCCACGACTACCGGCCGATGTCCGGTGAGGTGCTGCGGTTCGACTTCGACGACGTGGTCTCCTCCTTCACCGGCCCCGGGGTGCCGGGCATCCGGCTGGACTCGGGACCCGAGGCAGAGCCGGGCCGTCCTGCCGTTGTCGGCGTGAACTACGACGCCATGCTGGCCAAGGTCATCTCCTGGGCGCCGAACCGTGCGGAGGCGGTGGGGCGACTCAGCGGGACGCTGCGCCGCGCCCGGATCCACGGACTGGGCACCAACCGGGACCAGCTGGTCCGGATCCTGGACGACCCCGACTTCCGGGCCGGTGACATCAACACCGCGTTCCTGGAGAAGACCCACACAGAGGTCTCGATGGCCCCGCTGGCCGACGACGACGCGGTGGCGGTCTCCGCCTTCGCCGCCGCCGTCGTCGCCGAGGCCGACACCGCGTCGACGCGCCCCGCCCCCCACGTACCCTCCGGGTTCCGCCTGCACGGCGACGCCCGCACCACCCACCGGTACTTCCGTGGCCAGGACACGGACAACGAGGTGGAGGTCACCGTCGTGCGCTCCTCGCGCTCGACGGGCGCCGGGGGCACGACCCTCGCGGGGCACGACGGCGTCCGGCTCGTGGAGGTCAGACCGCGGACCGGCGGCGGTTCCGACGGCGCGGCCACGGTGCTCGTCGAGGTCGACGGCATCCGCCGCACGCTCACCGTCCACCGGTACCCCGGTGGAGGTGTGGGTGTGGACTCGGCGCTCGGCCCGGTCACCCTGACCGAACGTCCGAGGTACGACGACCCGTCCGACATCGTCGCCGAAGGCGCCCTGGTCGCCCCCATGCCGGGAACGGTGACCGGGGTCCTGGTCGCCGTCGGCGACACCGTCACCACCGGTCAGAAACTGATGACCATCGAGGCCATGAAGATGGAGCACACCATCTCGGCCACCTCCGACGGCACGGTCAGCGAGCTGGCCGCCGCCACCGGGGACCACATCGAGACCGGAACCCTGCTTGCGGTCATCGACACCCCCGACAACGACAACTGACGACAACTAACGACCACCACTTCCCAAGGAGATCACACCATGTCACAACCCCAGGTCAGCATGCCCCTCAACGACACCCCCGAGCAGGAGGAACTACGCAAGACCGTCCGTGCGCTCGCGAAGAAGTACGGCTACGACTACATGGCCAGGAAGGCCGACGCCAAGGAGTACCCCACCGAGCTGTGGAAGGAAGCCGGTGAACTCGGCTTCGTCGGCGTGAACCTGCCCGAGGAGTACGGCGGCGGTGGAGCGGGCCTGCTGGAGCTCTCCATCGTCCAGGAGGAGCTGTCCGCACAGGGCTGCGGCCTGCTGATGCTGGTCGTGTCTCCCGCCATCTGCGGGTCCATCATCGCTGCCTTCGGCACTCCCGACCAGAAACAGCGCTGGCTGCCCGGCATCGCCTCCGGCGAGTTCATCAGTGCCTTCGGCATCACCGAGGCCGACGCCGGCACCAACAGCCACAACATCACCACCACCGCGAAGAAGGAGGGTGACGAGTGGATCCTCAACGGCTCGAAGACCTTCATCTCCGGGGTGGACCAGGCCGACGCCGTCCTGGTCGTCGCCCGTGCCCACGACGAGCGCACCGGCAAGCTGAAGCCGGCACTGTTCATGGTCCCCACCGACGCCGAAGGTTTCTCCAAGACCCAGATCCCCACCGAGGTCATGCTGCCTGAGTGGCAGTACACCCTGCACTTCGACGACATCCGGCTGAAGGACGAGGACCTGGTCGGCGACAGCGACGCCGGGATCTTCCAGCTCTTCGTCGGCCTGAACCCGGAGCGCATCATCGCCACCGCGATGGCCACCGGCATGTCCCGCTACGCGCTCGACACCGCCGTGAAGTACGCCAACGAGCGTGTCATCTGGAAGACCCCGATCGGTGCGCACCAGGGCCTGTCCCACCCGCTCGCACAGTGCCGGATCGAGCTCGAGCAGGCCCGGCTGATGTGCCGTAACGCCGCGGCACGGTTCGACCAGGGCGACCTGGACGGTGCGGCGACCGCCGCCAACATGGCCAAGTACGCCGCGGGCGAGGTCTCCGCGAAGTCGCTCGACCAGGCCGTGCAGACCCTCGGCGGCAACGGCCTCACCGCGGAGTACGGCCTGGCCCGCATGTACGCCGCCTCACGGCTCCCCCGTATCGCCCCGGTCAGCCGTGAGATGCTGCTGAACTACGTCGCGCAGACGGTCATGGGCCTGCCCAAGAGCTACTGACCGCCGGACACACCCACCCACGACGTCACAGGAGACAGGCATGACCATCACCACCACCACGGACAACAAGACCGCCCGGATCACCATCGACGCACCGGACCGCCGGAACGCGCTGTCGCCGGCGCTGATCAGGGATCTCGACGACGCCCTGAGAAGTGCCGCACAGGACGAGTCGGTGCGCAGCGTGGTCCTCGACCACACCGGATCGACGTTCTGCTCCGGCGCGGACCTCGCCGCGGTCGGCGACCTGTCACCGGAGGAGGTCACCGGCAGTTTCATCGGGCTGCTGCGCACCGTCGTGGAGCTCCCCAAGCCGGTCACGGCCGTCGTCGACGGCAACGTCCGTGCCGGTGGCACCGGGCTGGTCGGTGCCTGTGACATGGTGTTCGCCTCGTCGGAGTCGTCCTTCGCCACCACGGAGACACGCATCGGCGTGGCCCCGGCGATGATCGCGCTGACAGTGCTGCCACGTCTCACCTCCCGTGCCGCGTCGCGTTACCTGCTGACCGGCGAACGCTTCGACGCGGAGACCGCGGCCCGACTGGGGCTCGTCACCGAGGTCGTCGACGACCCCCGGCGGCAGGCCGCCACCACAGCCGAGGGACTGCTGAAGTGTTCACCGCAGGGCCTGCGGGAGACCAAGGCGATCATCAACAGGCCGCTCGTGGACTCCTTCGACGCCGGGGCGGAGGCCCTGGCCTCGAAGTCCGCCGAGCTCTTCGCCACCCCGGAGGCACTGGAGGGGATCACCGCCTTCCTGCAGAAGCGTCCCCCGAGCTGGGCGGCGTGACGTCGGTGGTGGTGCGGGGTGACCTTCACCGGCTGTTACAGTGACTGTCGTTTGACCGAGAAGCCCGGAGGACACATGGCCAGCAGAGTAGCGCAGCAGGAACGCAGCAGGGTGACCAGGCGTCGCCTGCTGGAGGCTGCCCTGGCGACGTTGTCCGAACACGGCCTCGCCGCGACGACGCTGAGTGCCGTCGCCTCGCGGGCGGGGGTCTCTCGGGGTGCGGCACAGCACCATTTCCCCACCCGGGACGCGCTGATCGAGGCCGCTCTCGAGGAGTTCTTCTCCGAACGCACCCAGAACCTCCGCACGAGTGTCGCCGAACTGTCCTCGGGCAGCGACGGTGCTCCTGTGGAGGACGTCCTCGAGCTGGTCTTCGGGTTCTTCAGCAACCGACCGTTCCACGCGGCCCTCCACATCTGGGCCGCCGCGAGCACCGACGCCACCCTCCGTGAACTGATCGTCCCGGCGGAGGCCCGTTACGGTCGCGAGGTCTACCACCTCACCGCCCTCGCCCTGAACGCCGACCTGTCCGACAGGCGCACCCGTCGTCTCCTGGGCCTCACCCTGGACGTCGCCCGGGGGCTCGGGCTCGGTTCGGTCCTCGTCGACAACCGGGAACACCAGCGCCACGCCCTGGAGACGTGGTCGGCCATCCTCGCCGACATCCGGCGCAACGACTGACCACCGCCACACCGTCCATCTGCTCCACCGCCCGGGGACACGTCTCACACCAGCTACTTAGCTTTCACAACAATAGCGGATACCGCGCAGGTCCGGAGGACCACCCATGACCACCACCACCGCCGTAAGTGCCCCGACCGTCGGCCACATGCTGCGCAGACGCGCCGCCGAGACACCACACCGACGCGCCTTCACCTACCCTGACACCACCTCCGACAACGATATCTGGACCGTCGCCACCTGGTCCCGGGTGGCAGCGGACACCGACGAGGTCGCCGCCGGGCTCATCTCCCTGGGGGTCGACCCCGGGGACCGCGTCGCCGTCGCCAGCTCCACCCGGTACGAATGGATCATCGCCACCCTCGGAACCATGAGCGCCGGCGCCGCGACCGTCGCCGTCTACCCCACCACCGTCACCGGGGACGTCCTCCACATCATCGGGGACTCCGGCGCCCGGGTCGTCTTCGCGGAGGACGCCGAACAGCTGTCGAAACTGCTCACGCTGCGCGAACGACTACCCGACGTGCACACCGTGGTCGTCTTCGACACCGACCTGCCGGACCGTCCGGACGACTGGGTCGTCACCGTCGACGAACTCCGGCGCAGCGGGAGAGACCTTCTCGACGACGTCCCGGACGCCGTCGACCGGCGCATCGACGGGATCCGGCCGGACGACCTGGCCACCCTGATCTACACCTCCGGCACCACCGGCCGCCCCAAGGGCGTGCTCCTCCCCCACCGGGTGTGGGTGTCACAGGTCGGCGCCATCGCAGACACGGTGGCGGCGGAACCGACACCCGACGGCACCCCGCTCCTCAGCATCGACGACAGGCAGTTCCTCTGGCTCCCGCTGGCCCATGTCATGGGGAAGCTCATGGTGCTGCTGCCGGTCCACGTCGGGTTCGAGACCACCGTCGACGGCCGGATCGAGAAAATCGTCGACAACCTCCGGGAGTCACGGCCGACCTTCATGGCCTCGGTCCCACGGATCTTCGAGAAGGCCCACACCGGCATCACCACCATGATGGCGGAGGACCCCGGCCCCTGGCGCATCCGGGAGAGGCTGTTCCACTGGGCCGGACGGGTCGGGGTCCGTGTCTTCGACGCCGACCAGGGCCGGGGCTCCGCCACCCGGTGGGACCGGCTCCAGGCCCGGGTGGCGGACCGCCTGGTGTTCTCCACCGTGCGGGAACGCTTCGGCGGACGGATCCGGTACTTCATCTCCGGCTCCGCCGCACTGAACACCGACATCGCCCGGTGGTTCGGCGCCGCCGGACTCCCCGTGCTCGAGGGGTACGGCATGACCGAGAGCAACGTGGCGACACTGGGGCTGCCGTCCTCCTACAAGGCCGGCACCGTCGGCTCCCCGGTCCACGGTTTCAGTGTCCGCATCGCCGACGACGGCGAGATCCTCGTCCGTGGCCCCGGGGTGATGGCCGGCTACCACGACAACCCCGGGGAAACCTCCCGGGCCCTGACCGGCGACGGCTGGCTGCACACCGGGGACATCGGCACCCTCGACGAGGCCGGACGGCTGCGGATCACCGACCGCAAGAAGGAACTGTTCAAGACGTCCAACGGGAAGTACGTCGCCCCCGCGCCGATCGAGGCGGAGTTCAAGGGACTATGCCCCGAGGCGTCACAGATCGTGGTGGTCGGCGAAGGCCGCCGCCATGTCGCGGCCCTCGTGGCTCTGGACGAGGCCGCGATCCTGGCGTGGGCGGAGCGCGAGGGGGTCCCCGGCGACTACCTCTCCGTCACCCGCCACCAGCGGACCCGTCAGCACGTGCAGGGCTACATCGACGAACTCAATGACGGCCTCAACCCCTGGGAGCGCATCAGGGCCTTCCGCATCCTCGACCGTGAGCTGTCCGTCGAGCGGCAGGAACTCACGCCCTCGCTCAAACTCCGACGTCGGCCCGTCGCCGACCACTTCGCCACCGACATCGCCGCGCTGTACCCCACCACGTAGAAGGAGACACCCCATGACAACCACCGACATCGCCACCACCACCTTCGACCCGTCGGTCCGGTCCACCGGACACATGCTGCGCAAACGGGTCACCGAGACCCCGAAGCGCCGCGCCTACAGCTACCCCGTCACCGACGGCACCGGGCAGGAAACCTGGAAGACCCTGACCTGGGGTGAGGTCGGGGCTCAGGCGGCGGAGGTCGGAGCCGGCCTGATCTCCCTGGGGGTCGGCCCCGAACAGCGGGTCGCGATCGCCAGCACGACCCGGTACGAGTGGGCACTCGCCGACTACGGCATCGTCTACGCGGCCGCCGCCACCGTGACCGTGTTCCCCACCACCCTCGCGAACGACGTCCGCTTCATCCTCGACGACTCGGACAGCACAGTCGTCTTCGTCGAGGACCGCGAACAACTCGCCAAGATCTCCGGTCTCCGTGGGGACCTCCCCAAGGTGAACACCGTCGTCGTGCTCGACAACGACGTGCCCGCAGACGCCGACGGGGACTGGGTGATCAGCATGGACGAGCTGCGACGCCGTGGGAGCGCCCGGCTCGACTCCCACCCGGGGGAGATCGACGGGCGCATCGACGACACCGACCTCGATGACCTCGCGACCTTGATCTACACCTCCGGGACGACAGGTCGCCCCAAAGGGGTCCTCCTCCCCCACAGGGTCCTGGTGTTCGAGATCCTGGCCATGGACGACACGATGCGCAGGACGTCACCGGACGACATGCTGACCATCGACGACAAGCAGTTCCTGTGGCTGCCCCTGTCACACGTGATGGGCAAGCTGCTGCTGATGATGCCGGTACACCTCGGCTTCGAGACCGCCATCGACGGACGCGTCGACCGCATCGTCTCCAACCTCCCGGTGGTCCGTCCGACCTTCATGGGGTCGGCACCGCGCATCTTCGAGAAGGCCTACAACGGCATCGTCACCATGATCGCCGACGACCCCGGGCCGCTCCGCGTGAAGGAGCGGCTGTTCCAGTGGGCCAGCCGAGTGGGCGTGAAGGTCTTCGAGGCGGACCACGGCGACGGCGGCACCACGGTCTCCCGCTGGGAGCGGCTGCAGGCGCGGCTCGCCGACCGTCTGGTCTTCTCCACCGTGCGGGAACGTTTCGGCGGACGGATCCGGTACTTCATCTCCGGCTCCGCCGCGCTCAACACCGACATCTCGCGGTGGTTCGGTGCCGCCGGGATGATGATCCTCGAGGCATACGGGATGACCGAGTCCGGGGGCGGGTCCTGCCTGGGCATGCCGGGGGCGTACCGCTCGGGGCGGATCGGACGCCCCCTGGACGGCGTGGACCTCCGCATCGCCGACGACGGTGAGATCCTCTTCCGCTGCGCCGGGGTCATGGACGGCTACCACAACAACCCGGAAGCCACGGCCGAGGCACTCGACGCAGACGGGTGGATGCACACCGGCGACATCGGCGACATCGACGACGACGGGTTCGTACGCATCACCGACAGGAAGAAGGAGCTTTTCAAGACCTCGAACGGCAAGTACGTGGCACCGGCACCCATCGAGGCGCAGTTCAAGGGGCTCTGCCCCGTGGCCTCCAACCTGGTGCTCATCGGAGAGGGGCGTCAGTACGTCAGCGCCCTGGTCGCGTTGGACGGGGATGCGCTGACGGCCTGGGCACAACGGGAGGGGATCGACGGGGACTACGCCCGGATCGCCGCCGACCCACGGACAAGGGACCTGGTGCAGGGGTACATCGACGAACTCAACACCACGCTGAACAGGTGGGAGCAGATCAAGACCTTCCAGATCCTCCCCCGTGACCTGACGGTGGAGGACGCCGAGCTCACGCCGTCGCTGAAGCTACGGCGCAAGCCGGTCGCCGCGCACTTCGCCGAACAGGTGGAGGCGAACTACGCCTGAGTACCCGGCACCTGCGCCGGAACCACCCGCACGACCGTTCACCGGTGCACGGTCACACGTGCCACCCCGGGGAGCCGGACCGGCGCGGTCACGGTCACGTTCGTCCCCTGCACCGCCTCCAGCATCAGCGATGCCTCGTGCCCGGAGCCGGCGGAGACCATGTCCGCCCCGGCGGTCACCGCCGCCCGACAGAAGGCCCGCACCCGGTCGCCGGCCGCGGTGCCGGGGGCGGTGTCGGGGGCGGTGTCGGGTACGTCGGCCCCG
Organism: Corynebacterium sp.; assembly: GCF_022712195.1. Lineage (GTDB taxonomy): Bacteria > Actinomycetota > Actinomycetes > Mycobacteriales > Mycobacteriaceae > Corynebacterium. The sequence continues at coordinate 7,800 of NZ_JALAGY010000061.1, read as the reverse complement.
TACTCCCCCGGGGAGACACGCAGCACCGCCGGGTACGGCACCGCTTCGCGCAGCGTCACGATCTCACTGATCATCGCGTTGCCGTCCGCCGCGACCACGTTCGACGCATCCAGGACCGCATGGACCTCCTGCGCCCCATTGACCACCGCCATGTGTGCCTCACTGGCCTTCACCAACGGGTGGTGTTTCCCGCTCGGGTAGCCTGCCGCCGCCACCAGCCGGACGGTCTCCGGCACATCCCGCACGGGGAACAGCGTCGGTGGCAGGCACACCGCCGAGAATCCGCCGTCCACGGCCTCCTCGATGAGGTCCCGGGCGTCCCGCCCGGTGCAGGCGGGGTCGAGCATCACCAGTTCGACGCCGGTGTTGTCGCTCACTGGGCGTTGCCGAGGACGTCACGGATGGACGGGCGGATGTCCTGCCAGTAGATGCCCACGATCACGGCGCCGATGATCCACACCATCGACACCACCGTCCCGAGCAGCAGCACACCCAGCGCCGAGCCGCCGAGCAGCAGAAGCCAGTTCTGCTTCGACCGGTCGATGACCGTGAAGGCGTCGTCCCTGGTCACGGCGACCTGGACCGCACCCCAGATCGCCCCGACGACCACGAGGACCAGGAAGACGAGCTGCAGGTAGCCGAGACCCCGGAAGGCCATGTCCACAAAGTCAATCATGGCTCCCGATACTATCCGACGTCACAGCACCGTGAACATCAGCTCGGACACGGTGTAGATGGCCAGCCCCGCCAACGACCCGACCACGGTGCCGTTGACCCGGATGAACTGCAGGTCCTTGCCCACCATCAGCTCGATACGGTCGCTGGCCTCGTCGGCGTCCCAACGCTCGACGGTCTCGCCGATGATGCCGGTGACCTCACCGGCGTAGTTCTCCGCCAGGTAGGACGCGGCCCCCACGAGCCGCTTCTCCAGGGAGGCCCGCAGCTCCTCCTCGGTACGCACCCGGGTGGCGAAGGTGGTGACCCACGTGACGATCCTCGTGCGCAGGACGGAGTCCCTGTCCCGCGCCATGGTGGTCAGGGTGGACCGCACCGACTCCCACAGGGTGCCCGGCAGCGCCTGGACGGTGGGCGAGTTCATGATGTCGTTCTTGAGGCCCTCCACCCGGGTGATCATCGCCGGATCGTGCTGGAGGTCCCGGGCCAACTGGGTGATGAACCGGCGGATCGCGTGGCGCGCCTCGTGGTCGGGGTCGGCTCGGACGTCCCCGGTGAACTGCACGACCTCGCTGTACACCTTGTCCCCGACGAGTTCGCGGACGAACCGGGGCGCCCAGGCGGGGGTGCGCTCGTCGAGGAGCCGGACGATGAGCTCCTCACTGTCGCGGGCCTTGTCGTCCAACCAGACGACGACGGCGTCGACGACGGGCTCGGTCCTGCCCTCGCTGATGAGCTGCTCCAGACCGCGTCCCAACGGCGGACCCCAGGCCGGTTCCGAGATCTTGTCGACCACCAGGGTCCGCAGGAGCTGTTCCGCTTCCGCCGGGTCCACGCCGTTGACCACCAGGTCGACCAGCCGGGCCGCCTCCTCCCCGGTCCGCTCCGCCCCTCCCTGGTCCAGCACCCAGTCCGCGGCACGTTCCGGGATCCGTGCCTGGCGCAGCTTCTCGGTGATCAGCGCGGCGTTGAGGAAGTTCTCGCCCACGAACGAGCTCAGCGCGTGGCCGACCTGGTCCTTCTTTCGTTTGATGATCGCGGTGTGCGGGATCGGGATGCGCAGCGGATGCCGGAACAGCGCGGTCACGGCGAACCAGTCTGCCAGGGCACCGACCATCCCGGCCTCGCTCGCGGCCCGGACGTACCCCGTCCACCCGCCGTCCCTGCCGGTGGCCTCCAGCCACCGGCACAGCAGGTAGACCACCGTGGCCAGCACCAGTAGGCCGGTGGCGAACGCCTTGTGCCGGCGCAGGTCACGACGACGCCCGGCCTCGGACTCCGGGGACGGTCCCGGTACCTCGAGGCGGCTGTCGGCGGGGCTGTTCTTCGGGGAGCCCGGGGAGCTCAGGGAGCCCGCGGGGTTCGTGGAGGAGGTCACCCGCCCCATTATTCCACCGGTGACGGACACGGCTCCGGACAGACCTCGGCCCCCTGGCTGCCGGGCAGCTCAGAGGGCCGGGGTGCGCTGGAGGCGCGGGTGGTACAGGTGGTTCAGGTACCGGGGGACTCTAGTAGACGCGTCCCGTGCGCTTGCGGTACTCGCGGGTACCACGACGGCCGATACGGATACCGAGGAAGGAGGCGAGGAGGAGGACCACTCCGACGACCCAGCCGACGATGCCGATGGTGACGCCGTGCTCCTGCGCGTCGACACTGTAGGCGGCGAAGCCGAAGATCCCGACACCCATGATGGCGACGGCGGCGACGAGCAGCCCCATCGACAGCCAGGTCACGCCACGCTGCAGTGACGAGTGCGGCGCGTCCCAGCTGGACGGAACGTAGCCGTCGAGGTACTCCGGTGACGCCGAGTGCTCACCTTTGGTGTCTGAATGCGGAAACATCATCGATTCTTCTCTCATCCTTCGGTACTTTCCGGGGACGTCGGACCCGGGCGACACCATGATTCTAGCGCACGGGTGTGGCCGGGGGCCTAGTCGCGCACCTGGTGGTGCACCCGGGTCGTACACCCGGGGACGTGCAGCTAGTCGGCCTTGCCGCGGATCGCGGCGCGGGCACGCTCCTTGGTGATCGCGGCGACGGCGGTCAGCGGGATGCCCGCCGGGCAGACGTCGGCGCACTCGCCGTAGAGCGAGCAGGGACCGAAGGTGCCCTCGGCCTCGTCGACCATGTTCTTGGCACGGCGGCCACGCTCCTGGCGCCCCAGCGGGGACAGGGTCATGTGGACCAGCTTGGCACCGGTGAACAGGTGGGAGGCACCGTTCGGGCAGGCGGCCACGCAGGCACCGCAACCGATGCAGGCGGCGTGGTCGAGGGCCAGCTCGGCGTCCTCGTGGTTGACCAGCAGGCTGTCGGCGTCCGGGGCGGTACCGGCCGCCATGGACACGAAGCCGCCCTTCTCCATGACGCGGTCCAGTGCGGACCGGTCGACGACCATGTCCTTGATCACCGGGTACGCGGCGGAGCGCAGCGGCTCGAGCTTGATGCTGTCACCGTCGTTGAAGCTGTACAGGCGCTGCTGGCAGGCCGGCTTGTTCTTGTCCGGACCGTGCGGACGCCCGTTGACCATGAGGCCGCAGGTGCCGCAGATGCCCTCACGGCAGTCGGAGGCGAAGGCGAACGGCTCCTTGCCCGCCTCGACGTACGTGGTGTTCACGTGGTCGAGGAGCTCCAGGATGGACATTGCCTGCTCAGCGTCGGGGACGTCCACCGACTCGAAGTGCCCCTCCGAGGTGTGGTCCGCCTGACGCCAGATCTCAAGATGCAGTTTCATTACTTGTAGTTCCTTGTCATCAGCGGGATGCGGTCAAAGTACAGCGGCTCCGAGTGACGGATGAAGGTCTCCGGCTTGTCGCCCGGCTCCCAGGCGGAGACGAAGCACCACTCGTCGTCGTTGCGCTCGGCTTCGCCGTCCTCGTCGAGGTGGTCCTCGCGGTAATGCGCGCCACAGGACTCGTCACGGTCCAGGGCGTCGACGCACATCAGCTCGCCGAGATCCAGGTAGTCGGCGACGCGGATGGCGTTCTCTAGCGCCTGGTTCATCTCTTCCTTGCCGCCGGGCACGAAGACGTTCTCCCAGAAGTCCGCGCGGAGCTTCCGGATCTCGTCGATGCCCGCCTGCATACCCTCCACGGTACGTGCCACACCACAGCAGCGGTAGAGGATCTCACCGAGCTGGCGGTGGTAGTACTCGGCACCGTGCGGGTTGGGTCCGCGGATGCTCAGGATGCGGTCGATGCGCTCCTCGGCCCGCTTCAGCGCGGCCTTGGCCGCCTCCGAGTCGGTGTCCGGGGCCTCCTCACCCAGCAGCGGGGCCAGGTAGTTCGGCACGGTGAACGGCAGGGTGAACCAGCCTTCCACGGAGGAGGAGAGCAGGGAGTTCGCGCCCAGACGGTTCGCGCCGTGGTACATCCAGGAGGACTCGCCGGAGCAGAACAGCCCCGGGATCGAGGTCATCTCGTGGAAGTCGGTCCACAGCCCACCCATGGTGTAGTGGCAGGTCGGGGCGATGCGCATCGGCTCCTTGTAGGCGTCGTCGCCGATGGCCTCCTCGTACATCTGGATGAGGTTCGAGTAGCGCTCGCGGATGGTGTCCTCGCCCAGCTTCTTGATGGCGTGGGTGAGGTCCAGGTACACCGAGTTCTTCTTCGGGCCGACTCCGTAACCGGCGTTGATCTGCTGCGCGTTCGCACGGGAGGCGATGTCGCGCGGCACCAGGTTGCCGAAGGCGGGGTAACGGCGCTCGAGGAAGTAGTCGCGCTCGTCCTCGGGGATGTCGTTGGGGTGGCGGTCGTCGCCCTTCTTGACGGGCGTCCAGATGCGGCCGTCGTTACGCAGCGACTCCGACATCAGGATCGTCTTGGACTGCCAGTCCGAGTTGACCGGCAGGCCGGTCGGGTGGAACTGCACGAAGGACGGGGACGCCATGTAGGCACCCTGCTCGTAGGCACGCATGATCGCGCTGGCGTTGGAGTTCTTGGCCAGCGTGGACATGTGGTAGACGTTCCCGTACCCGCCGGTGGCCAGCACGGTGGCGTGGCCGGTGTGGGTGGACAGCTCACCGGTGATGATGTTGCGGGTGACGATGCCCTTGCACACCCCGTCCTCGACGATGATGTCCTGGACGTCGGAGTGGGTGAAGATCTCGACGTTGCCGGCACCGATCTGACGGTACAGGGCCGAGGTGGTGGCCAGCTGCAGCTGCTGACCGGTCTGCCCGCGGGTGTAGTAGGTGCGGGAGACCTGGACACCACCGAAGGAACGGGTCGCCAGGGTTCCGCCGTACTCGCGGGAGAACGGTGCACCGATGGCGTTCATGTGGTCGATGACCTTGCCGGACTCCATGGCCAGGCGCCAGCAGTCGTTCTCACGGCACCGGTAGTCGCCGCCCTTGACGGTGTCCTTGGTGTGGTTGTAGGTCGAGTCGTTGTCCAGCTTCTTCGACCGCGACGAGTTCACGCCACCCTGCGCGGCGATGGAGTGCGCGCGACGGGGGCTGTCGTGGTAAGTGAAGACCTTGACGTCGTAGCCGAGCTCACCGAGTGCCGCGGCCGCCGCGCCGCCGGCCAGGCCGGTGCCGACGATCAGGATGCGGAACTTGGCGCGGTTCAGCGGCGAGACGAGCTTGAAGTGCTCCTTGTCGTACTGCCACTGCTCCTGCTGGCCGACCTCGTGCGGGGCGTTGTCGCCGATGACCTTGCCGACGGCGACACCGTCCACCTTGGATTCCGGCGCGGAGAAGGCCTGCAGAGCCTCGTCGTAGTCGAAGTCCGGGGTCTGGTTGTGCGGGTGGGGCTTGCTGATTCCCATAGTCTCTTCTCTCTCCTTGGTCCCTGTTGGTCCCTTGTGAACCCGGACTAATCCACCACGCCGAACATCACCATCAACGGGATGGAGATGTTGCCGATCATGACGACGGCGGGCAGCAGGTAGGCGATCCACAGCATGACCTGACGGGTCCTGTGACCGGTGATCCCCAGGTCGGAGGACGCGGTCCAGATCCCGTGGCTCAGGTGCAGGAAGAGGACGACCATGCACAGGATGTAGAAGATCGCGACAACCGGGCGCTCGAAGGAGGCCACCAGGTTGGCGTACACCTCACCGTGCTCGAAGGCGGTCGACGCCGCCGGCTCCGCACCGATCGTCAGATCGAGGATGTGGAAGATGATGAACAGCAGCAGCACCATACCGGTACCCAGCATGGAGCTGGCGGTGAAGGTGTTCAGCCCACCGACCTTGCCGGTGCGCTTGAACGAACCACGTGATTCGCGCGAGCGCTTCTTCAACGCGAAGGCGCACCACACGTGCAGGATGAGCGAAACCAGCAGGACCACGCGTGCGATCCAGAGGAAGCCCTCGTGCGGGACGAGCGGCTCGCCGATTTCACGCAGGAAGCCTGCGTACTCGTTGAAGTGGCCGGCACCTGTGTATACCTTCAGGTTTCCGACCATGTGGACGAGAACGTAGAGGGCGAAGATGATGCCCGTCACGGCCATCGTCAGCTTCATCGCCCAGGAGGGGAAGCCCGGCTTCTCCCTCAACGGTTTGATGGAAATTTTCCCGTGCTCGATTGCGGCGGGATCGTCGTATTTAACAGTCATGGCACCTCCAGTGTCATAGACACTGTACGACCCTCATAGTGGCAAGTACCAACCGACCCCTGCCCCCGTGAAAAAGATCACAGCCTATGTGCGTGTTCCCCCACCGTCGGCACGCGTTCACCCTGCAATCAGGCCCCGTGAGCGCGCCTCCGCCACCGCGGCGGTGCGGTTCTCGACCCCCAACTTCTGATAAATATGTATCAGATGTGTCTTCACCGTCGCCAGTGAGATCACGAACCGCCCCGCCAGTTCGCGGTTGCTCGCACCGGTGGCCAGTGCAGCCAGGATCTCCACCTCCCGGCGCGACAGGGTCTCGCCGGACCTGCCGACCTGGTCGGCGAGGGTGACCGCGGCTTCCGGCGACAACGTCCGACGGCCCGCCGCAGTGTCCAGCACCGCCCGGTGCAGGACGTCCTCCGGGGCGTCCTTCAGGAGGTATCCCGTGGCACCCGCCTCCAGGGCGTCCCGGACATGGCGCCCGGTGTCGTAGGTGGTCAGCACCAGCACCGGCGGACCCCCGGCGGCGACGGTGTCCCGCGTCGCCGAGATCCCGTCCGTGCCGGGCATCTGGATGTCCATCACCAGGACGTCCACCCCGAGTTCCGCGGCACGGCCCGCCTCCGCACCGTCCGACCCCTCGGCGACGACACACACGTCCCCGAAACCGTCGAGGATGGCGCGCAGCCCGGCGCGGACCACCGGGTGGTCGTCGATGAGCATCACCCGCACCGTCACGGCCTGTCCCCCCGGTCCCCGCCGGCGTCGAGGCTGAAGCGGGCGCTGACGCGCGTCCCCTCCGAACCGTGGACGTCGACCTCGCCGCCTGCCTCCCTGACCCGCAGCATCATCCCGGTCAGCCCGTACCCGCCCCCGGAGGGCCGGTCGACCTCGCGGGGGTCGATCCCCCGCCCGTCGTCGACGACGTCGAGCACCAGCGCACCGTCCTCCACACCGAGCCGGACACCCACCCCGCGGGCGTCGGCGTGCTTGACGACATTGGTCAACGACTCCTTCACCACGTGGACCAGCGCGTCCTGCACGGCGGCAGGCAGCTCCGGTGCCCTGTCCACCACCGCGTCCTCCACCACCAGCCGGACGTCGAGACCGTCACCGAGCGCCCGCTGAGTGGCGGTGACGTCGTCCACGACACGACGCAGCGCCAGCTGCACCGGCTCCATGGGCTCCCCCGCCGACCCGGCCGCCAGGTCCCGGATCAGGAGACGCGCCTGGTCCAGGTTGTCCCCCGCCGTCCTCTCGATCAGCGACAGCTGACCGAGCCCGTCCCCGGTACGCCCCTGCCGCACCGCCGTCTGCGCGGCACGCGACAGCAGGACCACCGCGTTGAACCCCTGGGCGAGCGTGTCGTGGATGTCACGGGAGATCCGCTCCCGCTCCTCCAGCCGTCCCGCGTTCTTCTCGGTGACCAGCAGACGGTCCCGCGTCCGGAGCAACTCGTCGGCGGTGGCGCGCTGACGCTCCGCCTCCGCGGTGAGAGCCCGGTAGGTCCAGTAGGCCCCCGCCGCGAAGACCACCCCGACCCCGGGACCGACCACCGCGGCCACTCCCC
>NZ_JALAGY010000060.1 GCF_022712195.1 Corynebacterium sp. | reverse complement strand
CATGCAGTCGCCCCGGCGGAGCATCGCCCGGGACCGCTGCTCGTCCTCCAGGTTGCGCTCCAGGGACACGCCGCCGGCCTCGGCGACGGGCCGGGGGGCGGGGGACGAGCTGTCGATGCCGCGGGGGTCACGGACGTCGCGGAGGCAGGTGGAGGCGAACCAGAGGAGGTAGGCCACCCCGCCCCACCGAAGGATCTCCAGGAGCTCGGGGAGCCGGTCGGTGACCACGCCCACCCCGACGGTGCCGAGGGGCAGCAGGAGCAGGTCGCCGACGATGAAGATGCCGACCACCGCGGCCAGCCCGTGGCGTCGGACGCCCTGTTTGAGCAGCACGATGTTCTGCGGCCCGACGGCGGCGATGACGGACAGCTGGAACAGCAGGCCGGCGAATGCGACGTGAAGCGTGGGGAGACTGTCGTTGAGCACGACGCAGAGCCTAGGAAGCCCACCTGATGAAGACAAGCAAGCGGTTCTTTTCCTGCGTAAGATGAGCTTCATGATGCCACGTCACCTTGACACACTGCTGCTCGTCGTCGACGAGGGGAGTTTCGATGCGGCTGCCGCGCGGTCGGGGGTCAGCCCGTCGGCCGTGAGTCAGCGGATCAAGGCGTTGGAGTCCGATGTCGGTCGTGTGGTGGTCCGGCGGACCTCGCCGGTGGGGGTCACCGACGCCGGTGAGGTGCTCGTGCAGACCGCGCGACGGATGCGGCTGCTGGAGTCGGAGACCGAGGACCGGCTGCGGGGGAGGGTCAGTGAACGTCCGGTGAGTGTGGGCGTGAACGCGGACTCGCTGGCGACGTGGTTCCGCCCCGTCCTCCGGCACGTCGCCGAGGCCGGTGGCGTGTCCCTGGAGCTCAACCTGGAGGACGAGCAGCGGTCCCTGGCGATGCTCCGCCGGGGCGACTGCATGGGGGTGGTCACCGCGGAGGCCGAACCGGTCGCGGGATGTGTCGTCGAGGAGCTCGGCACGCTGTCGTACTGGCCGGTGGGGTCCCCGGGTCTGGCCGCGGAACTCCACGAGGGTCTGGCCGTCCGCGGCGACGAGGCGTGGGCGTCCCTGCCGCTGCTGGTCATCGGACCGCACGACCGGATGACCGACAGTGTGCTGGAACCGCGGGGTGTGGCCCCACGCCCGGGGCGCAGGGTGTCGCGGATCCCGAGCTTCGAGGGTCTCAACGACGCGGTGGTGGCGGGCCTGGGGTGGACTCTGGTGCCGGTCGCCGCGGCACGGCCGTACGTGGAGGAGGGGACGATGGTCCGACTCGCCGGGGACGTCATCGAGGTGCCCCTGTACTGGCAGCACTGGCGCCTGGAGTCGGACACCCTCGGTACCCTCACCGACGCCGTGCATGCCGCAGCTGCCGTCGGACTCACCTCCTGAGGGTGCGGTAGGCCCGCGCGGACAGCGGGAGGAAGACCGTCACCAGCGCGAGCGGCCACAGCACGGCAGCGAGGACGGCGTGACCGGCCAGGTCGCCTCCGGTGAAACCGACGGGATTACCGAAGAGTTCACGTACAGCGGTGGCGGTGGCGGACACCGGGTTCCACGTCGCCAGGGGTGCCAGCCAGGAGGGCATGTACTCCGGGGAGACGAACGCGGTGGACAGGAAGCCGACCGGCCAGACGAGGACCTGGACCATGGTTGTGGCGCCGTCGTTTTTTCCGACTGTGAGTCCCAGGTAGATGCCGATCCACAGTACGGCGAAGCGGAACCACAGCAGGAGCCCGACGGCAAGGAAGGCCTCGCCCGCGCTGCCGGAGACCCTCCATCCCAGCAGGGTCCCGCCGGCGACGAGGACGGCCAGCTCCACCACAGAGGTGATCATGTCGGCGCCGACCCGTCCGAACGCCACTGACGTGTCGCCGATCGGCAGCGAACGGAAGCGGTCGGTGATGCCCTTCCTCGCGTCGGCGGCCATGGCGGAGGTTGTCGCCTCGACCCCGAACATCATGGTCAGGGCCATCATGCCGGGGAGAAGGAAGTCGATGTAGTCCCCGCCGCCGGGCAGGCTGATCGACCCGCCGAAAAGCAGGGAGAACATCAGCAGGAGCATCACGGTGAACATGATGCTGAAGACCGGGGTGAGCGGCTGCCGGCGCCAGTGACGGAGTTCGCGGGTGGTGAGAATCAGTCCGCTGGTGATGCTGTTCATGGTTTCTCCTCGTGGGACTGGTCGGTGACGGCGAGAAAGACCTCGTCGAGGGTGGGGCGTCGTAGTGCGATGTCGACAGGCGACAGGGTCGCGGCGTCGAGGCGGCGGACGGTGTCGACCAGGTCGACGGTGCCGGCGGGCGCGGGCAGGCTGACGCGCAGGCCCTCGGCGGACTCGACCACCGACATCGTGGGGGCGGACGGGGCCCCGCACAGGGCGTCGGCGACCTCAGAACGGGAGACCTGTGGGCCGAATGTGACGTCGACGCGGTCGCCTCCTCGGCTGCGCTTGAGCTCACCGGGTGTCCCCTCGGCGACGACGCGGCCTGACGTCATGATGCTGATCCTGTCGGCCAGGCGATCCGCCTCCTCCAGGTACTGGGTGGTCAGCAGGACGGTGGTACCGGCGCGTGCGGCACTGAGGACGGCGTCCCAGACGTCCGAACGCCCACGTGGGTCGAGACCGGTCGTGGGTTCGTCGAGGAAGAGGACATCGGGATGTCGGATGAGGGAGACGGCGATGTCGAGGCGTCGCCGCATGCCCCCGGAGTAGCCGGACACCGTGCGTCCGGCGGCGTCGGTGAGGTCGAACTGTTCGAGCAGTTCGTCGGCCCGGCGGTGGGCGTCGCGGCGTCTGAGGCCCAGGAGGCGGGCGAACATCACGAGGTTCTCGTGTCCGCCGAGGGCCTCGTCGACTGCGGCGTACTGTCCGACGAGCCCGATGCGTTCGCGCACGGCGGGCCCCTCGTGGATGTCGGTGCCGGCGATGCGGGCCGTGCCGGTGTCCCGTCCGGTGAGCGCGGTGAGCGTGCTCAGGACGTTGACTGCCGTGGTCTTGCCGGCGCCGTTGGGTCCGAGCAGTCCGTGGATGCTGCCGGTGGGCACGGTGAGGGTGAAATCGTCGAGAGCGCGCTGGGTGCCGTAATGCTTGACCAGGTGTTCCGCGTGAATGGCGGGAGGGGAGGCGGGACTCACCAATAACTCCTAACGGTGTACGGTGTTGTGGGGAGATTCAACGTACGCCGTTCGGAGTATGCTGTCAACATGGCAACCGACAAGAGTCAGGAACCCGACCGGATGCTCCGGCTGGTGTGGAGGCACCGGATGGGAGAGGAGACCGGGGCCCGGGGCCCACGCAAGAAATGGTCCGTCGATCAGGTCGTCGACACCGCCATCGACGACGCCGACAGGACCGGGGTCGGCGGAGTCGACAGTCTGTCGATGCGCAAGATCGCGCAGAAGCTGAACACCTCGGCCGCCAGCCTCTACACCTACATCCCCGGGCGAGACGAGCTTCTCGGACTGATGGTCGACCAGGTGATGGGGAGAGCCGACCTCCCGCCGTTCGACGGCCCCGCGACGGAGCCGGCCGTCGTCACCGCTCGGCTGCGGGAGGTCTCACGGGTGGCCTGGGACGAGATCCACCGGCACCCGTGGCTGCTCAGCGCGCAACGCCACCGCCCGCTCATCGGGCCGAACGTGTCCCGACGGTACGAATGGCAGCTCACGGCCCTGGAGGGTTGCGGGCTCGACGACGTGGCCATGGACCACACCGTGGCGCTGGTGGAGTCGCACGCTGTCGCGAGTGCGGCGGCCGACGTGAACGCCCGTGAACTCGCCAGGACCTCCGGACACGAGGACGCGGAATGGTGGCAGGCCAACGAACCCGTGCTCTCGCAGGTGATGGGGGACGGGGAGTTCCCTGTGTCCGGCCGGGTGGGTTCCACGGTGGGGGAGAAATACCAGGCGATCACCGACCCGGCCGCGGTCTACCGGTACGGACTCGAGATCATCCTTGACGGCGTCCGGACCAGGCTCGCCGCCGCCGGCGCGACGGACGGCGCCTGATCGCTCCCGGGTCTCTCCGGGGTGTCCCGTCCCTCGAGTTGTGGCGCGCACCATGCGCTTTTGCCAAGTGAATACTTTCCTGCCATTATGGTTGTTGTTCAAGGCTCGGCACTCCCTGATTCCGCTCGTTCCGCCCTCGCTCCGACGGTGTGTACTGCGCAGGTCTCCGGCAGCGTCCGGTGTCACAGTCCCTCGAGCCGCGTGTCCCGGCCACTTCCTCCGGGACCCGTCAAGGAGCTCCAATGAGTCACCCCAAGGCCCCGGGTCCTCCGGAACACCCGAAGTCCCGGTCCCGCAGGATCGGTACCGCGGTCTTCGCCGTCGTCGCCGTCATCGTCATCGGGACGGCATCCTTCTTCTCCGTCCGGTCCGCCTCCGGCGGCACGGACGTCAGGGGCAACCTCTCACTCATCGCGCCAGCCGCCGCCGGCGGAGGCTGGGACACGTTCCAGCGCGAGTTGCAGCAGACCCTGAGAACGAACGGAATCGTCAACAACGTCCAGGTGGTCAACGTTCCCGGAGCGGGAGGAACCATCGGCATCGGTGTCCTCGCCCAGCAACCAGAGGCCAACAACCTCATGGTCGGCGGTTCCGGACACATCACCGCGCAGGTCCAGTTCGGCACCCCGTCCAGGATCCAGGACGTCACCCCGGTGGCCAAGGTTCTCGAGGAGTACGACATCATCGCGGTTCCCGCAGACTCGCCCCTCGACTCGATGGACGACGTCGCTGAGGCATGGACCAAGGACCCACGTTCACTGGCGTGGACCGGTGGCGGTTCCTTCGACCAGCTCGTCATGACGGACATCGCCCTGGAGCTCGGGGTCCCTGTGTCCGAGAGCATCTACATCCCGTCGGACGGCGGAGGCGAGGCCATACAGGCACTTCTCAACGGCACCGCAGACGTGACCGCCGGCGGTTTCGCCGACATCTACCCGCAGGTCGAGTCCGGTCGGCTGAAGGTGCTGGGTGTCGTCGCCGAGGAGCGACTCTCCGGGAGCCCCGAGATCGAGGCGATCCCGACTCTGACGGAGCAGGGGCTCGATGTGACCATCACCAACTGGCGAGCCCTCTTCGCCCCACCCTCCGCCACACCTGAGGACGTCGAGGAGCTACGCGACGTCGTCGCCGAGGCCGTGGAGACCCCGGAGTGGCAGGAGACAGTGGAACGCAACTACTGGCGCGAATCGCCACTGCAGGGCGAGGAGCTCGAACAGTACATCCGTGACGAGACGGACAGGATCACCGCCCTGTTCGAGGAGATGGGACAATGACCACCACACACGACACCACCTCACCGCGGAACGCCACACCGGTCGGCGCCGGCACAGTCTGGGCGGGCAGGTCCGGGCTGATCATGCCCGGTGTGATCGCCGGATTCAGTTTCTTCCTCATTATCGGATCGAAGACCATGGACACCCCCGACGCGGACTTCCCCGGACCGGGGTTCTTTCCGACACTGATCGGGGTCATCGGCCTTGTTCTCGCCACGGTGATCACCGTGGGCATCATCCGCCGTCCGGAGCACGTGGAAGGCGCGTCAGAACAGGCCACACGGTTCCACTCGGACTTCCCGGCCCTCGGGTGGACGGTCCTGGGATTCCTGGCCTTCGCCGTCCTGTTGCCGTGGCTCGGCTGGATCCTCGCCTCCGGACTACTGTTCTGGTGCGTGGCCCGGGGGTTCGGTTCACGCCGCCCCTTGTTCGACCTCCTGGTGTCGGTGTTCATGGGGTCGGTGGCCTATCTCGCATTCGACGTGGCACTCGGTCTCAGTCTTCCCTCGGGCGTCATCGGCGGGGGGTTCTGACATGGATTCGCTCAGCCTCCTGATGGAGGGCTTCGCCGGAGCGTTGACACCGGTCAATCTCATGTGGGTATTCCTCGGCTGTCTCCTCGGCACCGCGGTGGGCGTCATGCCGGGGCTCGGCTCCTCGATGGCGGTGGCGCTGCTCCTGCCGATGACCTTCGCCCTCGATCCGACGGCGGCGTTCATCTTCTTCGCCGGAGTGTACTTCGGCGGGCTCTTCGGTGACTCCACCATGGCGATCCTGATGAACACGCCGGGCCAGGCCTCCGCCATCGCCTCGACGTTCGAGGGACACAAGATGGCGCTCGCCGGTCGTGCGCCACAAGCGTTGGCGACAGCTGCCATCGGCGCCTTCATCGGCGGATTCGTCGCATCGGTCGTCGTCGTGTTCTTCGCCCCTCTGCTCGCCGAACTGTCGACGTACTTCGGGCCGGCAGAGTACTTCGCGCTCGCGTTGTTCGCTTTCGTCGCCACGTCGTCGGTCGTCTCAGATTCGGTTCCCAAGGGACTGTCCGCCCTCGTCATCGGCCTGGGTATCTCGACCATCGGCATTGACTCGGTAACCGGTACCGAACGGTTCACCCTCGGAGTGCCACAACTGTTCGACGGGATCTCGATCGTCACCGTCACCGTGGCGATCCTCGCACTCGGGGAGGTGTTCTTCATCGCCTCCCGCGCACGGCGTGAGAAACAGGATCTCAAGACCCGGTCGGCGGGGCGTCCGTGGCTGAAGCTCGCCGAATTCCGCGAGGCCTTGCCGGCCTGGCTACGGGGCACCGCGATCGGCATGCCCTTCGGCATGATTCCGGTGGGCGGTTCCGAGGTCCCGACATTCCTCGCATACTCTGTGGAGAGGCGCCTGGACGCTCGTCGGACGTCACCGAAGTTCGGCAAGGGGGCCATCCGCGGACTCGCTGCGCCGGAAGCCGCCGGCAACTCGACGACGGGTATGGCGATGGGTGCCCTGCTGGCCCTCGGTCTGCCGGTCTCCGCCACGGCGGCCATCTTGCTGGCGGCCTTCCGCCAGTACGGACTGCAGCCGGGCCCGCTTCTGTTCGACCGGAACCCGGACCTCGTCTGGGCGTTGCTGGCCAGCTTCTTCATCGCGATGGTGGTGCTGCTGGTAATCAACCTTCCCTTCGCGCAGCTCTGGGCGAAGCTCCTGCTGATACCGCAGCCCTATCTTTACGCGGGGATCGCTTTGTTCTGCGGGCTCGGGGTGTACGCCACCTCGGGCCGGGTGTTCGACCTGCTGCTCCTCCTGGGTATCTCGGTGCTCGGGTTCCTCATGCGCCGCTACGGGTACCCGCTGGCGCCACTGATCATCGGCATGGTCCTCGGACCTCTGGCGGAGACCTCGATCCGGGACGCCCTGTTGTCCTCCTCGGGCGACTTCACCGTCCTGGTCTCCAGCCCCATCACCTGGACCATCTACGGCATCCTGGGTGTCGTACTCCTGTTGTCGATACGCAGTGCAGTGGTCACCCGGGCGCGACTGCGACGGCAGAAAGCCGCCTCTGCTGAGGTGACCGGGGCCTAGTCTCCGGCGGCCCGCAACGCCGACCCGGTCGCGGTGTCCGCCGCCGCCACCTCGGCGGGGGTTCCGTCCGCCACGATCCTCCCGCCCGCGGCGCCGGCACCCGGGCCCAACTCCACCACCCGGTCCGCCTGGGCGATGACGCGCACGTCATGTTCGACGACCACCACCGAGTCACCGGCGTCCACCAGCCGGTTGAGCTCGGTGACCAGGAGGTCGACGTCGGACGGGTGCAGGCCGGTGGTCGGCTCGTCCAGCAGATGCACCGTCGTCGTCCCGCGCCGCGCCCGTCGGCTGCGCTGCAGTTCCGTGGCCAGCTTGATGCGCTGCGCCTCCCCGCCCGACAGCTCCGGAGCGCCCTGGCCCAGGCGCAGGTACGACAACCCCACCGCGTCGAGGGCCTGCAGGGCGGTGAGCACCGCCGGTTCCCCGGCGAAGACCTCCAGGGCACCGGCCACCGTCAGGTCCAGGACCTCGGCCACGGTGAGTCCGTGCCAGGTGACCTCCAGCGTCTCGTCGTTGTACCGGGCCCCGTGGCAGTCGGGGCAGGTCGTGTAGCTGCCGGGCAGGAACACCAGCTCCACCTCGATCGCCCCCTCACCGTTGCATGTGGGACAGCGGCCTTCGGCGACATTGTAGGAGAAACGTGACACCGACCATCCCCGGCGACGCGCCTCCTCCGTCCCCGCGAACAGTCTGCGCACCTGGTCGAACAGGCCGGTGTAGGTCGCAAGACACGACCGGGAGTTCCGGCCGATCGGCTGCTGGGTGATGTGCACCGTACGCACCCCGTCATGCGACAGGATGCCGGGCAGCGCGCTCGACACCAGGGTCGACTTTCCCGACCCCGACACCCCGGCCACCGCCGTGAACTGCCCGAGCCCCAGGTGGGTGTCGACGTCGAGGGTGCGTTCCGTCGTCCGCACCCGCAGCGCCGACGACGCAGGCCGCACAGCCACCGGGCCGCCCTTGAGTGTGGGCGCAGGGGCCGCCAGTGCCCGCCCCGTCGGGGTGTCCTGACCGGACAGCCCGTCGACCGGACCCGACCAGAGGACCTCGCCGCCGTTCTCCCCGGCCCCCGGGCCGACGTCCACCACCCAGTCCGCGCCGGCGACCAGAGACATGTCGTGCTCGACGAGGATCACACTGTTCCCCGCCTCCAGGAAGCGGGACATCAGCACGCGTACCGCCTCCCGCTCGGTGGGGTGCAGGCCCGCCGACGGCTCGTCGAGGACGTACACCACCCCGAACAGCCCCGAGTGCAGCTGCGAGGCCAGCCGCAGCCGCTGCAGCTCCCCGGCGGACAACGTCGACGCAGGACGGTCCAGGCTCAGGTGCCCCAGCCCCAGCTCCACCGCCGCCTGCACCGTGGGCGCGACCTGCTCCAGCAGCAGACGCTCCGCCTCCGACGGCGAGGCCCCCGACCCGAGGAGGTCCGCCAGCCGCGACAGGGGAACGGCGTTGAGCTCGTCGATCGCCATTCCCCGCCACGTCACTGACAGGGCGTCCGACGTCAGGCGGCGCCCCTCGCACGACGGGCACACCGAATGCTCCATGAACGACAGCACCCGACGACGGGTCGCGTCGGAGGACGTCGACGCCAACGTCTCCCGCAGGTACGTAGCCACCGACCTCCACGTCCCGTCGTAGGTCCGCTGGATCTGGTCCGCCCCACGCACCGGGTGCACCGTGACCACCGGCTTCTCCGGGGTGAACAGGATCCAGTCCCGCTGCTCACGCGGAAGCTCCGACCACGGCACATCCGTCCGGTAGCCCAGTGTGACCAGGATGTCGTGGAAGTTCTTTCCCAGCCACGCGCCAGGCCACGCCGCGATCGCCCCCTCGTCGACCGACAACGACGGGTCGGGCACCATCGACCCCTCCGTCGGAGCGTGCACCGTGCCGGTGCCCTGGCACGTCGGACACATCCCCGAGGCGGTGTTGGGGGAGAAGCGGTCGGAATCCAACCGTCCCACCCGCTGACGCACCTCGTCCGGATACGTCCCGGCCCGGGAGAACAGCAGGCGCACTGAATTCGACACCGTGGAGAACGTGCCCACCGTCGACCGCGCCCCGCCGCCGCTGCGGGACTGCTCCAGGGCCACCGTCGGCGGCAGACCGTCGACACGACCCACCCGCGGGTCCACCGCACCGGCGATCAGCCGCCGGGCGAACGGCGCCACCGACTCCAGGTACCGGCGCTGGGCCTCCCCGTGGATCGTGCCGAACGCCAGGGACGACTTCCCCGACCCCGACACCCCGGTGACGGCCACCAGCTTCCCGCGCGGCATGTTCACCGAGACGTGGCGCAGGTTGCGCAGGTGGGCGTCATGGACTCGGATGTCTGGACTCGTGACTGGCATGGCCGACCATTCTAGGCGGTAGCGTGGAGACATGGACTTCGGGATACGAGATCGATGGGCGGTGGTCGGGGCGTCCAGCCAGGGACTCGGTTACGGCTGCGCCGACGCACTGGCCGCAGAAGGGGTGAACCTCGTCGTCAACGCGCGCCGCGCCGGGCCGCTCGCCGAGGCCGCCGCACGGCTCCGCCGGCACGGGGTGACCGTGCACGAGGTCGTCGGCGACATCAGCCGGCCGGACGTCCGGGCGAACCTGCTCGAGGCCGCACCACAGGTCGACATCCTGGTCACCAACGCCGGTGGACCGCCGCCCGGCGACTTCCGCTCCTGGACCGAGGACGACTGGCTCGCGGCCCTCCGCCGCAACATGCTGACACCGGTCGAACTGATCAGGGCCACGGTGGACGACATGGCCTCGCGTGGATTCGGGCGGGTGGTGAACATCACCTCGGGGGCGGTGAAGGCGCCGATCGCGACACTCGGCCTGTCCAACGGGGCACGGAGCGGACTGACCGGGTTCGTGGCGGGGGTGGCACGGCAGCCGCAACTGGCGGCGTCGAATGTGACGGTGAACAACCTGCTGCCCGGACGGTTCGCGACAGCGCGGTTGCGGCAGACCGGAAGCGGGGAGGACCCCTCGCCCGAGGGCATTCCCGCCGGGCGCTTCGGCGACCCCTCGGAGTTCGGTGCCACCTGCGCCTTCCTGTGCTCGGCGCAGGCGGGGTACGTCACCGGGCAGAACGTCCTGGTGGACGGGGGAGCCTACCCGGGCACCATGTAGGCGGAGGTGTCTCACCGCACTGCGCGGACGATGACGCGCGGCAGGGGCTAGTCGACCTCGCGGACCGCGCCCTTGTCGGCACTGGTGGCCATCTTCGCGTAGGCGCGCAGAGCCTTGGTGACCTTACGCTGACGGGTGGCGGGCTGCCAGGGGGAGTCGGACTCCTCCACCGCGGCCCGGCGCCGGGCGATCTCCTCGTCCGGCACGTCCAGGGTGAGCCGACGGTTGTGCACGTCGATGGTCACTGTGTCGCCGTTCTCGACGAGCCCGATCAGCCCGCCGGCGGCGGCCTCGGGGGAGATGTGGCCGACGGAGATCCCCGAGGAACCGCCGGAGAACCGTCCGTCGGTGATCAGCGCGCACTTCTTGCCCAGGCCGGACCCCTTGAGGAAGGCCGTGGGGTGCAGCATCTCCTGCATGCCCGGGCCGCCGGACGGGCCCTCGTAACGCACCACGATCACGTCTCCCGGGGCGACCTTCTTCTTGAGGATCACGTCCACCGCCTCCTCCTGCGACTCCACCACCAGCGCGGGGCCCGAGAAGTGCCAGAGGGACTCGTCGATGCCGGCGGACTTGATGACCGCACCGTCCGGGGACAGGTTGCCGCGCAGGATGACCAGGCCACCGTCGGAGGTGAAGGCGTGCTCCACGTCGTGGATGCAGCCGTTCTCGGCGTCGAGGTCGAGCTCGTCCCAGGTGTTGTCGGTGGAGAAGGGCTCGGTGGTGCGCACGCCACCCGGGGCGGCGTGGTAGAGGTCCACCGCCTCCCTGCAGGGCGCCTCCGCGCTGACGTCCCACTTCTCCAGCCATTCAGCGAGGCTGGCGGAGTGGACGGTGTGGACGTCCTCGTTGAGCTTGCCGCCCCGCCACAGTTCGCCGAGGATGCGGGGGATGCCACCGGCACGGTGGACGTCCTCCATGTGGTAGTCGGAGTTCGGAGCGACCTTGGACAGGCAGGGCACCGTACGGGACAGCTCGTCGATGTCGGACAGGTCGAAGTCGATCCCGCCCTCCTGCGCGGCCGCGAGAATGTGCAGCACCGTGTTGGTGGAGCCGCCCATGGCCATGTCCAGGGCCATGGAGTTCTGGAAGGCCTCCTTGGTGGCGATGTTGCGCGGCAGCACCGAGGTGTCGCCGTCGCCGTAGTAGCGACGGCACAGGTCGACGATGGTGCGGCCGGCCTCGCTGAAGAGCTCACGCCGGGCCGAGTGGGTGGCCAGGGTGGACCCGTTGCCGGGCAGCGAGAGACCGAGGGCCTCGGTGAGACAGTTCATCGAGTTGGCGGTGAACATACCGGAGCAGGAACCGCAGGTGGGACATGCGGCCTGCTCGACGGTCATCAGACCCTGACGGGAGACCTGCTCGCTGGCGGAGGCGGAGATCGAGGTGATCAGGTCCGTCGGCGCGTGCGCCACGCCGTCGACCACCACGGCCTTGCCGGCCTCCATGGGGCCGCCGGAGACGAAGACCACGGGGATGTTCAGCCGCATGGCGGCGTTGAGCATGCCCGGGGTGATCTTGTCGCAGTTGGAGATGCACACGATGGCGTCCGCCTGGTGGGCGTTGACCATGTACTCCACGGAGTCGGAGATGATCTCGCGGCTCGGCAGGGAGTACAGCATGCCGGAGTGCCCCATGGCGATGCCGTCGTCGACGGCGATGGTGTTGAACTCCCGGGCGACGCCACCGGCCTCCTTGACGGCCTCGGCGACGATGTCCCCCACGTCCTTGAGATGGACGTGACCGGGGACGAACTGCGTGTAGGAGTTCGCGATCGCGATGATCGGCTTGTCGAAGTCACTGTCCGTCATGCCCGTGGCGCGCCACAGGGAGCGTGCACCGGCGGCGTTGCGTCCCTGGGTGGTCACCGATGACCGGTAGGAGATCTCGTTCATGATGGGAAAAGCGTCCTCTCGTCGGGCCTCGGGGAACTGCCGGCCCGTGGGCAGTCACGTCGGTGAAGAGTGCAGGTGTGGGGTAGCGGTGTCCGTAGCAGGACAGTGGTCAGCTGTCGTCGGACGGGGCGGGGGTGTCGTCCCGGTCCGCGTTCGCGGCCCGGCGCCGTTCGAGTTCCTCACGTGCCATGTGGCTGGCGCGGCGTGCGGCCTCGTACTCGCCGTACTCGTCCTCGTCCATGAGGACGGCCAGACCGCTGTCACGCTCGACGACCCGGACTTTCTCGTCGATGGCGGAGAGACTCGGGGTCACCGGGTCGGGGATCCTGCCTCCGGTAACTTCCGCCAGGGTCACCAGCGAATTGAAGCTCACTCCGGGCAGCGGGAAGGTCTTCTCGGTCGTGCTGACGGCGAGTGCCTTGCCTCCGCGGGTGAATCGTAACGCCTTGAAGTCGTCCCACGCCAATGACTTTGTCGGGCGAAGGAGGTAGCGCGCCGTGATCCCCCGTTCGGTGAACTCCGTCCGGGTGCGGAGTACGCCGACGATGAACACCACCGGCAGCAGGGGGAGCCAGAAGAGGATCTTCGGCGCGTAGGCGACGCCGACGAACGACATGGCGAGCATGAGGACGCCGGCGATCAGGTGGGCCTGGTCCGTGCGGACCTGGTGGGGCAGTGCGGGTGACTCCACGGAGCTCATGGTGGTCCATTTAATCAGCCCGCCTCCCGCGCAGACACATCGCCCGGACCAAGTGGTCCGGGCGATGGGGGAGGTGTCGGTCAGTGACCGTGGTTACGGGGAGGTCGTCTGCCCGCCGCTGTCGGCGCCATTGGACTGGGTGCCGGCCTGGCCCTGGTTCTGGGTGGCCCCGCCGGTGCCGTCGGTGCCGTCGGTTCCGGTTCCTCCGGAGTCGGTGTTGCCGGTGTTGCCGCCGGAATTTCCACCGGTGTCGGTCGAGTTTCCGCCGCCCTGGGGCCCGGTGCCGCCGGTGTTCCCGGTGTTGCCGGACTGCCCGGCCTCCCCCTGGTTCCCGGAGCCGTTGCCGTCGGTCTGGCCGTCGGTCTGCCCGGAGTTCTGGTCCGTTCCGGACTCGTCCGGTGTGACATTGTCCTCGGTGTCGGGGACGGTGTTGACGTCGTTCTCCGGCGAGGTGGTCTCCGGGGTCTCGGTGGACTCCACCTCGGTGCCGGCGGTCCGCCAACGGTCGGGAGACAGGATGCCGGGCTGGTCGGCGTCCTCCGGGTTACTGGAGAACAGGGCCAGCAGTCCGACGACCACCAGGGCGATGAAGAGCCCGGCGGTCGACGGACGGAAGCGCCCTCCGAAACTCAGGACGTTCTTCGTCTTGGATTCGTAGGGCCCGTCGACGATGTCGGCGAGGTCGGACTTCTCCCCGTGGGACGCCGTGGCCGCGGTCTCGTCCGACCCCGGGGAAGGGAGGACCTCGGTGGCGGGGTCGTCGGGGT
>NZ_JALAGY010000006.1 GCF_022712195.1 Corynebacterium sp. | reverse complement strand
GCGGGGCCGCGCGGGGCGGCGGGCTGTCAGAAGGGCAGCGCGGGGATCTTGCCGGCGATGTCGTCGACCATGTCCTGGAAGTCGTTCACGGCGTCGTTGATGTTCGGCAGGATGCTGATCGAACCGGCGACGGCATCGCCGAAGTCGTTGATGATTCCGAGGGTCTCGGTGGAACCCTCGATGCTTCCGAGGAGTTCGGAGGAGGAGTTGGTCTCCTCAGTGCCGGTGCCGGTGCCGGTGTCGGTGTCTTCAGCGGCGGCGGCGATGCCGGTGCCGGCGATGGTGACGGTGGCGGCGGTGGCCGCGGCGAGCAGGCTCTTCTTGATGGTCATGTGTGTCTACCTCACTGAACTTGTGCGGCCGCCCGGGGAGGGGGATCTCCGGGCGGAGGCGGGGGTCCCGCCGTTCGTCGAAGAAGTTACCAGCGGCCGTCGGGGATGTCGTGGGGTAAATCACGTTCAGCAGGTTCGCGGACGGGGCGTCGGACTTGCGAGAGGCTTACCTGACCTCGCCGGCGTCATCCGGCGGAAGTCCGTTGTTCATCTCCCGGTCACCTCTGCGGCGGCGCCGATGGTTCTGTCAGTGCCCCTACTTCTGGTGGCATTGCGGGTATCGTGCCAGCTAGAGGTGGGTATGCCCCCGTGGGTACTCCGGGGCGGCGTCGGGGCGGTCGGCCGTCTGCCGTCGCACGGCAACCCGGAACGCACCCTACGGGGTATGTGTGTAACCATCCCGGAACGCCCGTTACTGTGATCTCGACCACATACCGCCATTCGGGGGTGGGGAAGCCTTGCCTCGGTTGATGCGCGGCAGAAGCGTGGCAGACTTCCCGTGCCCGTACAGCGGGAGCCGTTGCGGCCCCGGGTTTGTTCCCCGCCACCTGCCGGTGGCATACTTGGGCGGTTGCCTGTGGTCCGCAGGTTCCCTCGTCGTGTCACGGCCCCGTGCCGGGAGCGCGTCGGGGAGCAGCCTGAGGCGGCCACGGTAGAGGCACGGACCGCGCGCGTGAGGGTCGGTAATCCCACGCGCACAGAACTACTAGGTCTACAAGGAGACTAGAAGTGATTCAGCAGGAATCGCGTCTGAAGGTCGCCGATAACACCGGAGCCCGGGAAATCCTGGTCATCCGCGTGCTCGGCGGCTCCACCCGACGCTCCGGCGGCATCGGCGACATCGTCGTCGCCACCGTCAAGGAAGCAGCCCCCGGCGGAAACGTGAAGGCCGGCGACATCGTCAAGGCCGTCATCGTGCGCACCAAGAAGGAGACCCGTCGTCCGGACGGCTCCTACATCAAGTTCGACGAGAACGCAGCCGTCTTGATCAAGGGTGTCGACAACTCTGATCCCCGCGGCACCCGTATCTTCGGGCCGGTCGCCCGCGAGCTGCGTGACAAGCGCTTCATGCGCATCGTTTCTCTCGCTCCGGAGGTGCTGTAACCCATGAAGATCCGTAAGGGCGATACCGTCCTGGTTATCTCGGGCCCGGACAAGGGTGCCAAGGGCCGGGTCATCGAGGCCTTCCCGAAGCGCGACAAGGTTCTTGTCGAGGGCGTCAACCGCATCAAGAAGCACGTCGTCAACTCCGCACCCGAGCGCGGTGCCGAGTCTGAGGGCATCGTCACCCAGGAAGCCCCCATCCACGTGTCCAACGTGATGGTTCTCGACGCTGACGGCGAGCCCACCCGCGTCGGCTACCGCTTCGATGAGGACGGCAAGAAGATCCGCATCTCCCGCCGCACCGGGAAGGACATCTGATGAGCGACAACTACACCCCCCGTCTGAAGACCCGCTACCGCGGTGAGATCCGGGAGAACCTGAACAAAGAGTTCAACTTCGACAACGTCATGCAGATCCCCGGCGTGACCAAGGTCGTCGTGAACATGGGTGTCGGCGAGGCAGCCCGCGACTCCAAGCTGATCAACGGTGCCATCAAGGACCTCACCCTGATCACCGGCCAGAAGCCGCAGATCCGCCAGGCCAAGAAGGCGATCTCGAACTTCAAGCTGCGTGAGGGCATGCCCATCGGCGCCCGCGTCACCCTGCGTGGCGACCGCATGTGGGAGTTCCTCGACCGCCTGCTGACCGTCGCCCTGCCCCGAATCCGCGACTTCCGCGGCCTCTCGGACCAGCAGTTCGACGGCAACGGCAACTACACCTTCGGTCTCAACGAGCAGTCCATGTTCTACGAGATCGACGTCGACTCCATCGACCGTCCCCGCGGCATGAACATCACCGTGGTGACCTCGGCCACCAACAACGAGGAAGGCCGCGCGCTGCTGCGCGAGCTGGGCTTCCCGTTCAAGGCCGGCCAGAACGCCGAGAAGTAGCCTTCCGGCCGCGTCGGGCAACCCTCGACGCCCCTGACGCCGTCCCGACCCGCTGACCACAGCGGGACGGGACGGCGTCTTCTGTTGCGCGCCCGCGCCCCACCGGTAACCTCGTCACGGTGAACCAGCACCACGACCACGCGCGCAGCCCCGAACAGCACGTCGCCGACATCAGGTCGCTGGTCGACGACCGTGAGGTGGTCGACACGGCACCGGCACAGGCGCTGGGGCGCAGACTCGCCGCGGACGTGGCGGCGGCCGAGGACTCCCCGGCCTTCGACAACTCGCAGATGGACGGCTACGCCCTGGCGGCCGGCCATCTCGGCGGCGGCACTTTCCCCGTGGACAGGACAGTCCCGGCCGGCGTCGACCCCCGCGACATCCTCACCGGCACACCCGGTGCCGACGGAGCCGTCGGCACAGCCGTCGTGCCGGTGATGACCGGAGCGCGCCTGCCGACCGGGACCGAGGCGGTCGTCCCCGTCGAAGCATGCGACCCGCCGGACTTCGGGGCCGCACAAGTGACCGTGCCCGCGGCACCGGCCGGGCAGTTCCTGCGCCTGCGCGGCACGGACATCCGGGCCGGCGACGTCCTGTTCCGGGCGGGGCACCGGGTGAACCCCAGGACAGTGGGGGTCGCCGCGGCCCAGGGCATCACCACACTCCCGGTGCGGCGGACCGCCCGGGTGGTGATCTGCACCGGGGGCGACGAGATCACCACCGGTGGGCAGGGGAGCGGGCCACTGCCGGGCGCCGCCACGATCCGCGACGCCAACGGGCCGATGCTGGAGGCCCTGAGCCGGGTCCACGGCATCGAGGTCGCAGGCACCGTCCGCACATCGGACAACCCGGTGGCGTTCCACGCCGCGTTGGACGACGCGGTGACCAAGGCCCGGCCCGACGCCGTCGTCACCAGCGGCGGGATCAGCCACGGCGCCTTCGAGGTAGTCCGCCAGACCCTGGAGCAGGAGCCGTCCAGCTGGTTCGGCCACGTCGCCCAGCAGCCGGGCGGGCCACAGGGACTCGCCCGGTTCCACGGGGTCCCCGTGATCTGTCTGCCCGGCAACCCGGTGTCCACCGCCGTGAGCTTCCGACTGTTCGTCGCCCCCGTCCTCGGCGAGGCGGCGGAACCGGAGACCGCGGAACTGGCGGCACCGGTACAGGGGCTGCCCTCGAAGGACCGGTTCCTGCGCGCCCTGGTGGACAACCGGGAGGCCCGCGCGGTGGCCACCCCGGTCGGCGGGGCCGGATCGCACCTGCTCGCCCAGTCCGTGGAGGCGTACGCGCTGATCCGGGTCCCCGCCGGCGCCGACCTCGGCCCCGGCGACGTCGTGGAGGTCCATCCACTGGACCGGGTGTGACGGCCCGCCCAGTACCCTGAGACCATGTCGACGCCGCCGCACCCGAACAACCCCTTCGCCGGTTTCTTCGCCAGACCCCAGCCGAAGTTCACCCCGGCGGCGCTGCTGGTCTCCGGGGCGGCCGTCACCACCGTCATCTGCCTGCTGGGACTCCTCACCGAGGTCCTGGGCCACCCACTGCTGATGGCTGGCTTCGCGGCGTCCTGCGTGCTGGTCTTCGTCCTGCCTGCGGCCCCGGTGTCCCAACCGATGAACGTGCTCGGCGGTCACCTCGCCGTCGCCGTGGTCGCGGTCGTCGCCGACTCCCTGCTGTCACCGTCCTGGTGGGCGATCGGGGCCGTCACCGGGGTAGCGGTGATGCTGATGTCCGGGCTGAGGATCCTGCACCCGCCGGCCGCGGTACTGCCGATCGTGATCATGACCTCCCACGAGAACTGGGACTTCGTCCTGACGCCGGTGATGGCCGGCGCACTGATCGTCACCCTGGCCGGAGTGGCGTACCGCGGAATCCTCCGCGGTCGGATCCGCTGGTTCTGAGAGGGGGCGGAGCGGTCGCGCTCAGCCGCCGATGGCGCTCATGGTGCGCTCCGGCTGCACGTACCCGGGGTCGTTGAGAGTCACCGTGTCGGAGCCGTAGGCCCGCGGCTTGCCCCACATGGCGGTGGCCCAGATACTGGCGATCTCGTCGTCGTCGGCACCCCTGCGCAGCAGACCCATCAGGTCGGTCTCCTCCCGCGAGAACAGGCAGCTGCGTACCCGGCCGTCAGCGGTGACGCGGGTGCGGGAGCACGCAGCGCAGAAGGACTCCGTCACCGAGGCGATGATCCCGACCTTCCCCAGGGCAGGGGCGTCGGGGGAGGCGCCCCGTCGGCGGACCTCCCACAACTGTGCCGGGGAGGAGCCGCGGGGTTCGGGATCCTCGGCGAGGTCGTAGACCGTCGACAGCCGGCGGCGGATCTCGGCGGCGGAGACCAGGTTCGTTCGGGCCCAGGAACGGTCGGCGTCCAGGGGCATTTGCTCGATGAAGCGCAGCTGGTAGCCGTGGTCCAGGCACCACCCGGTCAGGTCGACCACGCCCTCGTCGTTCACCCCCCGCATGGCCACGGCATTGACCTTCACCGGCTCCAGTCCGGCCGCCTTGGCAGCCTCCAGTCCTGCGAGGACGCGGGGGAGCCGGTCTCTTCTGGTCACCGCGGCGAACGTCTCCCGGTCCACGGTGTCCAGCGATACGTTCACCCGGGTCAGCCCGGCGTCCACGAGCTCGCCGATCCGTCCGTCCAGTCCGATGGCGTTGGTGGTGATCGAGACCGGCACGTCCGGGTGCCGCTGCCGCACGCCCCGCACGATGTCGGCGAGGTCCTGCCGGACCAGTGGTTCGCCGCCGGTGAACCGGATGTCCTTCACCCCGAGCAGACGCACGCCGATGTCCGCCAGTCGCACGGCCTCGTCCGCGGTGAGCAGGTTCTGTTTCGCCAGCCAGGGTAGGCCCTCGGCGGGCATGCAGTAGCTGCACCGCAGGTTGCACTTGTCGATCAGTGAGATGCGGAGGTCGTCGGCGGTGCGCCCCCACCGGTCGGTGAGACGCAGCGGCAGACGGTGACCGGACGGTAGCGGCGGTGCCGACGGTGCCGACGGTTCTTCGGTGGTGATGTGGCCTCCTTAGGGACGTGGGCGGACCCCTCTGGTCTACCGTGAAACCGGGTGCACCTGTCAATGACGGGCGCGCCGACGAGAGCAGACGAGAGCCGACGAGAACGGATCAGGGGCAGGGGAGAGCAATGGGAACGAGGTCCGACCGGAACCTCCGCAGCGTCCGGAGTGTCCGGAGTGTCCGTGCACCGGCTGCGGTGCTCACGGCGGCTGCTCTGCTCGCCGCCGGCTCCTGCGCCACCGCCGGCGACGGTGACAGTGACGACGGCGGAACCTCCGGCGCGTCGCCGGTGCGGGTCTACGCCGCAGCGTCGTTGAGCACCGTGGGCGACGAGCTCGCCGCCGCCTTCGCCGACGAGCACGGCGGCACCGACGTGGAGTACACCTTCGCCGGCTCCCCGGCACTGGTCCGGCAGATCGGACAGGGCGCGGACGCCGAGGTGTTCATCAGCGCCGACGGGGAGACCATGGACACCGCCCTCTCCCTCGCGCAGTTCCGTGGTGCCGAGCCCCGTGTCGTCGCCACCAACCGGCTCGTCCTGGCCACCGCCCCCGGCAACCCGCTGGGCATCACCTCACCGGAGGATCTCGGCACCCTCACCGACGGTCGTCTCGCCGTCTGTGCCGAGGGCGTCCCCTGCGGCACACTGGCGCACCGTTACCTCGGTGACCTGGACGTGCCGCCGGCCACCTGGACGGTGACCGAGGAAGCGAACGTCAGCGACGTGGCCACGAAGGTCGCCACCGGAGAGGTGGACGCAGGTTTCGTCTACACCACCGACGCACGAGTCCTGCAGGACAACGCCTCCGACGGCACGGTCCAGGTCATGGACCTCGGCGACCGGGTCGGGCTCAACACCTACCCGGCGGCGTTGACCGCTGAAGGGCAGGGCGACCCGGCGGCACGGGACTTCCTCGACTGGTTGACCACGGACACCGCCCGCGAGATCCTCGGGGACCATGGTTTCGGTACAGAGTAGGACACTGCGCCGCGCACGCGGCACCGTCCCCGTCCTCCTGGCGTTGATCGCCCTGGTGGCGGTACTCCTGCTGCTCGGCCCGCTGGTCGCACTGCTGCTGAACATCCCGTGGCACCGGGCCGTCGCGCTGGTCTCCGACCCGGCCACCGTGCAGTCGCTGACCCTGTCGCTGTCGACGGCGTTGGCGGCGACGGGCCTCTGCGTGGTCCTCGGGTTCCCGCTGGCCCTGTGGCTGGTCGGACTGAGCCGGCGCCACCCGGGGCGGGGCGACGCCGTGCAGGTGGTCGTCTTCGCCCCGCTGGTTCTCTCGCCGGTGGTCTCGGGGCTGGCGCTGGTGTTCTTCTGGGGCAGGCGAGGGATCGTGGGGCAGTGGCTCGACGGCCTCGGTGTGTCGGTGGCGTACACCTCACTGGCGGTGGTCGTGGTCCAGGTGTTCGTGTCTCTGCCGTTCTTCGTCGCCACCACGGCCACGGCGTTGCGGGGCATTCCGGAGGTGCTCACCGAGTCGGCGGCACTGGACGGGGCGTCGCGGTGGCAGACCGTCCGGCATATCCTCGTCCCCCTGGCCTGGCCGGGAATGGCGGTCGGCACGGTCCTGAGCTTCGCCCGTGCCCTGTCGGAGTACGGTGCCACGCTGACCTTCGCCGGCAATGTCGCGGGCAGGACCAGGACCATCCCGCTGCTCGTGGAACTCGGTCTCAGCGCCAACGACATGGACCGGGCGCTCGGAGCCTGTCTCACCCTCATCGGGGTCTACCTGGTCGTCGTCGGCGGAATTGCGCTGGTCCGTGCACGGTCCGGCCGGGACACGGCGAACCCCCGTCGACTCTGACCTGCGCGGCAGTCCCGGCTAGCCTCCGGCGAACGGCGGCAGGACGTCCACACGTCCCACCCCGTCCAACGGTGTCGACGCGGCGTCCTGCCTGGTGACCGTACGGCCGTCGACCAGGAAGCTGCACCGCTCGAAGATCCCGGCGAGACTCATCCCACCTGCGGTGGTCCCGGTGTGCCGTTCGCCCAGCTCGTCGAGCAGGTCACCCAGGGTGCCCGCCGCCGGGTGTTCCTCGCCCGCGACGCCGCGGGCGGCACGGGCGGCGGCGAAGTAACGGATCTCAACCATGCGACCCAGTGTAGACACGACGACGGCGGGTACCCTGGACTGCCATGGACGATCACCTCACCCACCTCACCCACGTCAGGGAGGACGGGTCGGCGCACATGGTCGACGTCACCGCCAAGGACGAGACCAGCCGTACCGCACTCGCCACCGGGCGGGTGCGAACCCGCGCCGAGGTCCTCGACATGATCTTCGACCCGGCGACGGACGGACTGCCCAAGGGGGACGCTCTCCCCGTCGCCCGCGTCGCGGGGATCATGGGGGCGAAGAAGACCCCGGAAATCATCCCGCTGTGCCACCCGCTGCCGCTGGGCCGGATCACCGTCGACTTCCGCCGGGAGGACGGTGAGGGGACCGGGGCCGTGCGTATCGATGCCTCAGTGAAGACACGGGGAGTCACCGGGGTGGAGATGGAGGCGCTCACCGCGGTGACCACCGCCGCGCTCACCGTGTACGACATGGTCAAGGCCGTCGACCGGCACGCCGTCATCGACGACGTGCGGGTCCTGGCGAAGTCCGGTGGAAAGTCCGGCGACTGGGACGTGCGGTGACCGGCACACACAGCGCACTGGTGGTCGTCGTCTCCACCCGCGCCGCCGCCGGCGACCACGTCGACCGTACCGGCCCCGTGCTGGTCGACTGGCTCCGTGGCCGGGGGCTGGCGGTGCCCGACGCCGAGGTCGTCGCCGACGCCGGAATCGCCGGGTACCTCGACACGGTGCTGGCGGAGCCGGTACGCCCCGACGTCGTCCTCACCACCGGAGGGACCGGAGTCAGCCCCACCGACCAGACCGTCGCCGCGCTACGCCCGCACCTGACCCACGAGCTGCCCGGCCTCGTCGACGCCGTCCGACGCCGGGGCGTCGAGGCAGGGGTGGCGTCGGCGCTGCTGTCCGGGGGAGTCGCCGGGGTCGCCGGGCGGACCTTCCTGATGACACTGCCGGGCTCCCGCGGAGGAGTGGCCGACGGCATCGCCGTGCTCGACGGGGTGCTGGACCACCTGTTGGACCAGCTCGACGGAGGTGACCATGACTGACGGCCCCGGAGTCTCCGACGTGCCCGACGTGTCAGACGGCACTGCCGGAACCGGCGACCCGGACCACGTCGCCGCCCAGACCGGGGTGGTCGTCCACACGGCGGTGACTGACGTGCCCCTGGAGGACCGTCGTGCCGAGGCCCGCCGCTGGACCGGCACAGACGCCACCGGTGCCGTCGTCACCTTCGAGGGCGTGGTCCGCGACCACGACGCAGGACACGGGGTCAGTGCGCTGACCTACACAGCCCATCCGACCGCGTCCGCCGTCCTCGCCCGAATCGCCGAAGACACCGTGTCGGAACACCCCGAGACCCGGCTCTGGGTCGAACACCGCACCGGAGAACTCACCGTCGGTGACCTGGCCTTCCTCGTCGTTGTCGCCGCAGCCCACCGTGGCCCGGCCTTCGCCGCGGTCGCCGCGGTCGCCGACGCCGTCAAGTCAGGTGTGCCGATCTGGAAGGAACAGCAACGCAGCGACGGCACGACGGACTGGGTGGGACTGTGAGTACCTTCCCCCCGCGTCAGTACGCCCGCTACCGGCGGCAAATCGCCCTGGACGGTTTCGGCGCCGCCGGGCAGCGTGCCCTGGGCAGGGCACACGTCACCGTCATCGGCGCCGGCGGGCTCGGCTCCCCGGCGCTGCTGTACCTCGCCGCCGCAGGCGTCGGCACCGTCACCGTCGTCGACGACGACCACGTCGAACTGTCCAACCTGCACCGTCAGGTCATCCACACCCACGCCGCGGTGGGCGGGGACAAGACGGGGTCGGCCCGTCGGGAGATGCTCGCCCGCAACCCGGAGATGACCGTCACCGTGCACCGCGGACGCCTCACCGCCGACAACGCCGTCACCCTGCTCGACGGCGCCGACGTCGTGCTCGACGGCACCGACAACGTCGTCGCCCGCTACGCCGCCTCCCACGGGTGCGCCGTACACGGTGTCCCGCACGTCTGGGCGTCGGTGCTGGGGTACGACGCACAGCTGTCCGTCTTCGGCATGCCCGGAGGGCCGGTCTACGAGGACGTGTTCCCCACACCGCCTCCCACCGGGAGCGTGCCGTCCTGCGCGGAGTCCGGCGTCCTCGGCCCCGTGACCGGCATCGTCGGGGCGGCGATGGCGATGGAGGCGGTGAAGATCCTCAGCGGTACCGGCACACCACTGAGCGGCCGGATCGGCTACTACCAGGGACTCACCGGAGACTGGGAGTACATCCCCGTCACCGCGGACCCGGCGGTGGCGGACCGGGTCCGGGAGGCCCCGACACCGGTGGCTGAGCCCACGCCTGCCCCGCACGACGAGGAGCCGCCCGTCACGGCACCTTCCCTCGACGGTGCCGTGCTGCTCGACGTGCGCGAACCGGCGGAGTTCGCCACCGTCCACATCCCGGGCGCCGTCAACGTCCCGCTCAGCGCGCTCGCCAACGGTGTGCCGGAGTCCGTACGCGCGCTGGCCGGTGACCCGTTGGTCGTCTACTGTGCGACAGGCGTCCGCTCCGCCCGTGCCGTCGAGCTGCTTGCCGCCGCCGGCGTGACGGCCACGAACTACCCTGGCGGCATCGACAGATGGCTGGAGACACAGTGAACACCCCGGAGAACCGTACGGAGAACTACCCGGACATCGCCTTCGACGACTTCGTCACCGCTCGCCAGGAGGCCCGCGGGGTCGGCAACCGGGTCGACACCACGGGGGCGTCCGGCGCGGAACTCGACCCGCGGGACATCAAGCTCATCCGCCAGGCACGGATGTTCATGATGGCCACCGTCACCGGCACAGGCTGGCCCTACGTCCAGCACAAGGGCGGGCCCGCCGGCTTCGTGACCGTGACCCCGACACCCGGGGGGTCGCGCCTGATGTTCCCGGACTTCGCCGGGAACAGACAGTTCGTCACCGCGGGGAACCTCGACAGGGACAGCCGTGTCTGCCTCTTCTTCGTCGACTTCCCGACCAGATCCAGGGTGAAGGTCTTCGGCCACGCCCGCACCGTGGAGGCCGACGACGACCCCGACCTGGTCGAGCAGGTACGGGACCTGGGGGAGCGTCGGATCACCTCGGTGATCGAGCGGGTCGTGATCGTGGACGTCACCGCCTCGGACGCGAACTGCTCCAAGCAGATCACCCCGCGTTGGACCCGTGAGGACATCGAGGAACGGCTGGACCTGTACCGGGCCGACATCGCGGCGCTGAAGGCCCGGATCGAGGAGCTCGAGGGCCGGTGACCTGTGGCCTGTGAACCAGGTGCCGACTACGGGCCCGGCGGAGGCTCGGTGGCTGCAGATCCCGGCACCTGACTCCCCGGCCCCCCGGACCACGACGTCGAAGGTACAGTGGCACAGCGACGGTGAAGGCGGCACGGGGGCCGCCCGTCGGCACAGGGGAGGGCGACAGTGGGGGAGTTCACGGACCGCGCCATCTGGTCCAGCGCACAGCTACGAAGTGATGGACACACCTACAGGGACATAGGACGTGCCGTCACACAGGGGGAACTCATCAGGGTGGCCCACGGGTTCTACGTCTCCGAGGACAACCCGAAGATCATCCTCATGGCCTTCGCCAGGGCGTACCCGGGAATCATCTTCACCGGTCGTACCGCAGCCTTCCTGTACGGTGCACTTCCGATGGAGTGGCCCGCGACGGCGGAGCACCCCACGTCCAGGACCGCGGCGACCCGCCTGGTGCTCCGGCGACGGACACCGAAACCTTCCCGGCAGGTGGAGTGGCTCCAGGTCTCCGTCCCCGCGAAGGTGGCGGTCGACCTCAGCGCCTCCGACGAGGGAACAGCCGTGCGGGTCCTGGAGATGGGCTACTCCGGATTCAAGGGGACGCGCCGGCTGGACGAGGACCGGGCCGGTCTCACCCGTGGTGAGCGGGCACGTCTCGCACAGTTCCTGCCCCGGGCTGTCCTCGGCACGGCGAGTGACCTGGAGACGACCGCGGTGAAGGTCATCAGGCGTGCGCTGGCGGAGGAAGTGGCTTCAGGCGCGGTCACCGTGGAGACGAACAAGCTGTTCAGAGGGTACTGGTTCGACGTGATGATCAGGGAGGCGCGTCTGCTGGTCGAGATCGACAGCTATGCGTTCCACGGTGAGGGGAAGGCGCGGAGGTCGTCTTTCGTCAGGGACCGGCACAAAGGCAACCAGGTCACCAGGTGGAACTGGTTGCTCTTGCGCTATGCGGACCACACTGTGAAGACCGTGCCGGGGTACGTGGGAGCCGAGGTGGCCGACACAGTGAGATTCGTGCTCGCCCATGACCGGCGCCGGCGGGAAGAGGAGGCACTCGACACCGACCGCCCGGTGCAGGACTGGTACCCGGACGTGTGAGTCAGGTGCCGACATCGGTCAGCCCTGACGCTCGGCGACGACTGCTTTCGACAGCTGGGTCGCACGGAGAACTGTCGGTCCTGCGCGGGCGCTCACCGGTGCAAGGGATTGACCGTCGCCAGGGAGCTCAGCCGCCGTACAGCGCGGCCGCGGCAGTGAGCAGCATCTCGCCGGACTGTGGCCCGAAGCTCAACGACTGACTGTCCGGAATGGCCAGGACCCGTTCGTTCTCGCCGGCGGTGGTCTGCGCGATCCCCGGCCTGGACAGCAGTCCGTCCAGCCCGCCGGCGGAGTCCAGGCCGTCCGCCATCATCACCAGTACATCGGGGTCGAGGTCCGCCAGCGACTCCGCGTTGGCGGGGGAGGCCTGCCCGATGCCCTCCTCCTTCGCGGCGTCGACGCCGCCGAGTGACTCGATGAGGTCGTCGGTGCCGTCGTCGGGGCCGAGGATGTAGAACACGCCGCCGTCGCCGCGGGCGTAGAGGAACGCCATGCGTAGCGGGCGGCCGGGGACGGCCCGGTCGGTGGCCTCACGGATGGCTGACGTGGCCTGGGCGATCTCCGAGTCGGCACGTTCGCCGAGGAGCTCACCGTTGCGCGGGAGGCCGACGATTCCCGCGACGGTGGCGATGTCGTTGCCCACGGAGTCCAGCGTGTGTCCGGGGCTGACCCTGACCACAGGTACCCCGGCGTCGCGGATCTGGTCGAGGGCCTCGGCCGGCCCGATGTTGTCGTCGACGAGGATCAGCGACGGGTTCAGGTTCAGCACGGCTTCGGCGTTGACGGAATGGCCGCCCCGGGTGACCACCGGGAGATCCCGCAGGGCGGGCTCGGTGGACGACACGGTGCGTCCGACGATGTTGTCCCGGAGCCCGAGTCCGGCGAGGGTCCGCGAGAGCGTGCCGTAGATGTCCAGGGGGATGATGCGCGAGATGTCGCCGACGGTGACGTCGTGCCCGTCGGCGTCCGTCAGTTCGACGGGGAGGTCGGCGTCCGCGGGGGACGTCACCCCGTCCCCGCTCACGGGGGTCACGTCGCCGACGGTCGCGGCGTGGGAGACCCCCTGCCTGTCACGGGCGTCCGGGAGGCCGTCCCCGACCAGGGAGTTGAACGTCCCGAGCGCCGTCCCGAAGGAGGTCTCCTGTGCCTGGGCGGTGCTTCCGGCACCGTTCTCCGCACCGATGCCGCAGGCGGTCAGTGAGCCCGCCACCAGTGCCGCGGCGGTGACGAGTGCGCTGATCGTGGCGCCGACGCGGCGCGGGGAGGTCGGTCGACGTGAGGGCATGGTCAGAAGTTAGCACATGCTTACCCGACGGTCAGGGGGCCGGGTGTGGCGGGCCTCCGAGCGCCTGGCGGGAGTGGTCCGCGAGCTGACGGGCCAGGGCGGGCAGCTCCCGGTGCCACGATGCCCCGGCCGTGTCGTCGGCCGAGTCGCTGACGATCTTCGCCAACTGCACCGGCACGCCGAACCACTGCGCGACGGCCGCCACGGCGTAACCCTCCATGTCCACCAGGTGGGCGTCCTGCGCCAGCCGGTCACGTGTGGCGGCGTCGTCGACGAAGACGTCGCCGGTGGCCAGGGTGAGGCCCGGGGAGGAGTCTGCGCCGGACGTCGCCAGGTCGATCGGCGGGTACTCGTCGCGGCCGGTCAGGGCGGCCACGCCGGCGTGGGAGAAGTCGTGCAGGATCACCCGGTCGACCCGGTGGACACCGGTGAGTCCCGGGCGCAGCGCACCGGCGGTGCCGATGTTGATGACCGCGCTGGGCAGCCCACCGGCCCGGAGGTACCGGTGCAGGCAGTCGGTCACCGCGAGTGTGGCGTTGAGACGTCCGATGCCGGTGATGAGGACCGGGGCGTCCTCGTCCATGTCGGCGGCCTCGGCCGCGACGGCGACGACGACCAGCGGCTGTCCGAGGGCCACCCGGCCCCGGAAAGTTCCCTGGAACCGTTCCTGGAAGAGTTCGAGCATGGTCCCCAATCTACCGCTCAGGACACCTGGTTGTCGCGGACCCACTCCAGGTACTCGTCGGTGACGGTGCCGGTGACGTACCGGCCGTCGAAGCAGCTCATGTCGAGGCCGTCGAGCCGGGTGTCCGTCTGCCCGTCAAGGATCGCACCCTCGAGGTCCTCGACCTTCTGGTAGACGAGGTGGTCGGCGCC
The DNA here is from genome assembly GCF_022712195.1 of Corynebacterium sp. Classification (GTDB taxonomy): domain Bacteria; phylum Actinomycetota; class Actinomycetes; order Mycobacteriales; family Mycobacteriaceae; genus Corynebacterium. The sequence continues at coordinate 53,830 of NZ_JALAGY010000006.1, read as the reverse complement.
GAGCACCTTGCAGACCTCCGGCACCGACCGTCCGGCGGCGACGAGCTCGTCCCTGTCGGGGATGTTGATGCCGTAGACGTGCGGGTGCCGGATCGGGGGAGCGGCGGAGGCGAAGCTGACCTTCCGGGCACCGGCGGCGCGGGCCATGGCGATGATCTCGTAGCTGGTGGTGCCGCGCACGATCGAGTCGTCGATGAGCAGCACGTGCTTGCCGGCGAACTCCGAGGACATGGCGTTCAGCTTCTGCCGCACGCTCTTCTTGCGCACCGCCTGCCCGGGCATGATGAAGGTACGTCCCACGTAGCGGTTCTTGAAGAAGCCCTCGCGGTAGGGGAGGTCCAGGACCCGGGCGACCTCCATGGCCGCCGGACGTGCGGAGTCGGGGATCGGCATGACCACGTCCACGTCCTCGGTGGGCACGTGTTCGGCGATGGTCGTCGCCAGCCGGGCCCCCATGCGCAGGCGGGAGTCGTAGACGCTGATGCCGTTCATCACGGAGTCGGGCCGGGCCAGGTAGACGTACTCGAAGGAGCAGGGCTCCAGGCGGGCGTCGGCGACACACTGACGCGAGTGCAGGACACCGTCGGTGGTGATGAACACGGCCTCGCCCGGGGCGATCTCGCGCTCGATCTCGTAGTCGGCGTTCTCCAGCACCAGCGACTCGCTGGCGACGACCCACTCGTCGTGCCCGCCGACGGCGCGCGATCCGCCGGTGGCCGTCGGACGACGCCGGCCCAGGACCAGGGGACGGATCCCGTTCGGGTCGCGGAAGGCCAGCAGGCCGTGGTGGGCGATCAGCGAGATCACACCGTAGGCGCCCTCGATACGTCCCATGGTGGCGGTCACCGCGTCGAAGATGCCGTCGGCGTTGAGCTCGTCCGGGCCGGTGGTGGACTGCAGCTCGTGTGCCAGGACGTTGAGCAGCAGTTCGGTGTCGCTGGAGGTGTTGAGGTGCCGGCGGTCGCGGTGGCGCATCTCCGTGGTCAGTTCACGGGTGTTCGTCAGGTTCCCGTTGTGCACCAGGGTGATGCCGTAGGGGGAGTTGACGTAGAAGGGCTGTGACTCCTGCTCGTTGGTCGCCGCGCCGCGGGTCACGTACCGCACGTGGCCCAGGCCGGCGGTCCCGAGCAGTGACCGCATGTCGCGGGTGCGGAAGGACTCCCGCACCATGCCGCGGGCCCGGAAGAGGTGCAGGTGTCCCCCCTCCTCGGCGGTGGCCATGCCCGTCGAGTCCTGCCCGCGATGCTGCAGAAGCAGGAGAGCGTCGTAAATGTCCTGGTTGACCGGCTGGTTTCCCACCATGCCGACGATGCCGCACATTGCGCTGGGGTGTCCTCACTGTGTCCCGGAAGATGGATGCAGGTCTTGAGCCTACGCCCATAGTTGACCACAACAACGGTCGGGCGGGGGAGTCGGAGGCCCGCAGGGCCACGGTTTTGCCTTTATTTTCCCTGGTTGGTAACGTGAACGGGTCTCGCTGTGGGGTCAACCGCGTCCGTCACGGACAGCACCGCACCACCGCAGCATGTCGAGACTCCTGAACATGAACCACTTTGTCGCAGGCCCACCGCCTATTGCGGCCGCGCGGAACACAAGGCAGCGAGCAAACCGGACTACTGAGTCCGGGGAGCGTGGAGTTGCCGGACACAAATGCGCGGTGACGCCCGGGTGGACGGGGAACCGTGACGAGAAAGGCTAGAGGTCACTTCCATGACCATGACTGACCCCATCGCGGACATGCTGTCCCGCGTGAGGAACGCGTCCAACGCGTACCACGACAGCGTCTCGATGCCGTCCTCGAAGATCAAGGCGAACATCGCCGAGATCCTCAAGTCCGAGGGCTACATCGCCGACTACGCCGTCGAGGACGCCTCGACCGGTAAGAAGCTCACCCTGGAACTGAAGTACAGTGCGTCCCGCGAGCGCTCGATCGCAGGGCTGCGTCGCGTGTCCAAGCCGGGCCTGCGCGTGTACGCCAAGTCCACCAACCTCCCGAAGGTCCTCGGCGGCCTGGGCGTGGCGATCATCTCCACCTCCCACGGCCTGCTGACCGACCGTCAGGCGACCGAGAAGGGCGTGGGTGGGGAAGTCCTCGCCTACGTCTGGTAGAAGGAGGACGAAGCAATGTCACGAATCGGTAAGAACCCCGTGGTCCTTCCCTCCGGCGTCACCGTCACCATCGACGGCCAGAACGTCGAGGTCAAGGGCCCCAAGGGAACTCTTTCGCAGGTCATCCCGGCTCCGATCTCCGTTGCCCAGGAGGGTAACGAGCTCATCGTCAGCCGTCCGGACGACCACCGCAAGAACCGCTCCCTGCACGGTCTGTCCCGCTCTCTCGTCAACAACATGGTTGTCGGCGTGACCGAGGGATACACCACGAAGATGGAGATCTTCGGAGTCGGCTACCGCGTCCAGGCCAAGGGCAGCAACCTCGAGTTCGCCCTCGGCTACTCCCACCCGGTCCTCATCGAGGCTCCGGAGGGAATCACCTTCGCGGTCGACGGAAACACCAAGTTCTCCATCACCGGTATCGATAAGCAGCTGGTCGGACAGATCGCCGCCAATATCCGTCGTCTCCGTAAGGACGACCCCTACAAGGGCAAGGGTATCCGCTACGCGGGCGAGCAGATCCGTCGCAAGGTCGGAAAGACGGGTAAGTAGAGATGGCACAGAGCACTGCAAGCAACAAGCGCATCCCGGTGGGCAAGGACATCTCCACCCGCCGCCGCGTCGCACGCGCACGTCGTCACTACCGTCTGCGCAAGAACATCTCCGGTACCCCCGAGACCCCGCGTCTCGTGGTGCACCGCACCTCCCGGCACATGCACGTCCAGGTCATCGACGACACCAAGGGCCACACCCTGGCCGCTGCGTCGACGATCGAGCCCGACGTCCGTGCGCTGGACGGTGACAAGAAGGACCGTGGCGCCCGCGTCGGTCAGCTGATCGCCGAGCGCGCCAAGGCCGCCGGCATCGAGACCGTGGTCTTCGACCGTGGTGGCTACCAGTACCACGGCCGTGTCGCCGCACTGGCAGACGCCGCACGTGAAGGTGGTCTGAAGTTCTAATGCGCAACGACAACATTTTCACCGACGGAAGGACTGCGTGATGTCGGAACGTGATCGTAACGGCGGACGCACCGCCGACAACAACAAGGACAACCGGGACAACCGGGGCCGCGGCAACAACGGTGGTCGCGACGACCGCCGCGGTGGCCGTCGTGACCAGCAGGACGAGCGCTCGCAGTACCTCGAGCGCGTCGTGACCATCAACCGCGTCTCCAAGGTGGTCAAGGGTGGTCGTCGCTTCAGCTTCACCGCCCTCGTCATCGTCGGTGACGGCCAGGGCATGGTCGGCGTCGGCTACGGCAAGGCCAAGGAAGTCCCCGCCGCGATCCAGAAGGGTGCCGAGGAAGCCCGCAAGAACTTCTTCCGCGTCCCGATGATCGCCGGCACCATCACCCACGAGGTCCAGGGCGAAGCCGCCGCTGGTGTCGTGTGGATGAAGCCCGCTGCACCGGGTACCGGTGTCATCGCCGGCGGTGCCGCCCGCCCCGTGCTCGAGTGCGCCGGCGTCCAGGACGTCCTGTCGAAGTCCCTGGGCTCCGACAACGCCATCAACGTCGTCCACGCCACCGTGGACGCACTCAAGCAGCTGGTCCGCCCCGAAGAGGTCGCCGCACGTCGTGGCAAGACCCTCGAAGAGGTCACCCCGGCACCGATGCTGCGCGCCCGCGCCGCAGGACAGGGAGCGTGATTGAGATGGCACTGAAGATCACCCAGCTCAAGGGCACTGTCGGAACCATTCCTAAGCAGCGGAACTCGCTGCGCTCGCTTGGCCTGAAGCGTATCGGCCAGTCGGTCATCCGTGAGGACGGTCCCATCGTCCGCGGTCAGATCAACACCGTGCGCCACCTGGTCCAGGTCGAGGAAGTAGCAGGGGAGTAACAATGAGCGAACCCATCAAGCTGCACGACCTCCGGCCGTCCAAGGGTGCCAACACCGCCAAGACCCGCGTCGGTCGTGGTGAGGCATCCAAGGGCAAGACCGCCGGTCGTGGTACCAAGGGCACCCGCGCCCGCAAGCAGGTCTCTGCCGCCTTCGAGGGTGGCCAGATGCCGCTGCACATGCGGCTGCCGAAGCTCAAGGGCTTCAAGAACCCGGCGAAGGTCGTCTTCCAGGTCGTCAACGTCTCCGACCTGGCCAAGGCCTTCCCCAAGGGTGGCGACGTGACCGTCGCGGACATCGTGTCCGCCGGCCTGGTCCGCGCGAACCAGCCCGTGAAGGTCCTGGGCGACGGCGAGATCTCCGTGGCACTCAACGTGACCGCTGACAAGTTCTCCCGCTCCGCCAAGGAGAAGATCGAGGCCGTAGGCGGCACCGTCGCCGACGCCTCGTAAGCAGGATCCTCCGCAGGGCACGTCAGTGCCCGCCGTGGGGAGACCCCCGATTCCGCCGGACTTTCCGGTGGGGCCGGGGGTTTCTGCGTGTCCGGGCCCGTGTCCCGGGCGGGTACGGGGCAGGGGAGAAGGGGGTGCGTCCGGGCAGTCGGCGCGACTTTCACCCCGGGAGAGGACGGGCCTGTGGGGCCCGTTGTCGGCGACCGAACGGCGTAGTTGGTCACGGAAGTGTAACCTTCCAGGCGACCCCTGCTATCCTTGTGCAGTTGTCTGTCCCCCGCGGGCCGCGTCCACCTGACACCGGGCGCCACCGGCAGGGGATTCCTTGACCGAACACTTACCCCAAGTAGAAACCTTCGGCGGCCCGCCCCGGGAGTGGAACTCCCGACAGTGACTGCCGAGCCAGGAGGCAAACGTGACCGCCTTGCTCTCGGCGTTCCGGGATGCTGATCTGCGCAAGAAGATCTTCTTCACCCTTGCGATGATCATCCTCTACCGGATCGGAGCACAGATCCCGACCCCCGGTGTCGACTACGCGGAAGTCACCTCACAGGTCCGTTCCCTGACCGAGGACGGCGGGAACAGCATGTACACGCTGATCAACCTGTTCTCCGGTGGTGCACTACTTCAGCTGTCGGTCTTCGCGATCGGCATCATGCCGTACATCACCGCCTCGATCATCGTGCAGCTTCTGACCGTGGTGATCCCCCGCTTCGAGCAGTTGAAGAAGGAGGGGCAGTCCGGTCAGGCGAAGATGACCGAGTACACCAGGTACCTCACCGTCGCCCTGGCGCTGCTGCAGTCGGCGGGCATCGTCGCCCTTGCCGACCGGCAGCAGCTGCTGGGCACCAACGTCCGGGTCCTCCACGAGGACATCGGTGTGTTCGGTCTGGTCATGATGGTCACCATCATGACCGCCGGTGCCGTGCTGGTGATGTGGTTCGGTGAGCTGATCACCGACCGTGGCGTGGGCAACGGCATGTCGCTGCTGATCTTCGCCGGTATCGCAACGCAGCTGCCCGCCCAGGGCATGCAGATCCTGCGCAGCTCCGGCGGCTTCGTCTTCGCCGGCGTCGTCGTCGCGGTGCTGCTGCTGGTGATCGCGGTGATCTTCATCGAGCAGGGGCAGCGTCGTATCCCGGTGCAGTACGCCAAGCGCATGGTCGGACGTCGCCAGTACGGCGAGACGTCGACCTACCTCCCGCTGAAGGTCAACCAGGCGGGCGTGATCCCGGTGATCTTCGCGTCGTCGATCCTCACCGTGCCGATCCTGATCACCCAGATCATCCAGTCCGGCAACGCCGGGCAGGAGGACAACTGGTGGAACCGCAACGTGATGACCGTGCTCTCGGACCCGTCGAGCTGGCCCTACATCCTGATCTTCGCGTTGCTGATCATCTTCTTCTCGTACTTCTACGTGTCGATCCAGTACGACCCGAACGACCAGGCCGAGAACATGAAGAAGTACGGTGGGTTCATCCCGGGCATCCGTCCGGGCCGCCCGACCGCCGAGTACCTCTGGTACGTGATGACCCGGCTTCTGCTCGTCGGTTCGGTGTATCTCGCCGTTATCGCCGTCCTGCCGAATGTCGCGATTACGATGGGACTCGCCTCTGACGGCGCAGCCTCCAGTCTGGGCGCGTTCGGTGGTACCGCTATCCTGATTATGGTCTCGGTCGCTCTGACCACCGTCAAGCAGATCGAGTCCCAGCTCATGCAAGCCAACTACGAAGGATTCCTCAAATGAGACTCGTTCTCCTCGGCCCTCCCGGTGCAGGTAAGGGTACGCAGGCCGCCATCCTCGCCGACTCGCTGGGCGTGCCGCACATCTCCACGGGTGATCTCTTCCGCGAGAACATCTCCAAGGAGACCGACCTGGGCCGTCAGGCACAGGAGTACATGGACGCCGGCAAGCTCGTCCCGACCTCCGTCACCGCGGACATGGTCAGCAAGCGTCTCGACCAGCAGGACGCCGCCGACGGCTTCCTGCTCGACGGTTTCCCCCGCACGGTCGAGCAGGCCGAGATTCTCTCTGAGATCCTGGAGCGCAAGGGCACCTCGCTGAACAACGTCCTGAACTACCAGGTGTCCGAGGACGTCGTGGTGGAGCGGATGCTCGCCCGTGGCCGCAGCGACGACACGGAGGAGACCATCCGTACCCGTCTGCAGGTCTACCGGGACGAGACCGCCCCGCTGATCGACTACTACTCCGACATCATCATCAACGTCGACGCCGAGGGCACGGTGGAGGACATCTCGTCGTCCACGCTGGACGCCCTGGACCGCTGACCCAGCTGCAACTACGGCGACACGACGGCGACACGACACAGACAGGCAGTTGATGGGATTCCGCAGGAAGAGCAAGGTCATCAAGGGCAAGACCCCGGGTGAACTCGACGCCATGCAGGCGTCGGGGGAGATCGTCGGCCGCGCACTGCAGGCGGTTCGGGCGGCCGCGGCCGCAGGTGTCAGCACCCTCGACCTCGACGCCGTCGCGGAGGAGACCATCCGTGCGGCGGGGGCCGTGCCCACCTTCAAGGGCTACGGCGGGTTCCCGGGGAGCATCTGCTCGTCGGTCAACGACATGATCGTGCACGGGATCCCGGACGCCGCCACCGTCCTGAAGGACGGGGACCTCGTCTCCATCGACTGCGGCGCCACGCTCGACGGCTGGGTGGGTGACTCCGCCTGGACCTTCGCCGTGGGCGGCGACGACACGCTGGCGCCGGAGACCCTCAAACTGAACCAGGCCACCGAGTGGGTCCTCCACGAGGGTCTGAAGGCCATGGTCCCCGGCAACCGTCTGACGGACGTCTCCTGGGCTCTCGAGGAGGCCACGGAGCGCGCCGAGGAGAGGTTCGGTGTCTCACTCCACATCGTCGACGGCTACGGCGGTCACGGTATCGGGCACGAGATGCACGAGGAACCGTACCTCGCCAACGAGGGTGCGCCCGGCAAGGGACCGCACATCGAGGTGGGCAGCACGCTGGCCATCGAGCCGATGCTCGCCCTCGGTACGACCGACTCCTACGTGCTCGACGACGACTGGGGTGTGAAGACCCTGGACGGTTCCCCCGCCTCGCACTGGGAGCACACGGTGGCCGCCACGGAGGACGGTCCCCGGATCCTCACCCCCAGGTACTGAGCCCCGCCTGCCGGCACCGCCGGTCCCGTCGGCCCTGGGCATGACGAATGCGTCCGCATTTGTCATGCCCAGGGCCGATGCCGTATCGTGAGTCGTTGGTGTGGACACGTGGGCACTGCGAGACCGCAGAACGCCCGTCCCATCAACGCAGACCAGACCTAATGGTCCGTCCCCAGTGGCGGGCCGGGAAAAGTGGAGGATATGGCTAAAGAAGGCGCCATCGAGGTTGAGGGCAAGATCGTCGAGCCCCTGCCGAACGCGATGTTCCGCGTTGAGCTGGACAACGGGCACAAGGTGCTCGCACACATTTCCGGCAAGATGCGTCAGCACTATATCCGTATCCTCCCCGAGGACCGGGTCGTCGTGGAGCTCTCGCCCTACGACCTGACCCGTGGCCGGATCGTCTACCGCTACAAGTAGGCCGTCCGACCGTTCGCACTGGTCGCACAGTCATTCAGCCTCCACACATCCAGCCGGTGGCCCGCCGTCCCCTTCACAGGGGCGTGACGGGTACCGGACAACCACCTTCGGCCGCGGCGGCTGAAGCCCGCCGTCCCCCGTGCCACCTCCGGGTGGGGCAGGGGACGGAAAACCGGGACGTGTGTGGAGAAAACCGCCGCTGTAATCCGGAAGGAACTGCCATATGGCACGCCTTGCTGGTGTCGACCTCCCGCGCGACAAGCGCATGGAGGTTGCACTCACCTACATCTACGGTATCGGCCCCGCCCGTGCCGCCGAGCTGCTGGAGAAGACCGGCATCTCTCCCGACCTGCGGTCCAAGGACCTCACGGACGAGCACATCTCCACTCTGAGGGACGCGATCGAGAGCACCTGGAAGGTCGAGGGCGATCTTCGCCGCGAGGTCCAGGCTGACATCCGTCGCAAGATCGAGATCGGTTGCTACCAGGGCATCCGCCACCGTCGTGGCCTGCCTGTGCGCGGTCAGCGCACGAAGACCAACGCTCGTACGCGTAAGGGCCCGAAGAAGACGATCGCAGGAAAGAAGAAGTAGTCTATGCCTCCCAAAGCTCGCTCCGGCGCGCGCCGTACCGGCCGTCGCGTCGTCAAGAAGAACGTGGCGCACGGCGCCGCGTACATCAAGTCCACCTTCAACAACACCATCGTGTCCATCACGGACCCGAAGGGTGCTGTCATCTCCTGGGCCTCCTCGGGACACGTCGGCTTCAAGGGCTCCCGTAAGTCCACGCCGTTCGCCGCCCAGATGGCCGCTGAGTCCGCCGCCCGCAAGGCGATGGAGCACGGCATGAAGAAGGTCGACGTTTTCGTCAAGGGCCCGGGCTCCGGCCGCGAGACCGCCATCCGTTCCCTGTCCACCGCCGGCCTCGAGGTCGGCACGATCTCCGACGTGACCCCGCAGCCGCACAACGGCTGCCGTCCGCCGAAGCGTCGTCGCGTCTAGAAGAAAGGATAGGGATACCACATGGCTCGCTATACCGGATCCGCCACCCGTAAGTCCCGTCGTCTCCGCGTCGACCTCGTCGGCGGGGACCGCTCCTTCGAGCGCCGCCCGTACCCCCCGGGACAGGCCGGCCGCACCCGCATCAAGGAGTCGGAGTACCTGACCCAGCTGCAGGAGAAGCAGAAGGCCCGCTTCACCTACGGTGTCATGGAGAAGCAGTTCCGCCGCTACTACGCGGAGGCCAACCGTCGTCCCGGCAAGACCGGTGACAACCTGGTCATCCTCCTGGAGTCCCGGCTGGACAACGTCGTCTACCGTGCAGGCCTGGCCCGCACCCGTCGGCAGGCACGTCAGCTCGTCTCCCACGGTCACTTCACCGTGAACGGCAAGAACATCAACGTGCCGTCCTTCCAGGTCTCCCAGTACGACATCATCGACGTCCGGGACCGTTCCCGCTCGATGCTGTGGTTCGAAGAGGCCCAGGAGCTCCTGGTCGACGCCGTCGTCCCGGCCTGGCTCCAGGTTGTGCCGTCCTCCCTGCGCATCCTCGTGCACCAGCTGCCCGAGCGCGCCCAGATCGACGTGCCGCTGCAGGAGCAGCTCATCGTCGAGTTCTACTCCAAGTAGGACGTTCGGTCGCACCACCGCCGTCCACCGCCGCACCTGTGGCCGGTGGCGGTTCCCGTCAAGATCAGTTGTTCATCTCTACGGCGTCAAATAGCGGTCGCCACCAAGGAGAAGCAGAATGCTCATTTCACAGCGCCCGGCGTTGAGCGAAGAGTTCGTCAGCCCGTCCCGTTCCCGGTTCGTCATCGAGCCGCTGGAGCCCGGTTTCGGCTACACGCTCGGAAACTCGCTGCGCCGTACCCTGCTGTCGTCCATCCCGGGCGCAGCGGTCACCTCCATCCGGATCGAGGGTGTGCTCCACGAGTTCACCACCATCCCCGGCGTGAAGGAGGATGTCTCCGACATCATCCTGAACATCAAGTCCCTGGTCCTCTCCTCGGACTCCGATGAGCCGGTCACGATGTACATCCGCAAGGAAGGCGCCGGTGAGGTCACCGGGGCAGACGTCGTCGCCCCGACCGGTGTGGAGGTCCACAACCCGGACCTGCACATCGCGACCCTCAATGAGCAGGGCAAGATCGACATCGAGCTCGTCGTCGAGCGTGGCCGCGGGTACGTCCCGGCCGCCCCCACCACCGGTGAGATCGGCCGTATCCCGGTCGACCAGATCTACTCCCCGGTGCTGAAGGTCAGCTACAAGGTCGAGGCCACCCGTGTGGAACAGCGCACGGACTTCGACAAGCTGGTCATCGACGTCGAGACGAAGAACTCCATCACCGCCCGCGACGCCATGGCGTCCGCCGGCAAGACCCTGGTGGAGCTGTTCGGTCTGGCCCAGGAACTCAACCTGGCTGCTGAAGGTATCGAGATCGGCCCGTCCCCGATGGAGACCGAGCACATCGCCGCCTACAGCACCCCGATCGAGGACCTCGACTTCTCCGTGCGGTCCTACAACTGCCTGAAGCGTGAGGACATCCACACCGTCGGCGAGCTCGCCGGCCGGACCGAGTCCGACCTGCTGGACATCCGCAACTTCGGTCAGAAGTCCATCAACGAGGTCAAGGTCAAGCTCGCCGAGCTGGGCCTGGGTCTCAAGGACGCGCCCGAGGGCTTCGACATCAACGACATCGAGGGCTACGACCCGGAGTCCGGCGAATTCGTCGACACCGAGGGCGAGGACATCGCCGAGTAGTCCCTCTTCACGGGAACCGCCGTCGGCTGTGCCCGGTGGCCCACCGGTGGGAACACCGACATCGCGCTTGACACAGTCTGACTAGAGAAACACACGAGGAGAAGTTATGCCTACCCCGAAGAAGGGTGCCCGCCTCGGCGGATCTGCTTCCCACCAGAAGAAGATCCTCGCCAACCTGGCAGCTCAGCTGATTGAGCACGGCGCCATCAAGACCACGGACGCGAAGGCCAAGGTCCTGCGCCCGTACGTCGAGAAGATCATCACCAAGGCGAAGAAGGGTACTGTCGCCGACCGCCGCAACGTGCTGAAGCTCATCACGGACAAGGAGGTCGTGGCCTACCTGTTCAACGAGCTCGCGCCGAAGTTCGAGGGCCGTAACGGTGGTTACACCCGCATCATCAAGCTCGAGAACCGCAAGGGTGACAACGCTCCGATGAGCCAGATCTCCCTGGTCCTCGAGGAGCTCGCCTCCACCGAGGCGACCCGCGCGACCCGCGCCGCCGCATCCAAGGCAGCCGAGGAGGCTCCGGTCGTCGAGGCCGACGAGTCCACCGACGCCGCTGCCGCCGACGAGGCAGCCGAGGCCGAGGCCGCCGAGGAGTCCACCGAAGAGAAGTAGTTCTCTCACGGTAGGCCCTTCCCGGCCCGTCACCGTCGACGCCCGTCCCCGCTGTCACCGCAGGGGGGACGGGCGTCGACGTGTCTGGTGGCACGTCCGCGGCGGTCATCTTGGTAGAGTCATGGCTTGTGTTGACCTACCGACTTGCCGGCGTGCTGCTGTTCCTCAGCGGTCTTGTCACAGGTTTCGGGCACATCGTCGCACTGTGGAGCTGGCGGGGACTGTACTCGTTCACCGACAACCGCATCAGCGACTTCACGGTGACCGAGTGCCAGGTCCTGCGGGACAACCTGGGGACCAGGTACGTCTGCAACCCCGCCTACATGCTGACGAACGCGGCCTACGTCACCGCGGCGTTCATCATCGTCGTCGCCGCCGGGGTGATGTGGCTGGCCGCCGGGCGGGAGGGGCACCGGTCCGTGCGGATCCCTGCGGCGCTCGCCGCGGCCGCGGGGGCGGCGGCGATGCTGGCGGGGTTGTTCCCCTACGACGTGTCCCCGGCGATCCACGACCTCTCGATGCTGGTCCACGCGATCCTGATGTGGTCCTTCATGGCGTTCCTCACCGGGGTGGGGTCGGCGCGGAGTGCCGGGGGACGTGGCCCCCACCCGTTGATCTACGGTGCCTACCTGCTCATCACCCGCTTCATGCTCACCGCCTCGGTGGTGGGGTTGCTCGCCCTGCTGCTGCTCGGGCCGCGCGGACTGCCGGGGGCGTACGAGCGGATCGCCTTCGACACGTTGACGGTGTGGCTGATGGTGATCGGCGTGTGCATGTACTCTCTCGGCGGGGCCGCCGACCAGGAGAGCCGCAGGGTCGCGGACATGGAGGCCGCCGGGCTGACCGGCGTGCCGGCGCCGGCTGAACCGGAGGGTACCGGCGCCACCGGCGCGACCGGCACAGCTCCGCGCCGGTACCCGGGATTCACCGGGGCGTGGACACAGGGGTGGGGCCGTCGGCGTCACCCGGACGAGAACACCGAGAACCGGGGCAGCCCGGGGAGCAGGGGGTACAGGAGATGACGGAGGGCACCGGGACGGTACGCGTCCGGCTGGACGTGGCCTACGACGGGACCGACTTCCACGGCTGGGCGCGGCAGAAGGGCCCGCAGGCGGGGCTCCGCACCGTCGCCGGTGTGCTGGAGGACGCCCTGTCGCTGGTCGTCCGTGAGCAGGTGGAGCTCGTGGTCGCCGGGAGGACGGACGCCGGTGTCCACGCCAACGGCCAGGTGGCCCACGTCGACCTGCCTGGGTCAGCGTTCCTCCAGCGATCGCTGGACCGTCCGGAGGCGCTGGTCCGCCGGCTGTCCCGCATGCTGCCGGAGGACATCCGGCTGCACGGCGCGACGGCGGCACCGGCGGGGTTCGACGCCCGGTTCTCGGCGTTGTCGCGACGGTACGTCTACCGGGTGACGACCGCTCAGGCCGGGCCACTGCCGCTGCGGGTGCGTGACACCGCCGTGTGGCGGCACGACGTCGACCTCGACGCGGTCCAGGAGGCGTCGGACGTCCTGGTCGGCCTGCACGACTTCGCCGCCTTCTGCCGGTACCGGCCGAACGCCACCACGGTGCGGGACCTGCAGGAGTTCACCTGGCGTGACGTGTCGACCACCACGGAGCCCCGCACCTACGAGGCGACGGTGGTGGCGGACGCCTTCTGCTGGTCGATGGTGCGCTCGCTGGTCGGTGCCGTTCTCACTGTGGGGGAGGGGCGTCGGGGCGCCGGGTTCACCGGTGGACTGCTGGAGGAGCGGTCGAGGAGTTCGGCGGTGCCGGTCGCCCCGGCGTGCGGGTTGAACCTCGTCTCCGTGCAGTACCCGCCGGAGGAGGAGATGGCGGCCCGGGCGGTGGTAACGCGGGACCGCCGGGCACCGCTTTGAGACTCTCCGGGATCTGTGGCACGGTGGTCGCGGTAGAGGACCGACCCGGAGCAGGGAAAGGCAGGTGAGGATTCGTGAACAGTGACAGTTCCCCTCACAGACATCGCAGCGCGCCTTCCCTGCGGTACGGTCAACCGGTCTGACCCGGTGCCGTGTGCACGCGTGGGCGCGTAACCCCGCCCCGACGTGACCGCACACGAGAACCCGGTAGGACCCCGTATGAACACCCGGCACATCAACCACGCCATCGATCTTTCCGACACCGTCGAGGAGCTCGTGGAGGTCAAGGACTTCCCCGGCATCGTCGAGACGGTCACCCCGTTGTCCGCCGAGCAGCTCACTGCGCTGCTGGAACGCCTGCCGACCGGGCAGCGGGCCATCGTGTACCGGCTGCTGCCGAAGGACAACGCCATCGACGTCTTCGAGCGCTTCTCCCCGGCGCTGCAGCGTGACCTGATCCAGGGTCTGCGCGACGGGGAGGTCGCCACCATCTTCAGCGACCTCGACCCGGACGACCGGGTGTGGCTGCTCGACGAACTGCCTGCGGCCCTGGCACCGCGGCTGCTCCACGGACTCTCCGCGAAGGACCGGCAGCTGACCTCGGAGGTGCTGGGCTACCCGAAGGGCTCGGTCGGGCGACGCATGACCCCGGAGTACGTCTCCACCCGGGTCGACGCCACTGTGGGGCAGGCGCTGCAGCGGGTGCACGCCCAGCTCGACGACGCCGAGACCGTGTACACCCTCCCCGTGCTGGACGGCAGTCGCCGGCTGGTCGGGGTGGTCAGCCTGCGTGACCTGCTGCGTCACGACGACGACCTGCTGATCTCGGAGATCATGCAGGACGTCAGCGCCATGACGGCCTACCAGACGGCGGAGGCGGCGGCCCGGCGCTGCGCCGAGCTCGGTTTCCTCGCGCTGCCGATCGTCGACCGGGAGGGCCGGCTCGTCGGTGTGCTCACCATCGACGACGCGGCGAGGATCCTCGAGCACGAGGAGACCGAGGACGCCGCCCGCCAGGGTGGTGTCGAACCGCTGCGCCGCCCCTACCTCGCCACACCGGTGCGCTCGCTGGTGGGCTCGCGCATCGTGTGGCTGCTGGTGCTGGCCATCGGTGCGACGCTCACCGTCCAGGTGCTGTCGGTGTTCGAGGCGACACTGGAACAGGTCACCGTGCTCGCCCTGTTCATGCCCCTGCTCATCGGCACCGGCGGCAACACCGGCAACCAGGCGGCCACCACCGTGACCCGCGCCCTGGCGCTGGGGGACGTCCGGCCGCGGGACGTGTGGAAGGTGCTCCTGCGGGAGCTGGGCGTGGGGGTGTCACTGGGTGCGTTGCTCGGGCTGCTGGGCGGTGGCGTCACGACGGTGGTCTACGACCCGTCGGTGGGGCTGATCATCGGGCTGACGCTCCTGGCGGTGTGCAGCATGGCCGCGGCGATCGGCGGCATCATGCCCATGGTCGCCCGCGCGGTCCGCGCGGATCCGGCCGTCTTCTCCAACCCCTTCATCAGCACCTTCGTCGACGCCGCGGGCCTGGTCGTCTACTTCATGATCGCCCGGGCCGTCCTGCACCTGTGACCACCTGTGGCCCGGGGCCGGTGGGGAGCAGCAGCGGCACCACCCGGACCAGGACCACCATGACCAGCAGCTCCACGAGCGTCTGGTTCACCACCACCAGCGGTGCCAGCGCATAGCCCCCAGGCAGGGCGAGGACCAGCGGCAGCACCACCAGCGAGTTACGGGTCACCCCGGTGAACACCACCGCGCGCTGCGCCGGGACACCGGTGCCCGCGACACGCCCCGCAACCCGTCCGGCGACCAGGCCCACCGCCGTCATCACCACGGCGAACAGCACGTAGACGGGGACGACCCGCACCAGGGACGACCACTGTCGGTTCACGTCGGCGATCTGTGAGGCGACGACCACCGCAAGGGTCAGCATCATCAGCGGGACCATCGTCCCGCCCACCACGGACCGGGCCAGCCCGCCGGCCCGGCCGGGGACCGCCTGTGTCAGTGCGGCGGAGCACAACGGCAGCAGGATCAGGACGACGAACGCCTCGATGAACGGGGCGACGTCGAAGTCGGCCACCACCTCGGAGCCGAGGAAGGCCCACAGGAAGACCGGCAGCAGCACCATCTGCACCAGCATCAGCAGCGGGGCCGCGGCCAGCAGCCGGTCGGCCGCGCCCCCGGCCAGGCCGGTGAACACGATGACGTAGTCGATGCACGGGGCGAGCAGCACGAACAACGCCCCGACCAGCAGCACCCGGTCTTCCGCCACGGGCCGGGTCACCAGCCACACCACCACGGGCACCGCCACGAAGTTCACCACTCCGACGGTGGCCAGGAACGACCCGTCCCGCAACGTCGAGAACGCGCCTCGCAGGGGTATGCCCAGGAAGGTGGCGTACAGCAGCAGCGCCAGCACCGGGTTCACCGCGGCCCCCAGCCCCTCGCCGGCACCGGGGAAGACCGTCCCTGCGAGCCCGCCCACCAGCAGCGCGACGAGGTAGAGCGCGACCTGGTGCCGCTCCATCCGATCCACGAAGGTTCCCATTGCAGTCAGGGTAGCCGACCGATCGTGGCGCTCCCGGATCTCCCTGTCGGCCCGGTCACGGGCGAAGCGGCAGGGGAGTGACCTCGATGACCGTCCGACCTGCCTGCACGGTCCCGGCGGTGAGGTCGAGGGTGACGCCTGGGGTGACGCCTGGGGTGACGCCTGGGTTTGTGTCCGGCCCGGCACCGGTGTCCACGATCACCCGGCAGCGTTGCGGATGCCAGGCAGCCTCCCACTCACCCCGGGAGGTGACGACGTCGACGTCCTCGCCGGGGATCCGGCCCGACGGCGGAAGCGTCAGCGCAACGAGCGCCGCAGTGGACCCACGGACCAGGGTGGTCGTCCCCGGGGGAAGGTGCAGCACCACCGGCTCCCCGTAGACGTCTGTGCCGACCATCCACCCGGGCAGCGGGCCGATCCGCAGCGCGGACGTGCCGCCGGTGGCCCCGGTGCCGTCACCGGTAGTGGTGCGCAGGCGCGCCCCCGCGGGCAGGGCGTCCACACGCGACGCCAGCAGCCCGCACCCGGCGGCGGCCCACCTCATCCGGGGGGCGGCGTCCTCGGGGACACCGACCAGACACTGCGTGGGCTGCCTTAGCAGCGACGCGATCCCCGCGTACGAGCGCTCCACCCGGGAGGTCGCCCGCGGTGCCGGGGCGAGTGCCGTCCGCAGGCCGGCCGTCCCCTCGCGCACCCTGAGACCCTCGGCCAGGCGTAGGAGGGTCGCCGGGTCCAGGAGCACGACAGGCACCGGGGCGGCCTCGTCCGGACGACCACGTCCGTCGCCCCACAGGCGCGGGTGCGGCACATGCACCCTGAACCACACCACCGGCTCGTCCCCGCCGCCGTGGATGAGCCGGTGGTACCGGCGCACCTGCGACACCACCGCTGACATTGCTGACCTGACCATGTATCCCCCTCGTGAGACGTTCCCCTGCAGCCGCACACCCCGACCACCCCTGAGCTTCCCGGGGCATCCCGGGGCATCCCGGGGCATCCCGCCCCGTGCCCCGCCCCTGTGAGGTAGCATCCGCAAGCATAGGCACAGTGTGCCGGGGGAAACAACAGGGGGATCGATCAATGAGGACCACAGGTCTGCAGGTGTCCGGCTACGCCTTCCTGCTGCGGCGGACGGAACTGGCGCTCGTCACCGGGGACGCGCGAATGGCGCAGGACCCGCTGCGCACCCAGCGCCGGGCGACAGGCGTCGGCGTCCTGCTGACGCTGCTCGTCAGCGGGGGCATCCTGCTGGTGGCGATGCTGCGGCCGCAGCCGGCCATCGACGACGCCGGCCTGGTCGCCG
Organism: Corynebacterium sp.; assembly: GCF_022712195.1. GTDB lineage: Bacteria > Actinomycetota > Actinomycetes > Mycobacteriales > Mycobacteriaceae > Corynebacterium. Next base: position 36,746 of record NZ_JALAGY010000006.1, on the reverse strand, counting down.
ACGAGGCCGGCACTCTGCACGTCCGCATCGGCGACGCATTCCACCCGGTGACCAACGTCGCCTCCGGGCGGCTGCTGCTCGGCACCGCCGAGGACGTCACCACCTCGACCTCGGCACAGCTGGCACGGTTCGGCACCGGTCCCGCCCTCGGCATCCCGGACGCGCCGGGGCTCGTGCCCGCGCCGACGTCGGCCTGGGCACGCTGCGCCCACGGGGTCGTCGCCGCACCGACCCTGCCGGACGCCGGGGCGGTGGTGCTGGAGGCGCCGTCAGGGATGTGGCTCGTCGTCGACGGCAGGAGACTGCTGCTCGAGGAGGGGACCGTGCTCGCCCGGGCGCTCGGGGCGACCCCCGTGCCCGTCGCCGAGGACGTCCTGGCGGTACTGGACCGGGGACCGGACGTGGCCCTGACCTCGATGCGGCACACCGCCCGCACCGGGGACCGGGTGTTCCTCACCGGGGAGGACGGTGTCGCCGAGGTCACAGGTGCGCGTCGCGCCGTGGCCGAGGCGTTGACCGGGCCACCGGAGGCCGAGGATCTTCCGGCCCTGCTGTCCCGGCCTGAGTCCGGCGGTGTCGCCGCACTCGACCACGTGCCCGTCGACCTGGAACTGGCCGACCTCGGGGCGACGGACGAGGTGTGCACCGGCGAGCATGTCGTCGCAGTGCGCGACCTAGAGAAGCTCGAGAACCTCGAGAACTTCGGGCAGACCGGGAGTCACGGGACTTCCGCAGGGGCCGGGGTGCCGGTGCCCGGTGCCCACTACGTCGGCCCGCGTGGCACGTCCACCGTGGTCACCGACCGGGGTTACGTCCTGGTCAGCGAGTCCGGTGTGCGGTACTCGGTGACGTCGGAGGAGGACCTGCGGGTGCTGGGGATGACCGGTTCGGATGAGCTGGGGGACTCCGGTCCGGCGGCCCGCCCCGTGGCGTTCCGTGTGCTGGAGGGACTTCCGGACGGGGGCGTGCTCACCGAGGAGCGGGCAAGCCGCACGGTGTCCGCGGCGGCGATGCCTTAGCGGGGAGCACCTTCCGACTAGCGTCGGCCACGCAGGACAACCCCGGTGAGGACCGCCACCGCCACAGCACCGGTCAGCAGCATCGGCACCCGGAGGTCGCGGGGAGCAGGCGGCGTCCGCGTCACGGTGACTTCCTCGGCGACGGGGTACCGCGGGCCGCGCGTCACCGGGGGTGAGCCCGGCCGGGCGTCCAGTGCCGCGCTCACCGCCGCCGTCGGGGAGACCACGGGCACCACACCCTGCTCCGCGGTGTCGACGAGCAGTGAGCGGACCTGCGCGGCGGTGAACTCGGGGCGGACCTGCCACACCAGTGCAGCGGTACCGGCGACCACCGGGGCGGCGAAACTCGTCCCGGTGAACGGGGAGGGGTCGCCGACGACGGTCCGTGTCCGCGGCGTCCCCGCCCCGCCCCGGTCGTGCACGGGACCTTCCAGGAGGGCGGAGACCGGTCCGCCGGGTGCGTGGAGGTCCACCCAGTCGCCGGGCACGGAGTAGTCGGCGGGCCGACGTCCGGCGTCGAGGTCGTCGCGGTGACGGGCGTCGACCCCGCCGACGGTGAGGACGCCGGGCAGCGCCGCAGGGTAGGGCGTCCGGCCGTCCTGGCACTGTCCGGTGTTGCCGGCGGCGGCGACCAGGAGGAGCCCCGCCTCCTCGGCGGCGGCCACGGCCTCACGCAGCTCGGCGGTGTCGTCGCAGGCGATGACGGAGATGTTCACGACCCTCACACCGTGGTCCGCGGCACCGGCACGTGCCCGGTCCAGGGCGGTGACCAGGTCGGCGACGGTGGTGTCGTGGCCGCCGTCGCCCTGCCGGACGGAGACGACCCGGCTGCCGGGGGCGACGGTGCGTAGTGTGCCCGCCACGGCGGTGCCGTGCAACAGACAACGGTCCCGGTCCCCGGGCCGGTCGGCGATGACCCCCGGGGCGGCGGCCCCGGTGTCGACCACGGCGACACCGACCCCGACACCTGTGGACAGGTCGTGGGACAGCGCCACGTCGAGCGGGATCGGGTCACCGAAGACGGGCTGGTCGCACCGGGGCTGGGCGTGGGACTGCGGTACCGGTGCCGTGGCCAGGACCAGCGAGGTGAGCAGCAGGGCGTCCCGCCACCGGACCAGCTGCGCCTGCCGCATCAGCCGCATCAGCCGCATCAGCCTATGCCCCGGACGACGCCGAAGATGCCGGTGGTCGCGATGAGCAGCGGGACACAGGCGGTGAAGGCCAGGGTCTCCAGGATGTCGAGGACCCGTCCCGCCAACGGCGAGGTGACCCGGACGGCCGGCAGCGCCACCGGTGCCAGGGCCAGCAGCATCCAGGGCAGGGGCAGATGCAGTGCGACCCACAGCACCAGAGCGGTGGAGGTCAGGGTCACCGCGACCGCGTGGACCGGTCGGGTGGCCCGTGCCGACAGGCCCGAGGTCGCCACCGCCAGCAGTGCGCCCGACTCCCACCCCGTACCGGCACCCACCCCTGGCGGGACCAGCTGGACGGCACCGGCGAGGATGATGACGCAGCAGGTCACGACGACGGCGGAGTGCAGTCGCACCGCCCGTGCGGCAGCCACCGCGCCGGGCGTCGCACCGTCGGCCCCCGACGGGTCGTCCCCCGTGCTGACGTCCGCAGAGCCCCGCCGGCCGGTGAAGAGTCCGGTCGCCGGGATCCGCGGCAGCCTGATCCCCGCCAACCCGACGGCGAGCTGCCCGGCGAAGGTCAGGGCCACCACCGCGGACAGCGTCGTCAACCCGGGCGCCGCGTTCACCGCCGCAGCCAGCGAGAGACCCACGGTCACCGTGCGGACCACACCGCCGCGCCACACCGCGAGAGCGGCGATGACACAGGCGGCCAGTACGTTGACCTGCAGCCCCAGACCGGAACCGAGGACCGCGGCAACGCTGACGTAGCGCCGGTCGGCCAGCGACCCCGCCGCGGCGGCCAGGGTGGCCAGCAGCAGCACCGCGACGACAGGCAGGGCACCGGCGGGGTCGTCGCCGGCGAGCAGGCCGCGCGCTGTGTCGCTGATGTCCAGCGGGTGCCACCGCATCCGCTCGCCGGGACCCCACACCGGGGCCCACGCCACCGCGCAGACGGCCGCGGCGGCCAGGGCGGCGACCCACACCGCCGGGGAGGCGGCGACCGGCGTGCTCAGGTGCCCGACGTCGTCGACCGGTGGTGGTGGCAGACTGTCCCGGTCCAGGGTGAGACGTTCACCGGGCCGGACGTCGGAGTCGGCGAGGGAGTGCTCGGGGCGCAGCACCCCGAGCGGGCCGGACAGCCGCCAGACGTCGCCGGGGGCGGCGTCGACGAGATGCGGGATCAGTTCGGCGACAGGCACGGTGTCGGCGACGGTGGCCTCGACGGTGCGGGCGTCGTCACCGCCCGGACGGACGGTGATGCTGACGGCGATCATGGTTGGGTCCTCCCCCTTGTGGTGGTGCGTCCCGCGACCGTCCGCGTCCCCCTGACGCGTCCCCGACGGTCGTGGCCGGTTGCCTCGAGAGTGTACAGTCTGTGGGCGACAGCTGTCGCGCAGGGGGCGCGGCAGGGGGACGCGAGGGGGAAGTGCGCCTATGAAGCCGTCGTTGAAGTCTCAGGCTCCACCGACACTGCCGAAGAACAGGCAGCCGTTCATCCGGATACTCATGCCGGTGGTGATGGTCGTCGCCGTGGTCGGCATGGTCGCCGCGATGGTGCTCTCGGGGATGGGGCGCTCACCCATGGCCTTCATCTTCCCGTTGATGATGCTCGGCAGCCTGGCGATGATGGTCAGCCCCGGCGGGCAGGACGTCGACGAGGTGCGCAGGGGGTTCCACCGGCACCTGGACGCGTTGTCGGACGCCCTTCACCGGGCACGCCGGGACCAGTGGGAACGTGCGGCGGTGGAGCAGCCGCACCCTCAGGCGCTGTGGACGATGACCGGGGACGGCGGGGGCGTGTCCGAGGTACGCGCGACCGAGCCGGGTGTGGTGCGCATCGGCACCGCGGTGCAGGTTCCGGACGAACCGCTGGAGATCCCCGTGGACGCCCCGCCGGAGGACCTGGAACCGGTCTGCGCCACCACGCTGCGCAACCTGGCCGGGAGCTACGCCACCATCGAGGCGCCGGTGGCGGTGGACCTGCGGGAGTTCGACTGTGTTGTGGTCACCGGCGAGGGGGCACCCGGTCTGGTCAGGGCGATGCAGGGGCAGGCGGTGGTCCGCGGCGACTCGGCGGTGCGCGTCACCGGACCCCACGACCGGTGGCTACCGGACGAGGGCTCCGTCCACGTCCGTTTCGTGCACGTCGACGACCCGGCGCAGGACGTCCCGGTCCCGCTGTCCGGCACGGTCACGGTGGTGGCGGACCCGGGGTCGGTGGCGCCGGCGTGGCATGAGCTGGCGGCCGCCGGCGGCCTGCTGCTCCACGCGCAGGACGGTTCACTGTCCGCATGGACGGTGGACGGGTGGCGCCCCTTCGCCACGGCCGACGGGTTGAGCGACGTGGAACTCGCCGGACTGTGCCGTTCCCGGGCGGTGGCCCGGTCCTCCCGTTCGGTGCTGGACGTCGCTGGCGGGGGCCTGCGCGCGGCCATCGGCTTCTCACCGTCCCCGGTGCACCTGGACATCCGCGAATCGGCCCAGGGCGGCATCGGCCCGCACGGGCTGTGCATCGGGGCGACCGGCAGCGGCAAGTCCGAGCTGCTGCGGGCGGTGGTCACCAGTTTCGCCCACCAGCATCCCCCGGAGGAGCTGAACTTCGTGCTGATCGACTTCAAGGGTGGGGCGGCGTTCGCCGGGATGGAGCGGCTGCCGCACACCTCGGCGGTGATCACCAACCTGTCGGAGGAGGCGGTGCTGGTCGACCGGATGCAGGATTCCCTGCTGGGGGAACTGCACCGTCGTCAGGAGCGCCTGCACGCCGCGGGGCTGGCCACCGCCGCGGAGTACAACAGGACCTACCCGGGGACCATGCCGGCGCTGTTCGTGATCGTCGACGAGTTCTCCGAGCTGCTGCACGCCCGCCCGGAGTTCGCGGAGGTCTTCGCCGCCATCGGGCGGCTGGGGCGAAGTCTGCAGATCCACCTGCTCCTGGCCAGCCAACGGCTGGAGGAGGGCAGGTTGCGCGGGCTGGAGTCGCACCTGTCGTACCGCATCGCACTGCGGACGTTCTCCGCGACGGAGTCTCGCCAGCTCATCGGGTCGACAGCGGCCTACGAGCTCCCGTCGACGCCTGGTGCGGCGATCCTCAGCTCCGTCGGACAGGTACGTTTCCAGGCCGCCTACGTCTCCGGCCCGGAGTCCCCGCTGGACTCCCGGCTGGTGCGTGAACTGGGTGTGGAGCCGGAGTCGACGGGCACCACGATGGAGCTGGTGATCGACCGGCTCGCGGGCCCGAACCGCACCCCGATCTGGCTGGAGCCGTTGCCGGAACAGCTGCCGGCCAGCGCCGTGATGGGCGGCGATGGGGCGACGGCCCCCCTGACCGTCCGGCTGGGGCTGGAGGACCTGCCCTTCGACGGGGTCCAGCGCCCTTTCGTCCTGGACCTGCGTCGCCGGCACTGGGCGGTGGTGGGGCAGCCGGGGACGGGGAAGACCACACTGGTGCGCTCGCTCGTGCTCGGCCTGGCGCTGGGGTCGCCCGGGGTGGGGATCTACGTGGTGGACCCGGGAGGCTCCCTCCGGGACCTCGGGCGCCTGCCGCAGGTGGCGGCGGTGGTGGGGGCCGACCTGCTGCCGCGGCTGCTCGACGAACTGGAACAGGACGACCCGGCGGACGTCCCGTGGGCGTCCAGGCACCGGGTGCTCGTGGTCGACGGTCTGGACGCCGTCGGCGAGGAGGACCGCAGGCTCGCCGCACTCGTCGCCGCAGGGATGGAGCGGGGCGTGCACGTGGTGGTGACGTCCCTGCGGTGGACGTTCCGTCCGGCGCTGCGTGACCTGCTCACCGGGGCTGTGGAGCTGCGGCTCACCCCGTCGGAGTCGATGTTCCGCGACGCCCAGCGCACCCTGCCCGACCACCCGGGGCGCGGCGTGTCACCCGACGGGAAGCACCTGCAGGTGGCGTACTCCGACGCGCAGGACGTCGAACACGTCCGCAAAGTCAGTGCGGACCGCGGGGAACACCCACGGAGCATGCGGGTCCTGCCGGAACTCGTGCACGTCGACGAACTGGGGGAGATCACCGGGAGGGGTCTGCCCGTCGGCGTGGGTGGCGCACGGCTGGCCACGGTCGGCTGGGACATCGACACCTTCCCCCACCTCACGGTCGTCGGGCAGTCGCGCGCAGGGGCGACGACCACGCTGCACACCGTCACGCACGCCGCGACACGACGGGCGGACACCGAGGTGCTGGTGACCGATGTGCGCCGCGGTCTGCTCGGCGCGCCGGGGTACCGTCCGGTGGCGGCGTTCGCCACGGTGCTGGCGAGGTGGGTGGAGGAACTCACCTCCCGGATCCCGGGGGAGGACGTGGAGCTCACACCGGAGAGTCTGCGGGAACGTTCCTGGTGGAGCGGTACCGACCGGGTGGTCGTGGTCGACGACCTGGACCAGTCCGCCGACCTGGCGGCGGTCGTGGACCGGCTGGTCCCGCTGCTCCCGCACGCCGCGGACATCGGACTGCACCTGGTGACCGCGCGGCGGAGTGCGGTGGTCGGGCGCAGCGCGTTCACCCCGCTGATGCAGGGCACCCGGGACCTGACGGCGTGGGTGCTGCTGTCGGCGCCGAGGGAGGACGGGCCGGTCGCCGGGCAGGTGCTGTCGCCGCGTCCGCCGGGCCGGGCGGTGCTGGTGCAGGCCGCACCGGAGGAGATGCAGGTGGCGGTCTGTGGCCCGGACGCCACGGCGGCACGGGCAGACGGTGCAAGGGACGCAGGGGACACAGTGGACACAGGGGACGCAGTGGACGCAGTGGACACAGGGGACACAGGGGAGGTCGGGGCATGAACACAGGGATGGTCGCGTCCGCGGTCGCGCTCACGGAGTCGGGGGTCCTGGTCAACGGCCTGTGCGCCACCGACCTGCTCAGCGGTTTCGAGGTCCGGTGCGCTGACGGGGACGGCGCCGGGGACCCCACCGGCCCGGAAGGCCCCGACGGCCCCGACGGCCCCGACGGCCCGGCGGGGCCGGTGTTCCGTGGGTCGCAAGTGCCGTTGCGGCGCCTGGAGGCGGTCCGGGAACTGGTGGCGGAGGTGCTCGACGTCCGGGCGTCGGACCCGGAACTCACCAGTGCCAATCCGGTCGTGCCGCGCACGGTGTTCCCCTGGGGCATCGGGTCGTCGGTCAGTGATGTCCTGGTGGCGGGGCCCGACAAGGACGCCACCGCCGCCTACCTGAGGATGACGGGGCTGCGGGCCCGCACGGTGGACGTCAGCTCGGCCCTGCGGCTCGCCGGCGACCTCGCCGAGGCCCGGGAGGAGGTGGAGGACCGGGGAACTGACGCTCCCGACGAGGACTCCGACGAGTACCCCGCCGGGCAGGCCGGTGAGGAGCGGGGCCGGACAGTCCGCGACGGTACCGGGCGTGCCGGGGCGTCCCGCCGGGTACCTGTCCTGGCGACGGTGGTGGCGGTGACGGCGGTGGTGCTGGTCGGTCTTGTGGCGGGGAACCTGGCCCTCCGCACGGTGGATCCCGGGCTCCCCGGCGAGACAGCGACCGCTGCCCGGGGTGCACCGGAGCGGGACCGGGGCCCCAGACCTGAACCCGGACCTGAACCCGGACCTGAATCCGCCACCGCGCCGGGGGCGGAGGACGGGGCGTCGTGGCGTGACATGAGTGCAGGCGGTCCCGATGCGGAGGGTGCAGCCGGTACGCCGGACGCGGTGGTGTCGGTCGACGTCCCCGGGTGGAGGATGACCGAGAGCACCCCGGACAGCGAGATCTGGACGTCCGGGGACGAGGGGATGCGTGTCCTCGTCGCCGCGCGTCCGACGCCGGTCGGTACGCAGGACGAACTGGACGCGGTGATGCTCAGGGCGCTCGACGGGCTCGGCGGTGACGGCGGTGACGGCGGAGTCGTGGTGACGGACCGGTCGCCGGTGGCCTACGAGGAACGCTTCCCGGACTCGACGACGTCCTGGCGGGTGCTGCTGGTGGACGGCCACCAGGTGTCGGTCGGTTGCCAGTACCGGGAGCTCACCGAGGGACGGCGGGAGAACTGTGACCGGTTCACGGCCACCGCCAGGGTCACCGCCGGGCCCGGGTGACCGGTTCGTCCCGGCCGACCCGGTTGAACCGGGTGAGCTGGGTGACGTGTCCGGGGCCGAGCTCGTCGAGCGAGGTCACCTGAAGCAGCTTCATGGTGCGTTCGATCTGCGAGCGCAGGATGGCGATCGTCCGGTCGACCCCGTCGCGTCCGCCGGCCATGAGACCGTAGAGGTAGGCGCGGCCGATGAGGGTGAAGTCCGCGCCCAGGGCGACGGCCGCCACGATGTCCGCGCCGTTCATGATTCCGGTGTCCACGATGATCTCCATGTCGTCGCCGACGGCGCGTCGCACCTCCGGCAGCAGCTGGAAGGGGACCGGGGCGCGGTCGAGCTGGCGTCCGCCGTGGTTGGACAGGACGATCGAGTCGACCCCGAGTTCCGCCAGGGTCACGGCGTCCTCCACGGTCTGGACTCCCTTGACGGAGATGGTGCCGGGCCACATGTCACGGATGACCTCGAGGTCCCGGTAGTTGATGGTGGGGTCCATCGCGGAGTCGAGCAGTTCACCGACGGTTCCTCCGGTGGAGGACAGGGAGGCGAACTCCAGCGGTGGGGTGGTGAGGAAGTCGTACCACCACCACGGGCGCGGGATGGCGTCCAGGACGGTCTTCGCGGTGAGCTGCGGCGGGATGGAGAAGCCGTGCCGGGTGTCGCGCATGCGGTTGCCGGCCACGGGGGCGTCGACGGTGAAGAAGAGGGTGTCGAAGCCCGCCTGGGCGGCACGGTCGACGAGCCCGTAGGAGATGTCGCGGTCCTTCATCACGTAGAGCTGGAACCAGTTGCGCCCGTGCGGGTTCGTGGCCTTGACGTCCTCGATGGACGTGGTTCCCAGCGTCGACAGGCTGAACGGGATGCCGGCGGCCGCCGCGGCTCCGGCGCCGGCGATCTCGCCCTCGGTCTGCATGAGCCGGGTGAATCCGGTGGGGGCGATGCCGAAGGGCAGGGCGGAGGTGCCGCCGTGGACGGTCGCGGTGGTGTCGATGACCGACGCGTCCTTGAGGATGGAGGGGTGGAACTCGATGTCCTCGAAGGCCTGCCGGGCCCGGGCGATGGAGATCTCCTCCTCGGCGGCTCCGTCGGTGTAGTCGAAGGCGGAGGCCGGGGTGCGTCGTTTGGCGATCCTGCGCAGGTCGTGGATGGTCAGCGCGGAGTCCAGGCGACGTTTCCTCGCGTTGAACTCGGGCTTCTTGAACTGCATGAGGTCGAGGATCTCGGAGGGGTTGGGGAGTTGGCGTCTGACCATGGTCGTGTCCTTGTCGTCGGGTGGGGCTGTAGGTTTCATGGTGTGGCTCCTGTGGTCGGACCACAGTAACCGTGGTGTCGAGGGTACGGGTCAGGGGAGCATCCAGTGCAGGACCGTGGCCTGGAGCCCGTTGATGACGCAGATGGCGGCCAGCATCCCGATGCTCCACCACATCACCTTCCGGAGGATCTCCGACTCTCGTCCCGCGAGTCCCACGGCGGTGGCGACGATGGTCAGGTTCTGCGGGCTGACGAGTTTGCCGACGACGCCACCGGAGGTGTTGGACGCCACCATCAGTGCCGGGTCCAGGTCCGCCTGGGTGGCGGCGGTCTGCTGGAGGGTGGCGAACAGGGCGTTGGCACTGGTGTCGGATCCCGTGACGGCGGTCCCGAGCCATCCCAGCACCGGTGCGAAGAACGCGAAGGCGGCGCCGGCACCGGCGATCCAGTGACCGACGGTGATCGTCTGCCCCGACTGGTTCATCACGTACGCAAGGGACAGGACGGCGGCGACGGTGAGGATCGAGAACCGCATCTTCACCAGGTTCTCCCAGTAGGCCCTGGCGGCGACGGCGGGGGAGACCCGGTAGACCACGGCCACGATCACGCCGGTGAGCAGGAGCAGGGTCCCCGGTGAGGAGAGCCAGGGGAACCCGTAGACGGTCGCCGACGAGACGTCCCCCTCTGCGGTGAGGACGTTGCCGTCGAGGCCGGGCCAGGCGAGTGAGAGGTCGGTGGAGGTCAGGAGGTCCTTCACCGGGTCCCACAGCTTGGCGACGGAGAACACGGCGATGACCAGCAGGTAGGGGAACAGCGCCATCAGGGTGCGGGCGGTCGTCAGCTCACGGGTGCCGGTCACGTTGCTGGTCACGGTGCCGGTCACGTCCTGGACTTCGCCGCCGGCCTCTTCGTCGCGGCGTTCGGTGAGCAGGCGCCGCCGGGCCTCGTCGGTGCCCTCGGGGCGCCAGAACCGCAGCATGGCCACGGCGACCGCGAGGCCCGCCAGTGCCGAGATGATGTCGGTGAGCTCGACGGAGATGTAGTTGGCGGCCACGAACTGGGTCACGGCGAAGACGGCCCCGATCACCAGCGCGATCGGCCAGCACTGCCGCAGCCCCTTCCTCCCGTCCACCAGCAGGCAGAGGAAGAGAGGGACGACCAGTGCGATGAAGGGGGTCTGCCGGCCGACGATGCTGCCGATGTGCTCGTAGTCGATGCCGGTGAGCGCCCCTGCCGTGATGATGGGTGTGGCGATGGCGCCGAAGGCCACCGGTGCGGTGTTGGCGACGAGGACGGCGACGGCGGCGCGCATCCGGGCGAAGCCGACGGCCAGGAGCATCACCCCGGTGATGGCCAGGGGGGCGCCGAAACCGGCGAGGGCCTCGAGCATGCCGCCGAAGCAGAACGCGATGAGGATCGCCTGGATCCGCGGGTCGTCGGAGATGCGGTCGATCACGGCCCGCAGGTCGAGGAACCGTCCCGACCGTACCGTCAGCTCGTAGAACCAGATCGCGGACACCACGATCCACATGATCGGGAACAGGCCGAAGACGGCGCCCTGGGTCGCGGACAGGCCAGCGAGGCCGACGGGCATGCCGTACACGGTCACGGCGACGACCAGGGCCACGGCGAGGGCGGTGAGGCCGGCCCAGTGGGCCCGCCACCGCAGGACGCCGAGTGTGACGAACACGGTGACCAGTGGCAGGAGTGCGACCAGTGACGACAGGAACAGGTTGTCCGCGACCGGCGCGAGATCGGGGAGGTAGGGGGAGCTCATGGGGTCCTCGTGGATGTCGGGGGTGTGGGTGCGACGTAGGCCGCAGCGTGGTGATTCAGACCACACCAGTGGTCAGACCACAGCGTAGAGCACGTCAAGTTTTGCCGTCAAGACTTTCTCCTGTCGCCGCCGCAGGTGGAGCGGCATGGTAGAAAAAGACCATGACTGACCAACCTGCCTGGACACCGGTCCCGCGGATCCGGACCCACCAGATGGTCGTCGAGGCCATCGAGAACCAGATCCTCTCCGGCGCACTGCATGTCGGCGACCTCCTCCCCGCGGAGCGCACGCTCTCCGAACAGCTGCAGGTCAGCCGGGCCGCGGTCCGTGAGGCGATCAGGGTCTTGGAGGGGCAGGGGGTGCTGGAGTCGAACGTCGGGTCCGGGCACCGGGCGGGGACGTTCATCGCCGCGATGCCCTCCGAGGCGCTGTCGAGGTTCCTGCGGCTCCACGTCGCCCTGTCCAACTTCGGGCTGGAGGAGGTGGTGCAGACCCGCACCATCCTGGAGGTCGAGAGTGTCCGGCTCGCCGCCGCGGAACAGGACGCCGCCGCCCTGGAGGCGATGCGCGCCGCGATCGCCGACATGGACCGTCCGGGGGTGAGCCGGGAGGAGTTCAACGACGCCGACACCCGGTTCCACATCGCACTGGCCCACGGTTCCGGCAACCGGCTGTTCGCCGACATGACCCAGGCGATCCGGGAGTCGCTGAGGCTGCCGATCCTGAAGGGGTTCCGTGGGCAGGATGACTGGGCCACTGTGGCGGACACGCTGCGGGGGCAGCACAGCGCCATCCTCGCCGCGGTCGAGGCGGGCGACGTCGACCGTGCCGGTGCCCTGATGTCCGAGCACATCACCACGGCGTACCGGGCGTTGCTGGAGTAGCCGGGGAACCTTTCCGGGGGCTGGTGAGTCTCTCTACGGTGACCTTCCCCCGTGGATGACGGGGGAGCGGTACACCGAGTCTTCACGACGGCGGGCGCGTCTAGCGCGTCACACGCGTCAACACACATCTAGGGGGAGGGACCCATGAGCTTCAGAACGACAACCGAGGTCATGCAGGCCACGGCAGGGAAAGTCGACACGGTCAATGACCAGGTGCAGTCCGAGCTGACTCGTTTGCAGGGGACGGTCGATGGCGTGGCCGGGGCATGGAAGGGGGACGCGCAGGCGGCGTTCACCCAGCTCATGCTGCGGTGGCACGAGTCCGCGCGGGAGCTGCGTCAGGCACTCGACGGCATCTCGGAGAACATCCGGGGCAATGCGAGGGCCTTCCAGCAGGTGGAGGACGACAACATCGCGGCGTTCCGCTGAGTCTCCACGACGACAACCGACCGCCACTGAAAGCGCTACTGAAGCAATGACAGGAACAACACCGTGATCAAGTACGACTTCGCACACATCGCCCAGGCCTCCGCCGACATCCACGCCACCAACCGCAACATCAACGGCATGCTCGACCAGCTCAAGGGTGACATCGCCCCGATGGTCGCCGAATGGGAGGGGGAGTCCGCGACCGCGTACCAGGCGGCGCAGAAACGGTGGGACGCCGCAGCCGAGGAGCTCAACCAGGTGCTGCAGACCATCGCCCGTGCCGTGGACAACGCCAACTCGCGTATGAGTCAGATCAACTCCAGCGCCGCGAACAGCTGGGCCTGACACCAGACACCACGCCACCGCAGCCACCGCAGCCGCCGCCGTCCCCTCGTCCGGGGAAGGCGGCGGCTGTGTCGGTGTGGCGTAGGTTGTGCCGGTGCGGTGCCGGGTGGCCGACTTGGTCAGACCGGGGTACGTCCGGTAACCTCCTTCAGGTTGCGACCATCCATGTCCGTTTCGCGGAGTTTCGTGGAACAGTGGTGGTCGGCCCGCAGGTCCCCACCGGCCGCTGCGGGCACCTCTCCCGGTGATTCTCCGGGGACGAGGGGTCTCCCGGCTGGCAGTTCCATGAAGACCAAGGAGTCATACATGACTACTTTCCACCCGAAGAGCGGTGACCTGACCCGTAAGTGGTACGTCATCGACGCCACTGACGTGGTCCTGGGTCGTCTCGCCACCCACGCGGCAGACCTGCTGCGCGGCAAGGGCAAGCCGATCTACGCCCCCAACGTCGACTGCGGTGACAATGTCATCATCATCAACGCGGACAAGGTTCACATCTCGTCCAACAAGCGGGACCGTGAGTTCCGTTACCGCCACTCCGGTTACCCGGGCGGCCTCAAGACGATGTCCCTGGGTCGCTCCATGGAGCTGCACCCGGAGCGCGTCATCGCTGACGCCGTCGTCGGCATGATGCCGCACAACCGGCTCAACCGCGAGTCCGCCAAGAAGCTCCGCGTCTTCGCCGGCTCCGAGCACCCCTTTGCGGCTCAGAAGCCCGAGTCCTACGAGATCAAGAAGGTGGAACAGTGACCGACAACGAGAACTACGAGGCCGAGTCCGTGGACGAAGAGGTCTTCGCCGCCACTGACGCCGTCAACGAGGAGTTCGTCGCCAGCATCGGTGACTCCATCGCCGAGGTTGCCGAGCCGGCCGAGGGTGACGACTTCGTCGCTGCCCCCACCGTCTTCGACGGCCCGATCCAGACCGTCGGTCGCCGCAAGCAGGCCGTCGTCCGCGTCCGTATGGTGCAGGGCTCCGGCCAGTTCACCTGCAACGGCCGCACCCTGGAGGAGTACTTCCCCAACAAGCTGCACCAGCAGCTGATCAAGGCTCCGCTCGTCCTGCTCGAGCGCGAGAACCAGTTCGACTTCCAGGTCAACCTCAAGGGCGGTGGCCCGTCCGGTCAGGCCGGTGCGATGCGTCTCGCGATCGCCCGCGCGCTGAACAAGTACAACCCGCAGGAGCGTTCCGAGCTGAAGAAGGCCGGCTTCCTCACCCGTGACGCCCGTGCCGTGGAGCGCAAGAAGGCCGGTCTGCACAAGGCCCGCCGCGCACCGCAGTACTCCAAGCGCTGATTCTTCCGCGCTTCACGACGCCGTCCCGTTCCCGCACAGTGTGCGGGGTGGGGGCGGCGTTGCCTGTCGTTCAGGGGTGTCTGCGGCGCGACGGTCTAGACTGGCACTCCATGAGCAGACTTTTCGGTACGGACGGGGTTCGGGGCCTCGCCAACAGGTCTCTGACGGCACCACTGGCGCTGCGGCTGGGGGCGGCGGCGGCGCGTGTCCTCACCACGACGGGGCAGGGGTCGCAGCGTCGGCCCACGGCGGTGATCGGGCGTGACCCCCGGGTGTCGGGGGAGATGCTGGCGGGGGCGCTCTCCGCCGGGATGGCGTCGCAGGGTGTCGACGTGCTCAACGTGGGTGTGCTGCCCACCCCGGCGGTCGCCTTCCTCACCGACGACTACGGTGCGGACATGGGCGTGATGATCTCCGCCTCGCACAACCCGATGCCGGACAACGGCATCAAGTTCTTCGCCGCGGGGGGCCGCAAGCTCGACGACTCCGTCGAGGACGAGATCGAGGCGGCGATGCTGGAGCTCGAGGAACAGGGCCCCACCGGTGCCGCCATCGGCCGGGTCATCGAGGAGTCCGGGGACGCCCTGGAGCGCTACCTGTTCCACCTGCAGGACGCGGCCCCACGTCCGTTGGACGGTATCCGTGTGGTCGTTGACTGCGCCAACGGTGCGGCGAGTCTCGCCGCGCCGATGGCCTACGAGGCGGCCGGCGCGGACGTCGTGGCGATCCACAACTCCCCGAACTCCTTCAACATCAACGACAACTGCGGTTCGACGCACATCGAGGTCATCCAGCAGGCCGTTCTCGAACACCAGGCGGACCTCGGGTTGTCCCACGACGGTGACGCGGACCGGTGTCTCGCGGTGGACTCCGAGGGCAACGTGATCGACGGCGACCAGATCATGGCCGTCCTCGCCGTGGCCATGAAGGAGTCCGGGGAGCTGCGCAAGAACACCCTCGTGGCGACGGTGATGTCCAATCTCGGCCTGACCCTGGCGATGAAGGAGCACGACATCACCCTGCGGCGGACCAAGGTCGGTGACCGGTACGTGCTGGCGGACCTCATGGCGAACGACTTCTCCCTGGGCGGGGAGCAGTCCGGCCACATCGTGATCCCCTCGCACGCGACCACCGGGGACGGCACACTCACCGGCCTGCGTCTCATGGCGCGGATGGCGGACACGGGCAAGTCCCTGAGGGAGCTGGCCGACGTGATGACGGTCCTCCCGCAGACGCTGGTCAACGTCCCGGTTGAGGAGAAGGAACGGATCCACACGTCCGAGGTCGTGCGCGAGGCCATCGTGGAGGCGGAGGCCGAGCTGGGGGACACCGGCCGGGTGCTGCTGCGTCCCAGCGGTACGGAGCAGGTCTACCGGGTGATGGTCGAGGCCCCGACCTCCGCGGAGGCGAAGCGGGTCGCTGGACGGCTCGCCGCCATCGTCGTCGCCGAGGGGTAGGGGAACCTTTCGGGGCTCCGGGGAGTCTCTCTCTGTCACGGACCAGCGAATGCGCTGGCGGCATGTGCCGGTGCCCACCGGCATGCGGCAGGAGAGACCGTGCAGCGTCACGGGGGAGAGATGAAGGGGGTACCTGTGGCACCGGATATCGGGAAACTCGACGTCGATGTCGCCGCGGCTCAGTCGGCGGTGTCGGACGCGCTCAGTGCGGTCGGGACGCGGCAGGAGCAGATCCTGGGGGACAGCCCACGGCGCACGGCGGCCAGTTACGGGAACGGGCTGGCAGACCGTGCGACGAGGCTCGTGGAGCTGCGGCGCCGCGCCCATGAGGTGAGGCTTGCGCACATCGACAGGCTGCAGCGGGGGCTGGAGAACGCCGCCGGGACAATCACCGCGGTGGCCGGCACCGACGACCGGTCGCGCCGCGTCTTCAGCGAAGGGGAAGGACGCTGATGCCGGTGCAGGCGGACCAGGCGCGGCTCGCCGCCTCGGTGGGGAAACTCGACGGGGCAGGACGTACCGTGACGAAGGCGGCGCCCGCTGCGCTTCCCTGGGTCGTCACCGGGGTGTCGATGCTGCTGGACTTCGCCGACGGAATGTCACTCGGAGGCAGTGGGAACTCCGGGGACTCCGGGGACGCGACGGGGGACGGTACGGCGGACGGTTCCTCCGGCAAGGGCAAGGGCGGCATGAAGGGGTTGGTCGGCGAGGTGCTGTCCACGCTGAAGGACTACGTGGTGGGCATCAGCGGGGGAATGCTGGCGAACAAGCTGGGCACAGGAGGAAGCGACCACGAGTCCCACGAGGACTCGGTGGAGCAGGCCGATGACGCGGTTCTGACCTGTGACCGGGTGCTGGAGGCGATCCAGTCGCTGTGCGCCGACGAGGTCGAGGCCTGTGTCGACGGTGCAGTGGACGTCGCGATGGGCCTGTACGTGGCGGCGAAGGCGTTGCAGCCGACCGACCCGGTCGCGGCCCAGGCCATGCTGGAGTCCGCCGCGCAACTGCTGTGTTCGGCCCTTGACGGGGTCGGAGCTCTGGTGGAGGGACGGAACACTCAGATGGGGGAGTGCATGGACCTCACCATCGCCGAGTGTCTGCCGGCGGCCGAGGAGGGGCGGTGCCGGGTCCCGTTGGCGACGGACCCCGCGCCTGAGGTGGACGTGCCGGACTGCGATGTCGCTCCTGTGCCGGCGGAGGTCGCCACCGTCGGGGCGGCCGCCGCGCCGGTCCCTGCCGCAGCGTCGGCGGGGAGCGTGTCGGCGGCCACGTCTGTGGCGTCGGTGGGGTCGGTGGGGGTCGTGCCACAGGCACCCTGCCCACCGTCACTGTCTGTCCCCGGTCTTGCCGGGGAGATCAGCGGCTGGGTCGAGGGGGCGGTCAAGGGGGCGGTCGAAGGGGCTGTGGCCGTCGCAGTGGAGAACGCGGGGTCACTGATCGACATCGACCTGAACCTGTGCCCGCCAGACAGTCCGGACGGGGGAGACGACGCCTGTTCTGAACCCGAGCCGACGCCGGAGCCGTGTGACCCGGAGCCGGAACCTGAACCTTGTGAGCCAGAGCCGGAACCTTGTGAGCCGGAATCAGAACCGGAGCCGGTACCGGAGGCGCCGGCACCTCCGACCGTGGACCCGGAGAAGGGCTTCGACAAGAGCACCTACCTGCAGGCCGCCGAGGAACCCGGCGCAGATGCCCCGTCACCTGCCCCGGGTGACGGGGATACCCGGGCGACGTCTCCCGCACCCGTGGATCCGGCGGCGGCGGACGGGCCCTCCGGGGCGACCCCCGACCCCGCCGGTGCGACTGTCCCTGACGAACTACCGGAGAGTCCTGCCAACCATGACGGGTGGACCCCTGACGTCTGGACGACCGGGGAGAAGTCCGGCGACGCACCGTCAGTGGCGAGGAGTGGACAGTGGTGAACACCAGAAGCCCCATAGAGTCCGCGTTGGACAGCTACGTGCAGATCGTCGGCGCAGCGACCGAGAAGTTCCAGAACCAGATGGAGGAGGCCACGCGCCTGCTCGCCGAGGCTGACACTGCCGGCGGCGGAGAAGAAGACAGGGAAGACGCGGCCGAAAGGGCGGGCGGCTCCCCGTCTGACCAGACAGAGGAGACAATGCGGTCGCCCGCCGACCGTGGGTCAGCCCGTCGCCGCCCGGGGATCTTCGACTGACGACCGTCCGGTCAGAGCCGCAGCGCGGAGTTCACGGCCTCCAACGGGTCGGCGAACTCCGGGAGCTTCTCGAAGAGCTCACCACGGGTCGCCACCTCGGAGTTCTTGATCTCGGCCTCGGGATCCCGGAAGGCGGCGTAGTGCTTGTCGTCCTCGGCCAGGATGAACCCGGTGGTCAGTGCGCGGATGAAGTCCTGCGCGGCGAACTCGAATCCGCTGTTGGTGGTCAGGAACTTCCTGGTCAGCTTCTCGTGGAACCCTGACGCCGACGCCTTCGAGATCCGGCGGAACACCACCCTGCCACCCCACAGGGCCGCGATGCGCTCCGGTTCACCGGCCTCCACACCCAGAGTGCGGCCAGGGGCCAGGACCAGGCCGGGGGCCTGCACGTGCCGCGCGGCCTGGTAGCAGCTCGGGGAGGTGTCCGACGGGTGGATGGCCACCACTCCGGCGACAGTCGGGCGGTCCCGGTAGCGCTTCTTGGACGGCTGGGCGGGTGCCCGCCCGGTCGCGGCCAGGATCGCGGCGCCGGCGCCCATGCCGTGGCCCGCGAAGAACAGCTTGCCCGGGTCGACGGTGATGTTGCCCACGCCCAGGCGCACGCCGGAGAGGATCTGCAGACAGGACTCCAGGTCCGAGGCGAAACCCCGGTGGTTCGGCAGCACGCCCCGCTCGGTGTCCGGTGCGGCCACGGCGATCCCCCAACTGGCGAGGTGTCGCAGTGTGGCGTGGTAGCCGTCCACACCGACCCGCCAGTCATGGCCGAAGGCCACACCGGCGATCGCCTTGCCTTCGGCAGGCGTGTAGATACGGCCGGGGATACCGGCGAAGTCGAGTTCGCCGACCAGGACCCTGTGCGGGCCCCGCTTCTCCAACCGGGGGACCAGGTTCTTCACGTTGTCTGCCACGGTTCTCAGCCTAGTAGATAGAACCGCCCCGCGGGGCGAGAGGTGCAACGCCCGAGCCAGTCACCGAGCCAGTCACCGAGCCTGTCCCCGCCACCGGTCCCCGCGGACCCCGCCGGTGCGTGGGCGTGGGACGGTGACGGAGACGGTGGCGGGGGCGGTGAACCGGGACGCGGTTCACGGGCGGGGAAGGCGACCAGTATTGTTGTCCGGTATGTGTGGCATCGTTGGATACATCGGAAGCGCCCGGAGCTCCGCCAAGGCACTTGACGTCGGTCTGGAGGCCCTGGCCAGGATGGAGTACCGGGGCTACGACTCCGCCGGTATCGCCGTCATCTCGGACGGGGACATCGAGGTCGAGAAGAAGGCAGGCAAGCTGGCGAACCTGCAGCAGCGGATCGCCGAGACCGGTGCGGACAGGTTCGACGGGAAGGCCTGCATCGGCCACACCCGGTGGGCCACGCACGGGCGTCCCAACGACGTCAACGCGCACCCGCACGTCTCCTTCGACGGCAAGGCCGTGATCGTCCACAACGGCATCATCGAGAACTTCGCCCCGCTGCGCGCGGAGATCGAGGCCGCGGGCATCGAACTGACCAGTGAGACCGACTCCGAGGTCGCCGCCCATCTGCTCGCCCTGGCATACGCCGGCGGGCCGACGGCGGGGGACCTGGAGGCGTCCGCCCTGTCGGTGCTGCGGCGTCTCGAGGGCGCGTTCACCGTGCTGTTCGCCCACGCGGACGAGCCGGGCATGATCGTCGCCGGCCGCCGCTCCACCCCCCTGATCGTCGGCGTCGGCGAGGACGGCATGTTCCTCGGCTCCGACGTCGCTGGTTTCATCGCTCACACCCGTGAGGCGGTGGAGCTCGACGAGAACAACGCGGTGGTGATCACCGCCGACGGCTACCGCGTCATGGACTTCGACGGCACCCCCACCGAGGGGCGTCCCTTCACCATCGACTGGGACCTCGCCGCCGCGGAGAAGGGCGGATTCGACTCCTTCATGATGAAGGAGATCTTCGAGCAGCCCGCCGCGGTGCGCGACACGCTCGCCGGACACTTCGTCGACGGGCGGGTGGTGCTCGACGAGCAGCGGCTGTCCGACGACGACCTGCGGCAGGTCGAGAAGGTCTTCGTGGTGGCCTGCGGTTCGGCCTACCATTCCGGGCTGCTGGCGAAGTACGCCATCGAGCACTGGGTGCGGCTGCCCGTGGAGATCGAGGTCGCCAGCGAGTTCCGCTACCGCGACCCGGTCCTCGACCGGCAGACGCTCGTCGTCGCGGTGTCCCAGTCCGGCGAGACGGCCGACACCCTGGAGGCCGTCCGGCACGCCAAGAAGCAGGGCGCCCGGGTGCTCGCGGTGTGCAACACCAACGGATCGCAGATCCCCCGCGAGGCGGACGCCGTGCTCTACACCCACGCCGGCCCCGAGATCGGCGTCGCCTCCACCAAGGCCTTCCTGGCCCAGGTCGCGGCGAACTACATCGTGGGCCTGGCACTGGCGCAGGCGCGCGGGACGAAGTTCTCCGACGAGATCGAGGCGACCTACCGGCAGCTCGAGGAAATCCCGGGCAAGATCGAGAAAGTGCTCGAGCTCAAGGACACCGTCCTGGAACTGGCGGCGGAACTCGGCCCGATCCCCACGATGCTCTTCCTCGGCCGCCACGTCGGCTACCCGGTCGCGCTCGAGGGTGCGTTGAAGCTCAAGGAGCTGGCCTACATCCACGCCGAGGGGTTCCCCGCCGGGGAGCTCAAGCACGGTCCCATCGCCCTGATCGAGGATGACCTCCCTGTGGTCGTGGTGGTGCCGTCACCGCAGGGCCGGGAGATCCTGCACTCGAAGATCGTGACCAACATCCAGGAGATCCGGGCACGTGGTGCCCGCACCATCGTCATCGCCGAGGAGGGCGACGAGGCTGTGCGGCCCTTCGCCAACGACCTGCTGGAGATCCCGCAGTGCCCGACACTGCTCCAGCCGCTGCTCTCGACGGTGCCGCTGCAGTTCCTCTCCGCCGAGATCGCCCGTCAGTGCGGGAACACCGACATCGACAAGCCGCGGAACCTGGCCAAGTCAGTGACCGTGGAATAGGCCCGGGGTGCAGTGGTGATGACTGAACAGTCCGGCCGTGCCCCCCACGACCTCCCCGACCCCGCCGACCCTGTCGACCACTGTCTCGCCGAGGTCGTCGTCGACCTCTCCGCCGTGGCGCACAACGTGCGCACCCTGGCACGTGTCGCCGCCCCGGCCGGTGTGATGGCGATCGTGAAGGCTGACGGTTACAACCACGGCATGGTCGACGTCGCCCGCACCGCGTTGGACGCCGGTGCGGTCGCCCTCGGCGTGGCGACACTAGGTGAGGCACTGGCGTTGCGTGAGGCCGGGATCACCGCGCCGGTCACCGCGTGGATGTGGCTGCCGGACCCTGCACTGGAGGACATCTCCGCAGCCTGTTCCGCCGGGATCACCCTGGGGGTGCCGTCGGTGGAGCACCTCACCGCGGCGGTGGAGGCGTCACGCGGCGCGGTGGCGCGTGGGGAGGCCCCGCTGTCCGTCGGGCTGATGGCGGACACGGGTCTGTCCCGTTCCGGCATCGAGGCGGCACGGTGGGGTGAGGCGGTGTCGTCGGCGGCGGCGGCCGTCGGGGACGGTGTGCTCACCGTCACCGGGGTGCTGTCCCACCTGGCCAGTGCCGACGACCCGTCGTCCCAGGTGACCGATCTGCAGGCACGTCGTTTCGTCGCGGCGGTGGAGGCGTGCCGGGCGGCCGGTCTGGACGTGCCGGTCAACCACATCGCGAACACCCCGGCGACGCTGTCGCGGCCGGACCTGCGGCACGAGATGGTCCGTCCCGGGGTGAGCGTGTACGGCGTGTACGCCGTGGACCCGGCGGTGATACCGGCCGGGGAGAGCGGTCCGGTGGAGCTGCGTGAGGCGATGACCGTCCGGGCGAGGGTGGTCACCACCCGTGTCGTCCCGGCCGGTGAAGGGGTCAGCTACGGGCACCTGTGGCGGGCGGAACGCGACACACGTACCGCGGTCGTGGCGATGGGCTACGCCGACGGGCTGCCGCGGAGCATGTCGGGACGTTTCGGCGTCACTGTCGACGGGACGTGGTACCCGCAGATCGGCCGGGTGTGCATGGACCAGATCGTCATCGACCTGGGGCCGGCGGACGGGGAGGGCCCCGGTGCGTCCGTGCGTCCCGGGGACTGGGCGGTGGTCTTCGGGGCCGGGGGTCGTTCGGTCGAGGAGATCGCCGCCGCCGCGGACACGATCGCCTACGAGGTGCTCACCCTGCCGCGTGGCCGGGTGCGCCGGCGCGTCGTGCCCGCCGACGGTGGGGCGGGTGCGGCAGGTGCCGCCGACGTGTTCGCGTCGGGGTCCGGCAGCGTCGAGGTGCCCTCCGCTGACGCGATGCGTGGTCTCGGGCGTGAGCTCGGGGCCCGGTTGCGCGCCGGTGACGTCGTCGTGCTCACCGGGGCGCTCGGGGCGGGGAAGACGACCGTCACCCAGGGCATCGCAGCCGGGCTGGGGGTGAAGGGCCGGGTGCAGTCGCCGACGTTCACGATCGTCCGTGAGCACCGTCCCGGCAGCGCCACGGGGGAACGGCCCGGACTGCTGCACATGGACGCCTACCGTCTGCTCGGTGCCGGCGCTCACGGCGGGGGCGACGGTGCGCCGTCGCGGGAGGCGGTCCTCGACGCCCTGGAGTCCCTGGACATCGACGCCGACCTGGAGGACCGGGTGCTGGTGGCGGAGTGGGGCCGTGGTGTGGTCGAGACCCTCGCCCCGGAGCGTTGGATCGACATCGAGATCGACCGTGCCACCGGTGCCCCGGATGACGGCGACCTGCAGGACGACACTCCCCGTGTCCTGCGTTGGCGCTGGTCACGCGGGTAGCACATCTGAATCCCCCCGATAATATCCCCCATAAGCAGGATTGATTGGCGAGATTCTGTCCGCGGTGCCAAAATGGGTGACGGATCACCGTGAGGGGTGTATCCAGAGGCCCCGTCGCAATTGGAGAGTGCGACGGGGCTTCGCCTGTTCCGGGACAGTCCTCCGCAGGGGGCCGGTTCGTCGACTGTCCGGAGCCACGCACCGCGGACTAGGATCACTTGCCATGCATGTTCTCTCGGTCGACACCTCCACCTCCTTCGTCGTCGCGGGGGTGGTGGACTGTCCCCCTGGCACCGGTGGCGCCGGGAGCGCTTCCGTGGCGCCGCGTCTGCTCGCCGAACGGGTGGAACTCAATCCGCGGGGGCACATGGAGGTCCTCACCCCGAACATCCTGGCCTGCCTCGACGAGGCCGGCCTGACCCCGGACGACCTGGACGCGGTCGTGGTCGGTGTCGGCCCCGGCCCGTTCACCGGCCTACGGGTGGGGATGGCCACCGGCGCCGCCTTCGGTGACGCCCTCGGCATCCCCGTCCACGGCGTCCCGGGGCACCTCGCCACCGCCGCGGGGACGGGGGAGCGCCACCTGGTGGTGAGCGACGCCCGTCGCCGTGAGTGGTACTGGAGCCTGGTCGACGGTGCGACCGGGACGGTGCTCGACGGCCCGTCGGTCGCCGCGCCTGACGACGTCGTCGCCGGCCACCCCGGGGCGGACGTCCTGGCGTCCCGCGAGGTCGCCGCGCGTGCCGCGGAGGTGCCGGGGTGGACGGTGGCGGACGCCGACGCCCGACCCACCCCGGTCGGGCTCGTGACGGCGGCGGTGCAGCGTCTCGGGGGACCCGAAGGGCTGTCGCGGCCCGGCGAGCCGCTGCGGGCGCTGTACCTGCGGCGCCCCGATGCTGTGGAGCCGAAGAAGGTGCAGGTCTCCGCGGCGCTCGACTTCAGCGGCGTGGAGTCCGGCCCCACCGGCGCGCAGGACGCGCCCGGCACCGCGCCGTCGGACGGTGACGTGCGGCAGGAGGCCCCGGCCGTGGGGCCGCTGTCCCCGGAGGCTGCAGCCCGGTGCGCCGAGATCGAGGCGGAGCTCTTCGCCGGCGACTCCCCGTGGCCGGAGGCCGGCTTCGTCGGCGAGATCACCGCGCCCAACACCGTGTACCTCGGGCTGGTCACCGGGCAGGGAACCCCGCGGGAACGGCTGGTCGGCTTCGCCGGTCTGGCGAAGAACGGCCCGGCCGGTGACCCCGAGTTCGAGGTCCACACCATCGGGGTCGAGGCGGCAGCGCAGGGACGCGGGTGGTCCCGGCTGCTGATGGACCCGCTGATGGAGCTGGCGGACCGGGAGGACGGCCCTGTCTACCTCGAGGTCCGCACCGACAATGACGCGGCGGTCAGCCTCTACCGCAGCTACGGCTTCGAGATCACCGGAACCCGCCGCAACTACTACCGTCCCTCCGGTGCGGACGCCTACACGATGTGCCGTCCGCCGCTTTCCCGGCGGGTGGCCGAGGCGCCGCAGCTGATCATGGGGATCGAGAGCTCATGCGACGAGACCGGCGTGGGGATCGTCGAACTGCACGCCGACGGCACGGTCCGGCAGGTGTCGAACCGGGTGGCGTCGTCGATGGAGCAGCACGCCCGCTTCGGCGGGGTGGTCCCGGAGATCGCCTCCCGCGCGCACCTGGAGTCGACGGGCCCGACCATGGCGGCGGCGTTGGGCGACCTGGAACGGGCCACCCGGGCCCGGTGGGGCACCGGCCGTCGGCGTCCGGACGCGGTCGCGGCGACCGTCGGGCCCGGTCTCGCAGGGGCACTGCTGGTCGGTGCGGCGGCGGCGAAGGCCTACGCCGCCGCCTGGGGCGTGCCGTTCTACGGCGTCAACCACCTCGGCGGGCACGTCGCCGTGGGCACACTCGAGGTCGACGGGGGCGCCGACAGTGCCGACAGTGCCGACAGTGCTGTCGGGGACCTCGACCGTGCCGTCGCGTTGCTGGTCAGCGGCGGGCACACCCAGATTCTCCGGGTCAACGGCGTGGGGCGTCCGATGGAGGAACTCGGCTCCACCCTCGACGACGCCGCCGGGGAGGCCTACGACAAGGTGGCACGTCTGCTCGGGCTCGGTTACCCGGGCGGGCCGGTGATCGACCGTCTGGCCGCTGCGGGCGACCCCGCGGCGATCGCCTTCCCGCGGGGTATGAGCCGGCCGGGGGACGCCGCCTACGACTTCTCCTTCTCCGGGCTCAAGACGGCCGTCGCACGCTTCGTGGAGAAGGCTGCGGCGGAGGGGCGCAGTGTGCCGGTCGAGGACGTGTGCGCCTCCTTCCAGGAGGCGGTGGTGGACGTGCTGACCGCCAAGGCGGTCCGTGCGTGTGTCGACACCGGTGCCACGGTGATGCTGCTCGGCGGGGGAGTGTCCGCCAACCGGCGTCTGCGGGCGCTGGCGCAGGAGCGGTGTGCGGCGGCCGGGGTGCGTCTGGTCGTCCCCGCACTGCCGTTGTGCACGGACAACGGGGTGATGGTCGCGGCGTTGGCGGCGCGTCTCATCGAGGCCGGTGCGCCGGCCAGCTCGCTGGATGCCGCGACGGACCCCTCGATGGATGTGGAGGTGCCGGTGTTGGCACCCTCCCCGGTTGAGGGCTAGCACTTGGCAGGGTAGAGTGCCAAGTGGTTGTGTGACACACAGTTGTTCACCCGCGACGACGGCTGTGCAGGATATACCAACCGGAAAACAAGACAATTCCGATCACTGCATGTACGCAAACACGGAGGTATTCAACGTGGCTAACGTCAACATCAAGCCGCTCGAGGACCGCGTCCTCGTCCAGATCGTCGAGGCCGAGACGACCACCGCATCCGGTCTGGTCATCCCGGACTCCGCGAAGGAGAAGCCGCAGGAGGCCACCGTCGTGGCCGTCGGCCCGGGCCGTTGGCACGACGATGACGACCGCATCCCGATGGACGTCGAGGTCGGCGACACGGTCGTGTTCTCCCGCTACGGCGGCACCGAGCTCAAGTACGACGGGGAAGAGTACCTGCTGCTCAACCAGCGCGACATCCTCGCCGTCGTCGACTCCGCGAAGTAGGGCGTGACGCATGGCTAAACTCATCGCATTCGACGAGGAGGCCCGCAAGGGGCTCCAGCGCGGTGTGGACACGCTGGCGGACTCGGTGCGCGTCACCCTCGGCCCCAAGGGCCGTAACGTCGTCCTCGACAAGGCCTTCGGTGGTCCGACCGTGACCAACGACGGTGTGACCATCGCCCGCGACATCGACCTCGAGGACCCCTTCGAGAACCTCGGTGCGCAGCTGGTCAAGTCCGTCGCCGTGAAGACCAACGACATCGCCGGTGACGGCACCACGACCGCCACCCTGCTCGCGCAGGCTCTCATCAACGAGGGCATGCGCATCGTCGCCGCAGGCGGCAACCCGATCGCCGTCAACGAGGGCATCTCCGTGGCCGCCGACAAGGTCATCGAGCTGCTCCAGCAGCGCGCCGAGCCGGTCGCCGACTCCGCCGCGATCGCCAACGTCGCCACGGTGTCCTCGCGTGACGAGGGCATCGGCGCCAAGGTCGCCGAGGCCATGGAGACCGTCGGCAAGGACGGTGTCCTCACCGTCGAGGAGTCGCAGTCCCTGGTGGACGAGCTCGTCGTCACCGAGGGCGTCTCCTTCGACAAGGGCTACCTGTCGCCGTACTTCGTCACCGAGGAGGAGTCGGCCCAGGCGATCCTGGAGAACCCGGCCATCCTGCTGGTGCGCGACAAGATCAGCTCCCTGCCCGACTTCCTGCCCGTGCTCGAGCAGGTCGCCAAGGCAGGCAAGGAACTGTTCATCGTCGCCGAGGACGTCGACGGCGAGCCGCTGCAGATGCTGGTTGTCAACTCCATCCGCAAGTCCATCAAGGCAGTGGCCGTGAAGTCCCCGTACTTCGGTGACCGCCGCAAGGCGTTCATGGACGACCTCGCCGTCGTCACCGGTGCCACCGTGGTGGACAAGGAGATCGGGCAGTCGCTGTCCGAGATGACCCTGGAGCAGATGGGTTCGGCCCGTCGCATCACGGTCACCAAGGACGAGACCGTCATCGTCGACGGTGCCGGTACCGCCGAGGACCTCGAGGCACGTCGTGCCCAGATCCGTTCGGACATCGAGCGCACCGACTCCACCTGGGACCGCGAGAAGCTCGAGGAGCGTCTGGCGAAGCTTTCCGGCGGTGTCGCCGTCATCCGTGCCGGCGGTGCCACCGAGACCGAGGTCAACGAGCGCAAGCTGCGCGTCGAGGACGCCATCAACGCCGCCCGTGCCGCCGCACAGGAGGGCGTGATCGCCGGTGGCGGATCTGTCCTGGTGCAGATCGCCACCGAACTCGAGGAGTTCGCCGCCGGTTTCGAGGGCGACAAGGCCGTCGGTGTGAAGGCACTGGCACGCGCCCTGCGTCGTCCGGCCTACTGGATCGCCGACAACGCCGGTCTCGACGGGGCCGTCGTGGTCTCGAAGATCGCCGAGCTGGGCAACGGTGAGGGCTACAACGCCGCCACCGGTTCCTACGGCAACCTGCTGGAGCAGGGGATCATCGACCCGGTGAAGGTCACCCACTCCGCCGTCGTCAACGCGACCTCCGTGGCACGCATGGTGCTCACCACAGAGACCGCCGTCGTCGACAAGCCTGCGGAGGCAGCCTCCGCCGCCGGCCACGGACACCACCACTAGTGGTGCTCCGCCGTCGCGGCTGAGCCCGTCCCGCGGGTGGCTCCCGCGGTTGGCTCTGAGGCCCCCGCCCCCGGTCACGTCGTTGACCGGGGGCGGGGGCCTCTCTCCGTGTGCCGGGGTCAGGACGCCAGGCGGCGGTTCTCCCGGGCGGGGCGGAGGCGGCCCCGCCCTCCCTGGGCGGCGGCGCGCTCGGACTCGCCCATGCCGCCCCAGATCCCGTAGACCTCGCCGACACTGAGGGCGTGTTCGCGGCACTGGGCCAGCACCGGGCACTCGTTGCAGATTGCCTTGGCGCGGTGCTCGCGGAGGGCGCGGGCTCGGCCACGCTCCCCGTCAGGGTGGAAGAAGACGGCGGACTCTGCCCCACGGCAGGAGCCGTGGAGCTGCCAGTCCCAGAATGCGGTGGCGGGGCCGGGGAGGTCGCTCGTCTGTGGCATGGCTGTTCTCCTGTAGTAGATCGCGGTTGCTCTCGCGGATGCCGGTGTTCCTTCGTTCTGTCTCCACCGTTCTCCGACGCTCCCCAGGGTCGTCCCCGTGTGTGAACAACAGGTGTCCGCAAGCTGTTCACGGTGTGACATTTTCCGGCCCCCTCCTGCGGCGGGCGTGTCGCGGTGGGTTCCGGACGGTTTGTCCGCGGTCGTCGGCTATCCCCGGGTGAATCCCGGGTGCGAGGAATGCTGTGGTAATTTCAGCCCACAGGCAGGTGAGCTTCACCGGCGTACCCACAACCTGCCCTGACCGTGGTTTGCACGAGGACTATGACAGCGACAGATGACATCGACGAGGCACTGCCCCGTCTCGTACCCTCCGCAGTGGAGGGGGACGGGCGGGCGCTCCAGCGCATCATCGATCTCATCCACCCGCCGGTCGTGCGTTACTGCCGGGCGCGGGTCCCGTCCACGAAGTACCCCACCCCCGAGGACCTGGCGCAGGAGATCTGCCTCGCGGTGGCCCGGGCGATCCCCGGGTACGAGGACCAGGGGAAACCCTTCATGGCGTTCGTGTACCGCATCGCCGCGAACAAGATCGTCGACGCGCGTCGTTCGCAGTCCCGGGACCTGTCCATGCCCACCGACGAGGTGCCGGACCAGGAGGTGGTGACGACCACCCCGGAGACGGTCGCCATGGACATGAGCTCCTGTAACGAAGTGGTCCAGCTGCTCGATACGCTCAGTGACAAGGCACGGCAGATCGTCACTCTCAGGGTCTTCGGCGGCTACTCCGCCGAGGAGACGGCGGAGATCGTCGGCTCGACCGCCGGTGCGGTGCGTGTCGCACAGTTCAGGGCGTTGGCCAAGATGCGGGAGACTCTGGAATCCCGTGAGACTTCGAGGACGGAATGATGGACGAGCACAGGTGGGACCCGCAGGGTTTCGACGACGACACCGCGAACGGTGCCGACGTCGATGCCGTGCACGCGGCCGACCGGATGCTGGACGCCATCGCCGCCGGGGGGAAGGTCGACGGGGACGACCGGCTGGTGCGGCTCCTCGTCGAGGCGCGTGCCGCGAGTGAGCGGGACATCCCGGCGCCGCCCGTCGTCGACCCTGCGCAGCTGGAGGACGCTGACCCGCAGGTGACGTCGCTGGCGGGCCGTCGGCGACGGCGCGCGATGCGGCGCGCCGGAGGGGTCGCGGCGCTGGGGGGAGTGTCCCTGACCTCCCTGCTGGTCGGCAGCGGTGTCGCTGCGGCGCTCGTCGTCGGCGGCTTCACCGTTGGTGCGTTGACGACGGGGAACTCCGGTGATTCCGGCCAGTCCGGTTCCGTCGTCGCCGGTTCGGCCGGTCAGGACCAGGACGGTTCGACGGGCACGGCACGGCGTTCCGGCGGGTCCGCCACGGAGTCCTCGGAGCCGGGGCCCGGCGAGCACGGCGCCCCGGCGGACCGGGCCACCGACGACGACACCGTGGACCCTGGCGCCGACGCCGGTGGAATGGTCCTGGCGGAGCCGGAGTCCGGTGAGGACGCCCAGTCCGTCGAGCAGACCGACACGACCGGTGACGGCGGTACGGGTGCCGACGGGGGAGAGGTCGAGGGTGACGCCGACGGTGCCGAGACCCCCGGCGACGCGGCGGTGCCGGGCGGGCCGATGATCATGGCGGAACCGCAGCAGCGGGGCGAGGCGGCCCCGTCGAAGAGCTCCTCGTCGAGCTCCACCAGCCCGAGCAGCACGCCGAAGGCGCAGCGCGACTCGGACGAGGGCGAACCCACCCCCTGACATTCCCCGGGGCCGCCCGGCCCCACCCTGTGCCGGCCTGTGCGGCTCTCCCCGCGTGGTGCTCTAACGTCCCCAGGTGCGGAAGGTCCGCGGTCCCCGGCTCAGCCAGTCGGCCGCGTCCGCGTAGCCGGCACAGTAGTCCCAGGGCACGTAGAAGTCCGGGTCGGGGTCGGCGCCGGGCTCATGGACCGGGACAGGTCCGTCGTTGAGCATGGTCGACAGGTTGGACACCAGGATCGGCCAGTCGTAGTAGTGCAGCTCCTGGCAGTCGTCACAGGTCATCGCGATACCCAGGATCCCACGGGGCTCCAGCAGTTCACGGAAGCGGCGGACGTTGGCCAGGTCCTCGCGCAGGGCGTCGCGCTCCTCGTCGGACAGTGGCTCGTCCACCTCGTCGTCGAACAGGGCCGCCGGATCCTCCGGGTCATCGGCGAAGGGGTCCGGGGGCATCAGAGAGTCGTCGAAGTCCACGTCCTCGAGAGTACCCGCTGTGTACGGTGAGGGGAACAGCACCGTGCGCCCCGGGCGGTGTTCGGGGGTTCTGATGTCGGATAACGGTCGGCGAGGGGTTATCCTGTCCCGTAGAACCCCGACGACAGTTCCGGCTGATTCCGGTACGGACGTGTAAAGGATGCAGGAGGCCTGAACGGCATGACCGATGCCCAGCTTGTGACCACTGGTGGCGACGACCCGAGGAAGGTGGAGCTGGTCGGTCTGACGTTCGACGATGTCCTCCTGCTGCCCGCGGCGTCCGACATCATCCCCAACGAGGTCGTGACCACGACCCGGCTGACCCGGAACATCACCCTGAACGTCCCGGTGATCTCCGCGGCGATGGACACCGTCACCGAGGCGCGGATGGCCATCGGCATGGCGCGCCAGGGCGGCATGGGTGTGCTGCACCGCAACCTGTCGATCGAGGAGCAGGCCGAACAGGTCGAGATCGTCAAGCGCAGCGAGGCCGGTATGGTCACCGACCCGGTGACCTGCTCCCCCGAGATGACCATCGGCGAGGTCGACGAGATGTGCGCGCGCTACCGCATCTCCGGGCTGCCCGTCGTGGACGCCTCGGGACGGCTCGTGGGCATCTGCACCAACCGCGACATGCGTTTCGAGGAGGACTTCTCGGCGAAGGTCGCCGATGTCATGACCCCGATGCCGCTCGTCGTCGCGGAGAAGGGTGTCTCGGCCGACGCCGCGCTGCGGCTCCTGCGCGAGAACAAGGTCGAGAAGCTGCCCATCGTCGACGGTGAAGGAGTGCTCACCGGCCTGATCACGGTCAAGGACTTCGCGAAGCGGGAGAAGTTCCCCAACGCGGCCAAGGACTCCTCCGGACGGCTGCTCGTCGGCGCCTCGATCGGCACCGGCGAGGATTCCTGGCGACGGGCCGGCGCCCTGGTCGAGGCCGGTGTGGACGCCCTGGTCGTCGATACCGCCCACGCCCACAACACCGGTGTGCTGGAGATGGTCTCCCGGGTGAAGAAGGAGTTCGGTGACCGGGTCGACGTCATCGGCGGCAACCTCGCCACCCGCGGCGCCGCCGAGGCCATGATCGAGGCAGGGGCGGACGCCATCAAGGTCGGTATCGGCCCCGGCTCCATCTGCACCACCCGCGTCGTCGCCGGGGTCGGTGCACCGCAGATCACCGCGATCCTCGAGGCGGCGGTCCCGGCCCGCAAGGCAGGCGTCCCGATCATCGCCGACGGCGGTATGCAGTACTCCGGCGACATCGCCAAGGCGCTGGCGGCCGGTGCGTCCTCGGTGATGCTGGGCTCGCTGCTCGCCGGCACCAGCGAGGCGCCCGGTGAGATCACGGTCATCAACGGCAAGCAGTACAAGATGTACCGCGGCATGGGCTCGCTCGGGGCGATGAAGGGCCGTGGCCTGCACGGTGAACAGCGCTCCTACTCCAAGGACCGCTACTTCCAGGCCGACGTCACCAGCGAGGAGAAGCTGGTCCCCGAGGGCATCGAGGGGCGCATCCCCTTCCGCGGCAACGTGGAGACCATCATCTACCAGATGGTCGGCGGGCTCCGCGCCGCCATGGGCTACACCGGCTCCAAGACGGTCGAGGAGCTGAACGACGCGCACTTCGTCCAGATCACCGGTGCAGGGTTGCGCGAGTCGCACCCGCACGACATCCAGATGACCGTCGAAGCCCCGAACTACTACCAGCGTTAGGAAACCCATGCAGGAACAGGTGAACATCGGGATGGGACGGACGGCGCGCCGCGTCGTCGGATTCGACCAGATCAACATCGTGCCGTCACGGCGTACCCGGTCGTCCCACGACGTCGACACGACCTGGCGCATCGACGCCTACCGTTTCGACATCCCCTTCATGGCACATCCCTCGGATGCCGTGGTGACCCCGGAGTTCGCCGTGGAGTTCGGCAGGCTCGGCGGACTTCCCGTCATCAACGCCGAAGGGCTGTGGGGGCGCCACAGCGACCTGGAGGGCGCACTGGCGAAGGTGCGTGCCGCCGCCGGCGACTCCGACCCGCTCGGCCTTCCCGCCCCGGCCCACGCCGCACAGCGCGTCCTGCAGGAACTGCACTCCGCTCCGGTGGACCGCGGTCTGCTGGCCGAGCGTCTGGCCGAGGTCCGGGACTCCGGCGCCACCTTCGGTGTGCGTGTCTCCCCGCAGAACGCCCGTGACTTCGCCCCCGAACTGATCAAGGCCGGGATCGACCTGCTGGTGATCCAGGGGACCCTGGTGTCCGCCGAGCACGTGTACTCCAACGGTGAGCCGCTGAACCTCAAGGAGTTCATCGGGTCGGTGGACGTGCCGGTCATCGCCGGTGGTGTGGTGGACTACACCACGGCGATGCACCTCATGCGTACCGGTGCCGCCGGTGTGATCGTGGGCTCCGGCACCACGACGAACAGCCAGGCCCTGGGCATCGACGTGCCGATGGCCTCCGCCGTCGCCGACGCCGCGGCCGCCCGGCTGGACTACCTCGACGAGACCGGTGGCCGGTACGTCCACGTTATCGCCGACTCCCACCTGGAGGTCGCCGGTGACATCGCCAAGGCCATCGCCTGTGGCGCGGACGCGGTCTCACTGGGCGCACCGCTGGCGATGGCGGAGAGCTCGGGCGGGAAGGGCCACTTCTGGCCCTCTGTCGCGGCGCACCCCGGTCTGCCGCGCGGCGAGGCCGAGGCGGTCTACGGCACCTTCGGCTCCCGTGAGCCGCTGCCGCTGGAGAAGCTGCTGTTCGGCCCCACGGACAACCCCTACGGCGAGGAGAACCTGGTCGGCGGGCTGCGCCGGTCCATGGCCAAGTGCGGTTACACCGACCTGAAGAGCTTCCAGAAGGTCCCGCTCGCCGTCCGCTGACGGCTCCTGACGGTTCCTGACCGCTCCCGCCCGGGATCCGGCCGGTGCCTCGGCCGGTCAGCCGTCGGCCTGGCGGTCCACCCTGGGTTCCGCCCTGAGTTCCTCCAGGAGCTCCTCGAGGAACAGGCGGGTGTTGGCCCACTTCTCCGACGTGGCGTCGAGCAGGTGGGGGAGCTGCTCCACGGCGTCATGCTGTTCCCGTAGCCGACGGTGTTCGGCGAGTTCCTCACGCAGCGCCTGCAGGGCGTCCTCGGCGTCGCTGAGGACGCGTTCGAGCTGGTGCCCGGCGGGGTCGGGCGTGGCGCCGGAGGGGGTCACAGCACCACCGTCAGCAGGATCAGGGTGGCGGGCAGGACGAGGAAGACCCCGATGACCCACCCCGCCACGTACAGCTTGTTCCGGGCGCCGAGGCGGGCCAGGGTGGACGCCCCGGCGAGCGGGATCCACCGCAGGAAGGGCGTCCCGTAGATCAGCAGCAGGGCGAAGACGTTGTACAGGACGTGGACGAGTGCCGCCTGGAGGGCGAACTGCGCCTCCGGGCCGGTGAACGCGAAGGCGGCGATCAGCGCGGTGAGCGTGGTCCCGACGTTCGCACCGAGGGTGAAGGGGTAGACCTGCCGGAGGGAGAAGGTCCCGGACCCCGCCAGCGGCACGATCAGGGAGGTGGTGGTGGAGGAGGACTGCACCATCACCGTGATCAGCGTCCCGGAGGTGATGCCGGAGACCGGGCCACGCCCGATGGCGGTGTGCAGGACCCGTTTCGCGCGCCCGACCATCACCACCTTGAGCAGCTTGCCGATGACGTTGATCACCGCCAGGATCATCGCGATGCCCAGGAGGATGAGGATGACGCCGTCCCAGGGGCCGGGTACGGCGGAGAAGGCAGCGGTGATGGCGTCGCCCAACGGGTCGGTCACGCCGGTGACGGCGTTGCCGAGCCCGCCGAAGACGGCGGCGAGGATCCCGCCGTCGCTCCCCGCCATCCGGGTGGACAGCCAGTCCGAGCTCTTCTCCAGAACGCCGAAGACCAGTTCCAGGGGCAGGAAGATGACCACGGCGAGCAGGTTGTAGCAGTCGTGGATCGACGCCGCGGCGAAGGCCCGTCGGAAGGACTCGCGGTCGCGGACCATGCCGAGACTCACCAGGGTGCTGGTGAGGGTGGTGCCCACGTTGGCGCCCATGAGCATAGGGATCGCGGCGGCCATCGGCAGTCCGCCGGCGCACAGTCCGACAATGATGGCCGTCACGGTGGTGGAGGACTGGATCAGGGCGGTGGCCAGCAGTCCGATCATCAGGGCGACGAGGGGGTTGGAGGCGAAGGCGAAGAGTTCCTCCGCCTGTCCGCCGGTGGCCGCCTTGAATCCCCCGCCGACCACGGAGACCGCGGTGACCAGCAGGTAGATCCCCAGGGCGACGCAGAACCAGTTCGCCCAGGCGAGGGGGCGCCCGCGGAGTCCGAGGTTGCTGAGGCGGCCGGGCTGGTCGAACGGGCCGTGCGCCGGGGCGGACGGGGTGGTGCTGGCGACCTTCCCTTCCTCGGCACTGTCGACACTGTCGACGCTGTCGGCGCCGTCAGGGACGTCGGTGGTGGCGGGTGAGCGGTCGGTGACCTCTGCCGGCACGTGGGGCTCCATTCATGGTCGACGACGTGTCGAGGGGTGCTCCCGGTGAGTGTATGTCGTTCACCGCGCTGCGTGAAGTCCGGAGGTGAACAGGGGATGAAGTCTGCGGCGGGCGGTTGGCCGCCACCGACGGTCGCGGCCGGCGCGGTGTTCGGTAGAGTGAGCGTCGTGACACAACAGCAGCAGTCCGGAACATCCACCGGCAGTCCCCGTCCTGAAACCCGGCCGGCCCCGCGTCCTGTGCTGGTCGTCGACTTCGGCGCCCAGTACGCGCAGCTCATCGCACGTCGTGTGCGTGAGGCGCGGCTGTACTCCGAGGTCGTCCCCCACTCCATGTCCGTCGAGGAGGTGGCCGCGAAGAACCCGGCGGCCCTGATCCTCTCCGGCGGGCCGTCCTCCGTCTACGCCGACGGCGCCCCGGCGCTGCAGAAGGAACTGCTGGAGCTCGGCGTGCCGGTCCTCGGCATCTGCTACGGCTTCCAGGCGATGACCCACGCCCTCGGCGGCACGGTCTCGCACACCGGCGACCGCGAGTACGGCCGTACCGAGATCTCGGTCGACGGCGGTTCACTGCACGACGGCTTCGAGGCCACCCACCAGGCGTGGATGAGCCACGGCGACGCGGTGAGCGAGGCCCCGGAGGGCTTCACCGTGACCGCTCACTCCGACGGTGCCCCGGTGGCGGCCTTCGAGTGCCTGGACAGGCGTATGGCGGGCGTGCAGTACCACCCGGAGGTCCAGCACTCCCCGCACGGCCAGGAGGTGCTGACCCGCTTCCTCTACGATGTCGCGGGCCTGGAGCCCACCTGGACCGCCGGCAACATCGCCGAGCAGCTCGTCGAGGCCGTGCGTGAGCAGGTCGGCCCCGAGGGCCGTGCCATCTGCGCCCTGTCGGGCGGCGTGGATTCCGCGGTGGCTGCCGCGATCGTCCAGGAGGCCATCGGCGACCGTCTGACCTGTGTCTTCGTCGACCACGGGCTGCTGCGCGCCGGCGAGCGTGAGCAGGTGGAGCATGACTTCGTCAGCGCGACCGGCGCGAAGCTGGTCACCCTGGACGAGCGTGCGGCGTTCCTGGGCAAGCTCGCCGGCCTTACCGACCCGGAGGCCAAGCGTAAGGCGATCGGCGCGGAGTTCATCCGTTCCTTCGAGCGCGCGGTCGCCGGTGTGCTGGAGGATGCCCCGGAGGGCTCCTCGGTGGACTTCCTGGTCCAGGGGACGCTGTACCCGGACGTGGTGGAGTCCGGCGGCGGGTCGGGCACGGCCAACATCAAGAGCCACCACAATGTCGGCGGGCTGCCGGACGACGTGGAGTTCACCCTCGTCGAGCCTCTGCGTCTGCTGTTCAAGGACGAGGTCCGTGCGGTGGGCCGCGAGCTGGGGCTGCCGGAGGTCATCGTCGGCCGCCAGCCGTTCCCCGGCCCGGGCCTGGGTATCCGCATCATCGGTGAGGTCACCGAGGACCGTCTGGAGACCCTGCGTGCCGCGGACGCCATCGCCCGTGCGGAGCTCACCGCCGCCGGTCTGGACAACACGATCTGGCAGTGCCCGGTCGTGCTGCTCGCCGACGTGCGCTCGGTGGGTGTGCAGGGTGACCACCGTACCTACGGTCATCCCGTCGTCCTTCGTCCGGTGACCAGTGAGGACGCCATGACGGCGGACTGGACGCGGGTGCCCTACGAGACGCTGGAGCGGATCTCGACCCGGATCACCAACGAGGTGGCCGAGGTCAACCGGGTGGTGCTCGACGTCACGAGCAAGCCGCCGGGAACCATCGAGTGGGAGTAGGCGCCTCCCGCGCAGGTGACCCCCGTGGTCCGGACAGTGTGTCCGGACGACGGGGGTTTTCCGTGTGTCTCAGGCGGTGCGGGCGGTGCGGGCGGTGCGGGCGTCGAGGGCTGCGAGGTCCTCGAGTTCGCGGGTGCCGTCGAGGCGGGGGACGACCTGCCAGGAGTACACCCCGGCGACGGCCCAGACGATGACGGCGACGGCCCAGTTGTCGAACTCGAACGCGGGGACGAGCATCAGCGCGAGCCAGAGGGGGAACAGGGGGACCACCTGCTTGACGCGGGTGGTGTAGCGGTCGCCACGGGCCTCGACGGCGGCGCGGACGTCGCGACGGTACGGGTGGCTGAAGAGCCAGAGCAGCCCGGCGGCGAGGAACACCAGCATCAGCACGACGCGGAACCCGGTGGACAGCGGTGTGGCCAGCGCACCCACCCCGGCGCCGATGAGCACCGCGACGCCCGCGCGCAGGG
>NZ_JALAGY010000059.1 GCF_022712195.1 Corynebacterium sp. | reverse complement strand
GCCCTCCAGGCCCTGGCGCAGCATCGATTTCGCGACGGTCTTCCGGTCAACGAAGGTCCCCTCACGGGCGAGCTGGGCGTGGACTCTGGGAGCTCCGTAGACGTCATCGGACTCGGCGAAGACCTTGCGGACCTTCACATCGAGTTCGTCGCGTGCACGGCGTTGTGTGCCGGGTTCTGCGGCCTGCCGTTTCGCCCAGGCGTAGAACCCTGACCGGGACACTCCCAGGAGTCGCGCCATGCGAGTGACCTCGTAGTTCGCCTTCTCCGCGGTCATCAGTTCGTACCGTTCGTCGGTCGTTGCTTGGCTGCGAAGAAGGCTGCTGCTTTTCCCAGGAACTCGTTGTCCTTGTGCAGCTCGGCGACCTGGCGGCGCAGGGCTTTGAGTTCGGCGCGTTCGTCCAGGGTCAGTTCCCCGGTCGGTTCGCCGGCCTCGGTGGCTCGTTCGGCGGCAACCCACTTGCCCAACGACTGGGAACCGACACCCAGCTCCCGGGCGACTTCGGCGATCGTGCGGCCGGTGTCGATGACCAGTCGGGCAGCCTCGTGCTTGTACTCGGGGCTGAAGGTTCTCCGGGGTCGTCTGCCGGGGGTCTTCTCGGTCATGGTGACATCCTCTCGTGCGGGACGGGTCCCGCTAAATCGGGTGTCCACTCAACGAGGGTAGGGCCAGTCTGCGATCGTCGGATTCACCGGTGTCGTATTCTCGGCCGCGGTCGCTTCGCGTCCCTTACCGCCCTCCGGGTCGTTGTCTTCGCCGTAGATGCTGCGGATCGGACGTCCCGGCTTCGGGTGCATAGAGGCGTTCAGCAGAGGGAGGACCACGAGCAGGACAAGGGTCACGATGATGATCGGAGGGGAGAAGATCGTGTCTCCCAGCCCGATGACTCCCATATCTTCCTCCATCGGATGTCCTGGAGTGGCGATGGTGACGGGGATTGTCGCGGACAACCCGAGCCCGTAGAAGGTGAAACCGGAGTAGGCGCTGGCGATGATCAGCGGGTAGTGGATTCCCTTCACGCCGATAGCCAGTTTCCGGGCAACGATACCGCCGACGATCAGGCCGAATCCCCAGTTGAGGTATGAGCCGACACCGCCGACGAGAGTCGCGACCACGATGGCTGTTTTCGGT
This sequence comes from Corynebacterium sp., assembly GCF_022712195.1. Classification (GTDB taxonomy): domain Bacteria; phylum Actinomycetota; class Actinomycetes; order Mycobacteriales; family Mycobacteriaceae; genus Corynebacterium. The sequence continues at coordinate 27,374 of NZ_JALAGY010000059.1, read as the reverse complement.
GAATGGACCTTAGTCACGATCCAGTCGAGGAAGCGGTCGATCACCGGGGAGTTCGCGAGGACGTAACCGGCGGCCAGGATCACGGCCATTTGCGTGGTGAACTCCAGGAGTGACCAGAAACCGTCGCCCCATGCCTCGATCGCAGTCAACGGGTTGCTGCGCTGCAGCACGATGGCCAGGATGAACGTGAGGATCGTCAGTCCGATGGCGAAGACGAAAGGATCGGGGAGGTACTTGTCCATCAGCTTCGTGAAGAAGCGGGTGATGTCGTCGAAGAAGCCCCGTTTTGCCGCTTCGTGGTGGACGTCCGGGCTGGTGGTGTCGCTCATGGCTTGTCCTTTGCGGTGAGGAGGGTCTGCCTGATGAGTTGGCGGTCGCGCCAGGCGACGCGGTTCTCCCACTCGTCCAGGGGAAGGAGGTCGCGGCGTTGTCGGGCGACCTCATCGACGAGGCCGGGAGTCCATGGGTCATGCTGGCCGCGTTCAGCTCCCATTCGCTCGTAGGCGGGACCCATCTTCTCGGCATGGGAGGCAATGCCGCCGCGGGTGTTGAGGTCCACCGTCTCGAACGGGCCCATGAACGCCCACCGACGGCCCAGACCATCGCGCATGACGGTGTCGATGCTCTCGACGCTTGCGACGCCATCCCGGACCAGCGCGTAGGCTTCGCGCAGTACCGCGCCCTGGAGTCGGTTGAAGACGAAGCCCTCGACCTCTTTCGCAAGCACCACCGGCGACAGTCCCGCGCGTCGGTAGATCCCGGTTGCCGTCTCCGTGATGGCGGGTGAGGTGACGGGGGACGGCACGATCTCGATGACGGGGAGGAGGTAGGGCGGGTTTCCGGGATGGGCGACGAGCGTCTGCGACGAGCAGGGCAGTCCGCGGGTGCTTGTGGAAGCGGTGATGGCAGACGAGGAACTCGCCAGGACGGCCCTTTCCCCGAGCAGGGGTGAAATCTGCGTGAACAGCGACCGTTTCAGTTCCAGGTCTTCCGGTACACATTCCTGGACCAGGTCGGCGCCGTGCACGGTCTCGTCCAGCGACGGGTACACCGTGAGCTGGCCGGCCGTCGTCGTCTCCGATGCCGTAATTCTGTCGACCAACCCCGCGTCCGCCAGGGCAGACAGTTTGGTGGAGACTTCCTGGGCAACGAGGTCGCGCCGCTCGTCCTGCGGTTCATAGATCCGGACGGTGAAGCCAGCGCGTAGGAACACCACAGCGAAGGCGACCCCGATGGATCCTCCGCCGAGTACTGCAGTGGTGACAGGAGCGTTCGTTTCGGAGGTGGGCTCTCTGCTCTCAGACATCGGCCACCCCCACGGTGAGACCACCGCATACGTGACTGGTTTGTCCCGTGGTGAAACCGGAGCGATCGTCGAGGAAGAAGGACACGGAGTGTGCGACGTCGTCCGGTGTCCCCATTCGCCCGACGGGGATGCCGTCGATGATCTGACGGGTTTTCGGTGCGTCTGCGGGGTTGGCGTCGGCGAACAGTTCGGTGGCGATCGGGCCGGGTGCCACGGCGTTCGCGGTGATGCCGTGTTGCCCGAGCTCGAGGGCCCAGACCCGGGTGGCTCCGAGGAGCCCGGCTTTCGTCGCGGCGTAGGCGGTTCGCGCTGTTTTCCCCAGTGCAGCCCGGGAGGACACCGACACGATACGGCCGAAGTTTCTCCCGGTCATTCCGGGTATCAGCGCCTGGGTGCACTGGAATGCGGAACGCAGGTTGAGTGCGGCAGCCCGGTCGAATTCGTCGAGGGTCTGTTCCTCGAGAGTATGAGGGAAGACGGCGCCGACGTTGTTCACGATGCGGGTGATCGGCCCGTCGACGAGGACGCGACGGAGTGCGTCGGCGGTGGAGGCGGTGCCGGAGAGGTCGCAGTGGACGATCTCGGGGTCGTCCCCGTACCGGTCGAGAATGACGGGTGTGTACCCGTCGTCGCGACAACGCTGGGCGATTGCGGCACCGATGCCGCGGGCACCTCCGGTGATCAGGACGCGGTTGTCGTCGTGGGTGGGCATGATTGGATCGGCTCCTTGCGGTGGGTGTGTTCGGGGTAGGTGAGGAGAGGGTCTAGACGGTGGCCACGGGATTGAGCGGTGACCCGCTCGTACCGGGCAGGTTGAGGGGTTGGGCGGTGAGGAGGAAGTCTGTTTGTCCGGCGTTGGCGAGGTATCGGGCGAGCGGAGTGAGGTGCCAGAGTTCACCGAGCTGCACGCCCAACCGGAACAGACAGTGATGATGCAGCGGGAGGGCCGGTGCCGGCGAGCTGAACCCGGACTCCATGAACTTCTCGACCGCGTAATTGTCGGTCGCGATGGCGGCGATGCCGGAGTCGGAGATCCATTCGAGCAATGCCGCGTCGGTACCGTCGAGACACGCTCCGTAGTGGTGGAGGACGTGGGCATCCGGGTCTCCACCCATGTCGAGCACCTTCTCGGCGAAGCCGGTGTGGAACAGGACGATGTCCCCGGGGCGGACGTCGACGTTGTCGGTGTCGATGATGTGCTGCAGGTCATCCATGGTGAACAACCGTTCGTCCGTGCCGAGATGTCTTTCGACGTCGACCATCACCGCGCGTCCCTGGACGGGATGCCCGGCGAGTGCGCCGATGCCCAGTGGGCCCAGGTCGACAGTGGTGGCGTCGGGCTGCCCGGTCGGGCCACAGTCCTCCGGTGATGCCGGTGCCTCGATATCGGCGGCGGTGAAACCGTTGTAGTAGCAGATCTCGTCGACACCGTCGCCATCGGCGTCAAACCTGGCGCCGGCATGGACCAGGGCGTCCCACTGCGTCGAGTACTGCGGATGCAGGATCACCACGTCGTCGTTGAGGATGTCGGTGGCGCCGGCGATGGATACGCCGAGCTCGCAGTTGACGTTCGGTCGGCCGGCCCGCAGGTTCGGCCGGTGGACCGGTGGCAACCTGTTCGCGTTGAGCCGGGTGCCGCCGGGGAGGGTCAGGGGAAGTCCCAGTGGGAACGCCTGGCCGGTCCGGACGGCACGGACACCCTCCCGGATCTTCTGCGGGGTCAGGAGGTTCATCCTCCGACATCAACGACGCTATCGTGGACGTGGTCTCCGGTCTCGACATGAACCTGATCCTGCTGGGCTGGCTGATCGGGCTGACCCTGTCGTTCTGCACCGGCTCGGCGACGGTCGGCATCGTCAGCGCGACCGGGATCCTCGCCCCACTCGTGGTCGGCATGCCGCCGGCGTACGTGTCCCTGGTGGTCATCGCCATCGGGTCGGGTTCGGTGGGGCTGAACTGGGTGAACCACGCGGGTTTCTGGTTCGTCAAGGAGTCCTTCGGGATGACCCTGGGGCAGGCCACCAAGACGCACATGACCGTGCAGACCCTGGTGTCGGTCTTCGGCCTGCTGATGGCGCTGCTGATCTCCGTCTTCGTGTAGAAGGGGAGGATGAACTCCTCCGCACCGATCCGGACCGTCGTCCTCGGATTCGGCCTCTCCGGCCGGATCTTCCACGCCCCCTTCATCCACGCCGACCCCGCCTTCACCCTCAGCGCCGTGGTCACCACCGACGCACAACGTCGGGCGGACGCCCGCGCCGAGTACCCGGACGTCGAGATCCTCGACTCCGCCGACGAGGTGTGGGCACGGGCCGGCGAGTTCGACCTCGTGGTCATCGGCACGCCCGGTGCCAGCCACGCCCCGCTGGCGGCCGCGGCGCTGGACGCCGGCCTGCACGTCCTGGTCGACAAACCCTTCGTCCTCACCGCGGCCGACGCCCGGGACCTCATCGCGCGCGCCGGGAGGGCGGACCGACGTCTCACCGTCTTCCAGAACCGACGGTGGGACGGGGACTTCCGCACCGTGCGTTCCCTGGTCGAGGCCGGTGACCTGGGGGAGGTGCGGCGTTTCGAGTCGCGCTTCGAGAAATGGCAGCCCACGCCCCGGGTGTCCTGGAAGACCGCAGGCACGACCGCGGACGGCGCAGGCGTGCTCTACGACCTGGGGTCGCACCTCGTCGACCAGGCGCTCCAGCTCTTCGGTCCTGTGGCGTGGCGGGACGGGCACCCCGACATCCACGTCGAGAGTGACCGGCGTCGACCGCAGATGAACGCGGAGGACGACGTCTTCCTCGCCCTGCGTCACGAGTCCGGGGTCTACTCCCACCTGTGGATGAGCGCGGTGCGGCCGAACCCCGGGCCGCGGTTCCAGGTCGTCGGCTCCCGGGCCGGCTACACGGTCTGGGGCTCGACGGCCAGGAACAGGCGCTGAAGGACGGCCTGCGTCCCGGTGACGGGGGATTCGGCGAGGTGCCCCGGGAGAGCTGGGGCAGTGTGAGCGCAGGGGAGGACAGTCGCACGGTGGAGACGCTGGCGGGCGACTACGCCGGTTTCTACCGGGCGTTGGGGGCGGCGGTCCGGGGTGAGGGCCCTGTCCCGGTCGACCCGGCGGACGCCGTCGGGACGCTGGAGATCATCGAGCGCGCGCTCGAGCTGGTGTGAACCGTTCCCGCTGACCGGGCAACCCCACAGGCCGGTGTGACCGACCTGTGGGGTTGCTCCGTCGGAACGTGCCGCAGGGCCCCGGGCACCACCGTCCCCTGTGGCGCCGCACACCCGCGCGCTGCACTGTGACCGGCAGGTCAGGGGCCGTCAATCCACGAACTTCTGGAGTTATATCCTCTCGGTGGCGTGGGCCGGGAACGGCTACTCTCGGGGGTAGCGCAGGGCTGTCGACCCGGTGGCCCCGTACCCACCCGGAAGGACTGGACCGCACCATGAGAGCAGCACGTTTCTACGACCGTGGCGACATCAGGGTCGAGGACATCGACCAGCAGCCGCTGGAGCCAGGCACCGCCCGCATCGACGTCGCGTGGTGCGGCATCTGCGGGACCGACCTCCACGAGTACCTGGACGGGCCGATCTTCTGTCCGGCCTGCGGGAAGCCGCACCCGATCTCCGGGGAGGACGCCCCGGTCACCCTGGGGCACGAGTTCTCCGGTGTCGTCAGTGAGGTGGGGGAGGGGGTCGACGACCTGGCGGTGGGTGACCATGTGGTCGTGGAGCCCTACATCATCGCCGACGACGTGGACACCGGCCCGGACAGCACCACCTACCACCTCTCGGAGAACATGAACTTCATCGGCCTGGCGGGCCGGGGAGGCGGTCTCTCGGAGAACGTGGTGGTGCGCCGCCGGTGGATCCACAAGATCTCCGATTCCGTCCCCCTGGACCAGGCGGCGCTGATCGAGCCCCTTTCCGTGGGCTACCACGCCGTGGAGCGTTCCGGGCTGATGGCCGTGGGGGCCTCCCCGGAGGGCAGGACGGCGCTGATCGGTGGCGCCGGTCCCATCGGTCTGCTCACCGCGGCGGTGCTCAAGGCGCTCGGTGTGCGTGTGGTGATGTCCGAGCTCTCGGAGCTGCGGCGTCAGAAGGCGCTGGACTCCGGGGTCGCCGATGTGGTGCTCAACCCGGCCGAGGTCGACGTCGTCGAGGAGGTCGCCGCGGTGACCGACGGTGCCGGGGCCGACGTGGCGTTCGAGTGCACCTCGGTGCAGGTCGTGCTCGACACCCTGATGGAGGCTCTGCGGCCCACCGGAGTGCTGGTCGTGGTGTCGATCTGGGGACACCGGTCGGACTTCGACATGCACAAGCTGGTGATGAAGGAGCTGGACGTGCGTGGGACGATCGGCTACGTCAACTCCCATCCGGCGACGATCGGGATGGTGGAGTCCGGAAGGATCGACCTGGCGCCGTTCATCACCGGGAAGATCGGGTTGGACGGGCTGGTGGACGAGGGCTTCGACACCCTGATCAACAGGAACGAGACCGCCGTCAAGATCCTGGTGTCCCCCTCGGCCGAGGGGCTTGACTGACGGGCCTCGACCGGAGTCGCATAGACCGAGTGGTCTAGTGTGGTGTGTGGATGACGTTCCACACACCACGAGGAGACCACCATGACAACCACCACACGCCGGATCCTGCGCCGCGTCGGCGCCACCGCCGTCGCAGCGACACTCGCCGCAAGCCTCGCCGCCTGCGTCGACGACGGCTCGCAGCAGGAGGAGGGCACCATCCGGGTCGGCACGTCCCCCGGGCCGTACAGCGAGGTCTTCCGCGAGGGGATCGTCCCGATCCTCGAGGACGACGGGTACGAGGTCACCTTCGACGACTTCACCGAGCTGCAGCAGGCGGACATCGCCCTGAAGGAGGGCAGCGTCGACCTCAACGTCGACCAGCACACCGCCTACATGGAGGCGTTCAACCGGGACGCGGGGGCGAACCTGGTGGCCGTCACACCCGTCCCCACGGTGCCCGCGGGCCTGTACTCGTCGACCCACGACAGCCTCGATGAGATCGCCGACGGCCAGACCGTCTCTATCCCGGAGGACCCGTCGAACGCCTCGCGCGCCTACCGGATCCTCGCCCAGGCGGGCTGGCTGACGCTGAAGGACGGTGCGGACGACACCGAACTCACGGCCGGGGACATCGCGGACAACCCCAGGGGCCTGGACATCCGGACCCTGGACTCCGCGTTCATCCCCCGGGGGCTGGACGACGTGGACTGGGCGGTCATCCCGGGGTCCATGGCGTACGCCTCCGGTGTGGACCCGGAGCTCCAGCTGCTGCAGGAGGAACTGCTCCCCGAACTGGAACTCGTCGCCGTGGTGAGGAGTGAGGACGCGGAGTCGGAGTGGGCCGACGCCGTCGCCGCAGCGTACCGCTCCGACGAGTTCGCCGAGTACCTGGAGAGCCGTGGGGAAGACAGCTACTGGTTCATCCCGGAGGCGCTGAAGTGACCGGACCACACCGCACCCTCCTCGCCGAGACACTGGACCGCACAATCGTGACGAGCACCTGCACCTCGAGGATCTCGATTCGACCGTCCGCGACCACTCCCGCCTGGTAGACAGATTCCTGTGAGGAGAATGCAGAGAACCCAGAGAACACTCACCCTGTCAGTGACCGTCGCGGGATTCCTCCTGCTCGCCGGATGCTCCTCCGGCGAGCAGGACCTGCCCGACCCCACCTTCGCCGAGCAAGCCTCGACGACTGCGGCGGACGACGACGAATTCGAGGACGTCGACCCCGACGGCTTCATGCTCGACGGCAGGGTCGTCTTCGACAACCGCACCGGAGACGAGGGGACCGGCGTCTGCCTCATCGGCACCGACGAGAACGACGGTGATGCGGTGACCTGCACCGGGACCGCCCCGGGAGACGCGCCGGACATCGAGGTGCCCCCGTTCGGGCCACAGCGCCCAGGGGCCGTCGCGATCACCGCCGAGGGAATCACCTACACCATGGTCGAGGGTGTGCGGCCTGCACCGGGGAAGTTGGAGCCGGGCCAGCGGATCACCGAGGGCGACGCCTCCTGTGAGATGAGCGACGACAGCGAGCTGAACTGCACCGTCGGAGAGACGTCCCTGACCCTCAGCGGTGACGACCGCACGATGGCGCTCACCGGCGAGGTCCTCGACCACGAGTACCACGTGGATCCGGACGCCTCATCGCCCACCGCCGGCCAGGATGACGCTCCGGCCGGCATCGACGGGGACTACAGCGAGACCGACGAGCCGGTTTCGGCGGGGACGACGTGCGGTGCCGCGTCCGGCCGCACCCTCGTGGAGGTCCGCGAGGGGGCGGTCTCGTGTCTGGAGGCGCAGCGGGTCATCGACGACTACCGTGAACGACGCTATGCCGAAGGCGGTGGGAACTCCCTGGCGATGATGCTGGGGGAGTGGGACTGCTCCAGCCCCACCGCCGGACGCGCCGCACAGCTCGACGCCGCCGAGATCTGCCACGGCCCGGACGACACCGTCATCGCGACTCCCGCAGGATCCGGACAGCCTTAGGGCCCACGCCGTGCCACGACGCCAGTTCGTCCTCGTCGACCCCGTCGAGGTCGGCGAGGCAGGTGATCCCCCGTTCCACCAGGGCGCGGGTCGCCGGCGTCCCGATGCTTCCCGGAAGGTCCCCGACCTCACCGGCGACAGCACCCTCGGCCGCACGCATCCGGGAGGTCAGGTCGTCCGGCGCCGCAGCGAACCACGCCCGGCGGACCAGCGCATTCGACTCCATCCCGTTGACGTCCGCCAGGGGAACGTCGTCCTGCCCGGGGAGCCTGAGGGACTTCTCCGGGGTCACGGTCGCGAACACCTCGCCCGCCACGGTGTAGGTCCTCCACCGGCCCTCCACAGCCTCGGCGACGCCGGGCAGGGCGAGGGCGGCCTTACGGATCTGGGCTGGAGTGGTCACAGACCGAGCCTACCGGGGAGTCACCCGCCACGTCGCGGACGCAGTCCCCGGTACCGGTTCACCGCGGCGGCGATCTCGTGGCGTCGGATCCCCGCGAGCCGCCCCGGATGACGTCCCCGGCCGTGGGCGGACAGGACGTCCAGACCGTCCTCCCCGATCCGTCGGACGATCCGGTCGACGATGTCCTTCAGCGGCGTCTCCCCGTCGAGGTCGACCAGGGCCAGCGCCGCTGCCACCGCATTCGTCTGGGACGGGTCCACCAGCTGCGACCAGGCGGACAGGTCGACGGACCCGTCGCCGACACGGACGGTGTGCAGCCCCTTCGCCTGCGGCGGACGGGAACCGCGACCACCGTGACTACCGTGACCACCGTGACCGCCGGCGGGTGTCGGGCTGAAGGACGCCCCACCCGGGCGACGCGGCTCCGGCCGCTGCATCGCAGAACCCCCGGCCGGCCCGGCGAGCTCGCGCGCACGGTCGGTGACGTCGACAGGACGGTAGCTGTCGAGCATCACCACCGTGTCGGCGACGTCGATGAACATGCCTGAACCGCCGGCCACCAGCACCGTGGACACACCGTGGTCCTCCCACAGGGAGCGGACGCGGTCCACCAGCGGGGTGATCGGCTCCTTCGTCGCCGGGACGAGGGTGCGCATCCGGTCGTCACGGATCATGAAGTTCGTTGCCGAGGTGTCCTCGTCGATCAGCAACGTCCCCACCCCGCAGTCCAGAGCCTCGACCAGCCCCGCCGCCTGCGAGGTGGAGCCTGAGGCGTTGGTGGTGGAGAAACAGCGAGTGTCGGGCGCGGACCCTGCGCCGGGAAGGTCGTGCAGGAAGGGGGGAGATGTCCACGTCGGTGACCGCACGTCCGTCCTCCGCCCGCAGCGCGACAGCGTCGGGGTCGGTGACGGCGAACTCACGGCCGTCCCCTGGGACGTGGTTGTAGACGCCCAGTTCGAGAGTGCGGAGCAGGGTGGACTTGCCGTGGTACCCGCCGCCGACGATGAGGGGTGACCCCCACCGGCACACCCAGCCCGGTGACGGTCCGCCCCGACGGAAGAGCCACACTGTGCCGCAGCGATTCCGGGGACTCGAACGGCACCGCCCCTGCGAGCGGACGCTGGGAGTTGCCGGCCGCCCTGGGCAGTACCGAACCGTCCGCCACGAAGCCGACGAGGCCCATCCTGTCCAGCGACCCGCGCAGGAACTCCTGGTCGCGGAATGTCTCGTGGGCCCGCGCCAGTTCGTCGAGGTCGTCGCCGTCGAGCCCCACAAGCGCGTCCTGCACGACGGCGGGCAGGGCCCCGCACAGCAACGCGGCGGCCGCCCGGCCCCGGATCCGACGACCCTGGGCAGGCATCGCCGCCTCCATCCGGACGGTGACCCGGTCGTCGTCCACGTCGACGACCACACTGCTGCGGTCGAGCACCTGCTGCCCCGGGCGGTCGACGGTGAGGAACCCGGAGCCTTTGCCGCCGGTCGGGTTGTGCACGTCCACCGCGGCGGCGACCCGCCGGGTCAGGTGGTCGCGCACCGGCACGCTGCCCTGGTGGGTGTCCACCAGCTGCGACGGTATCCCGGTCGACGACAACGGCACGCTGACCTGCACCAGCGACGGCGGAGCGAAGGGGTCTGCCTGGACCTTGTCGATGGAGAGGTCGACCGGGACACCGTCGTCGGTGTGCAGCCGGTGGGTGCCGCGCAGCTTCCTGTACGCGCCGTAGCCCGCACCGTCGAGACCGGTGAGGGTGCTGTGGAGGTCTGTGCCGGCAGGTGGTCGTCGCGTCATGGCTCCGCAGCCTAGCAACCCCGCTGGTCGGTCACACCGGCCTGTGGGGTTGCCGCGTCGGGCGGGCGCGGAGCCAGAGGCAGAGTCCGGGGGAGGGGCCGGAGGCTAGGGCGGACCGGTCGGGACGCGGATCGCCGGGGTGAGTCAGTGCAACCCGAAGCCCGCTTTCTCCAGGAACCGGCGGATCAGGTGGCGTTTCGTCTTTGTCGCGGCGTTCCGTGACACCCGGTGCAGGGTCTGGGCGGACCACTGCGGATGTTGTCCGTAGCGGGCGAAGTACCTTGCCAGGGCCTCGTCGTAGTCGGCGAGGAGCCGGGCCCGTTCCTTCGGGCCGTCTCCGTCTGTCCTCGGGTTGTACCGGTCGTGGTGGACGACGAGTTCCATCGGGAGGCGTGGTTTCACCCCGGCGTTCTCCTCCGGGTCGCCGTAGCCGATCGCCAATCCGAGGAAGGGCACGACGTCCTGCGGGATGCCGAGGATGTCCTGGACTGCGCCGATGTCGTTGCGCATCGAGCCCAGGTACACCGTGCCCAGCCCCAGCGACTCCGCGGCGACGGCGGCTGTCTGGGAGGCGATGCCGATGTCCAGCACCGAGGTCACCGGTTCATCCAGGTAGTCCAGTGAGCCGAGGTCGTGGGGCGGCAGCGAGGAGACGCCGTGGATCTCACCGCCGGCACCGTCACCGGCCTTCTCCGCGTCCTGTTCCGCACGGGCGGCGAGGAACCGGATCTGCGAGAAGTCCACCAGCCACAGCAGCAGCACCGGGGCGGTGGCGACGTGCGAGGACATCCGTTTGCCGATGCCCGCGAGCTGCTCCTTCACCGTGGGGTCGCGCACCGCCACCACGGACACGGTCTGTTTGTTGGAGGAGGACGGGGCGGACTGCGCGGCGGCGAGGACCGTGGAGAGCACGGTGTCGTCGACGTCCCTGTCCTGCCACAGCCGGACCGACCGGTGGGAGGTGATGGTCTCCAGGGTGTCGTTCCACCGGTCCGGCGACCACGGTTGAGCTCTCCCGTAGCGTTCGGTCAGGCGGTCGTCCGGGGTGGGGCGGCCGGTCATTCTGCTCCTCCGGTGTCGACGGTGGTGAGTGGGTCGGTGAAGAGTGCACGCAGACGGTCCAGGGCGTCCTCCCATTCGGTGCGGGCGGCTTCGGCGATGGTCTCCGCCTCTGCACCGTGGATGGTGTTGGTGAAGGTCAGGGAGGTTTCCTCGCCTTCGGCGTCGAGGTCGAAGCGCAGGGTCTCGTTGTTCCAGCTGTACTCCAGCACCGACGGGGGACGGAAGACCGTGACCTGCCCTTGCCCCACTGTCCCGTCGGAGATGAAGGTGAGTTGCCGGCCGGCGCCGAAGACGAGCAGTGAACGGTCGTAGTCGAGTACGTCACCGAACCATCGGCGCAGGTGGGAGGCGCGGGTCAGTGCGCGGAACGCCCGGGTGGGGGTGGTGGGAAGCTGCGCGGTCAGGGTGATCGTCGCGGGGTCCATGGGCACGGTCACATCGGGTTCAACGGCACCTGGCGGGATGCCTCGGCGTCACTGTCGATCTGCCAGACGAGGTCGGGGGCGTCGCCGTGGGGTTCGCCGACGAGCTCGGCGAGTTTCCGGCGGACGCCGGTCTCGAGGTCGTCGAAGTCATCGCCCCAGGCAACTGCCCCGTCGACCCCGACCACCGCGGCGCACCAGGTGGAGCCCCCGGTGTCGCCGGGGTCGGTCTCGCGGACAACGTTGACGGTGTAGCTGGAGTTCTGGTTGCTCATGCCCACCACTTCTACACGCCTATCCCAGTCTGTTGTCGGACACCCACCGTGACAGGGAGTGTCGGTTGGTCTGCTGGGTCTTGCGCAGGACGTTGGAGACGTGGGTCTCCACGGTCTTCACGGAGATGAACAGCCGTCCGGCCATCTCCCGGTAGGTGTAGCCGCGCGCCAGCAGCCGCAGGACCTCCTTCTCCCGCGGGGTGAGTGTCGACAGGACGGTCTGGTCGGCGTCGTCGGGGAGCGGGGTGGGGTCGTCCGTGTCGTCGGGTCCGACGGTGCCGACGCTGCCGAGGCTGCCGCCGGCGGTGCCGAGGGCGCCGGACGCTCCGGTGGGGGCGCCTGCCGGGCCGTCGTCCGCAGGTCCGGCGGTGAAGGCGTCGAGGACGTAGCCGGCCAGCCGAGGGGAGAACACCGCGTCCCCGGAATGCACCCGGAGGATGCTGTCCACGAGTTCGCGGCCGCTGATGTTCTTCGTCACGTAGCCCCGGGCGCCGCCCCTGATGAGGGAGATCACGTCGGTGGGGTCGTCGGAGACACTGAGCCCGAGGACGCGGGGCCCCTCGTCGGTGGAGGCCACAGCGCCGTCCCTGAGGCGCCGCAGCACCTGCAGTCCGCCACCGTCGGGCATGTGGACGTCGAGCAGCACGACCTGCGGTGCGGTCTGCCTGATCCCGTCGACGGCGTCCCCGACGGAGCCGGCCTCACCGACCACGCGGATCTCCGGGTGGCCCGTCAGTTCGGCGCGGACTCCGGTGCGGAACATGGAGTGGTCGTCGACGAGGAACACCGACACCGCGTCGGCCCCCGAGCTTGGCCCTGCGTCTGGCCCTGTCCCTGTCACCGCGCCTGCCCTTCCAACCTGAGGATGACCTCGGTGCCGAACTGCCCCGAGTCGATCTCCACGCTACCGCCGACGCGGTCCATCCGGTCGAGAATCGAGGTGCGCACCCCCTGCCGGTCCCCGGGGATCGACTCGACGTCGAAGCCGGGGCCGCGGTCGCGGACGAACAGTTCCACCGTGCCGTCGTCGTCGACCTCCAGGTACACGTTGACCTCCCGGCATCCGGAGTGCTTCGCCGCGTTGACCATCGCCTCGCGTCCGGCGAGCAGCAGGGCGACGGCGGCGTCGTCGGTGTCGCGGTCCTCACCGACGATCACTGGACGGATCTGCACACCGAAGGTGTCCTCGACCTCGCCGCAGGCCACACGCAGGGCCCCGAACAGGGTCTCGGTGCGTACGGACTCGCCGGGGGCGAAGAGCCACTGGCGCAGCTGCCGTTCCTGGCTGCGGGCCATCTGCGCGATCTCCGGCTCACCGGACTTCTTCTGGATCAGTGTCAGGGTCTGGAGGACGGAGTCGTGGATGCGGGCGGCGATTCGCGCCCGCTCCTCCTCGGCGGCCCGTTCCCGGGCGTTGGTGTTCGCCATCGACCACAGGCGCAGCCACAGGGGGATCAGGACCACCACGAGACCGGCGATCAGTGCGACGGCGGCGATGAGGGCGGGGACGATCACCCCGCCGGCACCGGTCGGGCCACCGGGGGTGTCGCCGGACTCCTCCACCCGGATACCGAAGACGGTGTAGCCGATGCCGACGGCCAGCAGCACCAGGCCGCCGACGAGGCTCGCCCACTGCAGTCCGCCGGGCACCCGGCCGGGCGGTGCCGGCTGACCCTGTGGGCCGGAGGCTCCGGCGAGGGCGTTCGGGCCGAAGGTCCGCCACACCAGCAGCACACCGCCGGCCAGCAGCAGCACGCTCACCGCGACCTGTGGACGCATCGCCGCGCCACCGAGGAACAGGACCAGTGCCAGTACGACCAGCAGCCGGTCCACCCCGGCGACCGGCCTGTTCACCAGACCGGGGTCGAGGCCGCGCTGCCTCACGGACCGTTCGGACGTCGAGTTGGACGCCTCACCGGCGGTGCCTACCCGGGTGGTGAACACCCACAGGGCGAAGTAGGCGATCACGCCCACTCCGGCGACGGTGGTGGCCAGGGCGAAGACCAGGCGCACCGCGGTGAGCCTGACACCCAGGTGCGCGGCGAGGCCGGTGCACACCCCGGCGATGACTTTGCCGTCGGCGACCCGGAACAGGTCCGGGGTGGGCGAGCCGGGACGTCCTGCGGGGCGCCCTCTCGTAGCGGGAAGGTGGGACATGGGTCCAAGACTGCCAGGGGCGGCCGGGTCAGGGTATCGGGGACCTCCCTGAGATCCTCGGGAGGTCGCCCCTCAGGGGAGATGATCAGGGTCGATATCCGGGGCATCCCCGATGTGGTTGGCTGGAGGTCCGCGAAGAATGGGGTCCATGAGTTACGGCACACAGTCAACGACCCCGGGTACGGGCAACCCCCGGGGCACCTTCGAATCCACCGTCCGCCGGATGTGGGACACCCGCCCCGTCCGATTCCCCCGCAGTCAGTCGACCAGGTCCTGGTTCTTCGGTGTGTGCGAGGGCATCGCCGTGCGCTACCAGGTCTCGCCGCTGCTCGTGCGGCTGGTGTTCGTCCTGATGGCCTTCCTCGGCGGCGTCGGCCTGTGGGTCTACGGCATCGCCCTGCTGGTGATGCGGCGCTACACCGTCCCGAAATCCCCGCTGGACGTGCTCCTGCGCGGTGAGCGCGACCCCCGCTTCTCCGAGGACCGGTCGCTCGCGGTCGGCACCCTCGTCGTCGGCGCGGTGTTCCTGGTGTTCGGCGGGATCTTCAGCGGGGGGATCACGCTGACCGGCATCGTGGTGTCCGCCGCGCTGACCGGTGTGGCCTGGTGGCTGCTGTACGAGCGTCAGCCGGTGGCGCCCACCGGGCTGCTCGACCGGGACGACCACCGCGGTCCGGTGCCGTCAGACCCGGCGGCCCCGGCGGCACCGTCAGCCGAGTCGGACGCCCCCGCGTCCTCCTCCCCGCACGGGGACGCCACATGGCGGGCGGCGGCCGACGCGCCGACCATCAACCTGGACGGGGTCGAGGCCGCGCCGGGTTTCGAACCGCCGCGGACGCAGCCGCCGTCGTGGGACCCGCTGGGCACGGCGCCCTTCGCCTGGGACCTGCCGGACCCGGGTGAGCCTGTCGAGGACCCTGGGGCCACGGCCGGGGAGCCGAAGAAGAAGCGCCGCGGGCTCAGGGCCCTCGTCGTCGCCGCGGTCCTGGCTGTCGTCCTCGCGCTCGTCGGCGGTGCCATTGTCCTGGGCACGGTGCTGTTCCCCCGGTGGGGCGGTGTCACCTCGGTGGAGGGCAACTCCACCTCCGGCACCTTCGCCAGCGGCACGCAGACCGTCCGGACGGTGGACGGCGACCTGGACTACACCTTCACCATGAGTTCACCGACCCTCGACTTCACCGGGGCCACCGTGGAGCGCGACAGCGAGATCAACCTGACGACCACCATGGGGTCGGTGGGTGTGGTCTTCCCCGAGACCACGGACGGGCCGTCCTACCGGGTACGTCTGAGCTGTGAGTCGCTGTCGATGAGCGAGGTCGACTGCGACACCCTCGACGGCACCCTGGTCAAGGGAAGGGGGGACGCCGGGAACTCCGGGAACGCCGGGAACACGGTGACTGTGAACGTCAACGCCACCATGTCCGAGGTCCGGTTCGACCAGGTCAGTTGACCGGGTGGTGTGCCGTGGCGGTCAGCCCACGTGGGAGGGGATGGGGCCGAGGAGGATACCGACGGCCAGCATGACCACCGACACCACGACGGCCCGCCACAGCACCTTGCGGTGGTGGGCTCCCAGGTCGACGTTGGCCAGCGAGACCAGCAGCAGGATCGCGGGGACCAGGGGGGACTGCATGTGGACCGGCTGTCCGGTGATCGACGCCTGGGCCATCTGCACCGGTTCGATGCCGAAGTGTGCCGCGCTCTCGGAGAGGACTGGCAGGATGCCGAAGTAGAAGGCGTCGTTGGACATGAAGAAGGTCATCGGCATCGACAGCAGGCCGGTGATCGGGGCCAGGTAGCCGCCGAGGGAGTCCGGGATGATCGAGGTGATCCACTCCGCCATGGCGGTGACCATGCCCGTGCCGTCCAGCACACCGACGAGGACGCCGGCGGCGAGCACCATGCCCACGACGGCCACGATGGAGCTGGAGTGCGCGACGATCTCGTTGGCCTGGTCCTTCAGGCGGGGGAAGTTCACCGTGAGGGCGATGGCGGCGCCCACCATGAAGACGTAGGCGAGGGGGAAGAGGTCGGCGACGAGCAGTGCCATCAGGACGATGGTGAGCACGAGGTTGAACCACAGCAGCTTCGGCCGCAGTGACGCCCGGTTCGGGTCGAGCATGGTGTCCGCCATCGACGTCTGCACTGCGGTACCGCCGGAACCGCTGCCGGATTCGGTGTCGGGCCCGGTGTCGCCGGTGCGCGGCGTCATCCCGGTCAGGTGGGAGGTCTCGAGTCGTCCGAGGCGCTTGCGCTCGGCCTGGCCCATGAGCCATGCGAAGACGAAGCAGATCACCAGTCCGGCGGCCAGCGACGGCAGCATGGGGACGAAGACCTCGGACGGGTCGACGCCGAGGGCGGCCGCGGCGCGGACGGTCGGGCCACCCCACGGCACGATGTTCATCGTGCCGTTGACCAGGCCGGCCACACAGGTCAGGATGACCGGGCTCATCCCGAGCCGGATGTACAGCGGCAGCATCGCCGAGGTGGTGATGATGTAGGTGGTGGATCCGTCACCGTCGAGTGAGACGACCCCGGCGAGGACCGCGGTGCCGAAGACGATCTTCGCCGGGTCGTTGCCGAGGATCCGGGTGATCCAGGTGATCAGCGGGTCGAACAACCCGACGTTGATCATGATGCCGAAGTACATGATCGCGAACATCAGCAGCGCGGCGGTCGGCGCCATGTCCTTGACCGCGTCGATGACCATGTCGCCGATGCCGAGACCGGCACCGGCGATCAGGCCGAACACGGTGGGCACCAGGATCAGGGCCAGCATCGGAGTCATGCGGCTGGTCATGATCAGTGCCATGAACGTGAGGATCATGAGGAAGCCGAGCGCGACGAGTATCCCGTCGGACGGTGTGTGGCTCAGGTTGTAGTCTGCCGCCAGCAGCAGACTGTCTGCGGTGGTCATCGCATCTCCTTCAGGTGTGTCTGACCGGACAGGCTGAGACTAAAGTGACCGGCGACACAGTGCGATGGTTGTGTGCGTTAGATCATCTTCTGTGCAAACAATGACTTGTGCGCATTGTGCTCACTGCTTCTGCGTTGCCGTGCCGTACACTTCCTGACGTGCGTTTTTCAACGAAAGTTCTTCTCCTCCAGCTGCTGACGGTCTTCACCGTCGTGGCGGTGTGTTCCGGCGTCTTCGCCTGGATGTCGGTGGAGCGGCTCAAGCAGGAAGCGATGCATTCAGCAGTGTCCATCGCCCGGTCGGTGGCCGAGGACCCCCAGGTCCGCGCAGAGGTCCCGGGGGGAGCCCCCGCACCGGGGCTGGCGGACCTGGCCGCCGGAGTGGAGACCCGCACCGGCGCCCTGTTCGTGGTCATCACCGACGCCGACGGCATCCGGCTGGCTCACCCGGACCCTGACCGCATCGGCCAGCGGGTCAGCACCGACCACGAGGCGGCGTTGCGCGGGGAGGAGGTGACCGCCTGGGAGACCGGTACGCTCGGACACTCCGCCCGGGCGAAGGTCCCGGTCTACGCCCCCGACGACTCGGTCAGGGACATCGCCGACAGCGAACCGGTGGGGGAGGTCAGCGTGGGGTTCCGGCGCGCCAGTGTCTTCGACGACCTGCCGTTGGTGCTGTTCGGGGTCGGGATGGCAGGGCTCACCGCCCTTCTCATCGGGGTCGTGGCCAGTGTGCTGATGAGACGGCGGTGGGAGCGGCTCACACTCGGCCTGCAGCCGGAGGACCTCGTCGAACTCGTCCGGCACCAGGCGGCGGTCCTGGACGGGGTGGGCGACGGCGTGCTCTCGGTGACCCCGGACGGTGAGGTCGAGGTGGTCAACGAGGTCGCCTCTCGACTGCTCGGCATCGGGCGTGCAGAGGGGGACGGGGCGGGGCGCACCAGGGTGGAGGATCTCGGCCTGCCGTCCCGGGTGGTGGAGGAGCTCAGCGGATCCTTTGACAACGTCGTCGTCGGAGGGCGCGTCCTCTACCTGGACGCCCGTCCGGTCACGCGGGCCGGGCGGCACCTCGGCACTGTCGTCGTGGTCCGTGACCGGACGGACCTGGCCGCCCTGACCCGTCGGCTGGGCACGGTGCAGGCGTTGGGGTCGACTCTGCGGGTCCAGCGTCACGAATTCGCCAACCGGATCCACGCGGCCTCGGGTCTCCTGGACGCCGGACGGGTGGAGGACGCCAGGTCGTTCCTCCAGGACATGGCGGACAGGGGTCCGGTGGATTTCCCTCTGCAGGGCGCGGAGCTGCTTGGGGAGCCTTTCCTCCAGTCCTTCCTGGGCGGCAAGGCGATGGAGGCCAGCGAACGGGGGGTGGCCCTGCGGGTCGGCGAGGAGACGTTGGTGCTCGACGTGATCGACGGCGCCGGAGCCGTCGAGGACGTTGCCACGGTGCTGGGTAACCTGGTGGACAACGCGGTCACCGCGGCGCTGTCCGCCCCGGACGGTGACCGGTGGGTCGAGGTCACCGCGATGCAGGACGGGGGTTCCCTGACACTGGTGGTGGCGGACTCCGGCGGTGGTCTGGACGGCGCCCCGGGGCCGGGGCCCACGGGCGGGGCCGGCCCTGACGACCCCGTTCACGGCCACGGCATAGGACTGACCCTGACCCGGGAGCTGGTGGCGCGGCGCCGCGGTGAACTCTGGGTCATCGATCGGGGCGGGAGCGTCCCGGGGCAGGGTGCGGTCTTCGGCGTCCGTCTCCCCGGCATGTTCACCAGTGGCACCGACGGCGGTGTCGGCACAGACGGCGCCGGCGGCGAACCGACACACGAAAGCGAGGAACAGTGATGACGTCGAAGTCCACTCAACGTGACCTGCGCGTCCTGGTTGTCGACGATGACTTCCGGGTCGCCTCGATCCACGGGGACATCGTCTCGGGGGTGGAGGGGTTCGAGGTCCAGGCGACGGTGGGGACCTGTGCAGGGGCGCGGGCGACGCTCGCAGCCCGGCCGCCTGACCTCGTCCTCGCCGACGTCTACCTGCCGGACGGGGACGGCATCGAGCTGGTGCGCGGGATGTCCACGGACGCGTTCGTCCTCTCCGCGGCGGTGGAGTCCGCGACTGTCCGCCGCGCACTGACCGCGGGGGTTCACGCGTACCTGGTCAAGCCGTTCACCAGGCAGTCGCTGGTCGACAGGCTGGAACGCTACCTCCGGTTCCGGAGGATCACGGGCACCGCCCACCCGATGAAGCAGGAGGAGATCGACCGGGCTCTGTCGGCGATGCACGGGACCTCGCAGCCGGTGACGGCGGCGGGCAGCACCACCGAGGATCTGGTGCTCGACGCCCTGGGTACGCAGGAACGGTCCGCCGCCGAGGTCGCGGAGCTCACCGGGGTCTCGCGTGCGACGGCCCAGCGCCGGTTGTCGGCCCTGGCGGGACGAGGTGTGGTCACCGTGCGCCTACGGTACGGGAGCTCGGGACGCCCGGAGCACCTCTACGCCAGGTCCACCGGCGCCGGGTGGTGAAGGGGAGGGGGGTGGATCACCGCGACAAAGGTGCCTGTGGCGTCGGTGGCGCCGGTGGAGTCGACTGCGATGATTTCTGTACCACCTTCCGTCGCATCAGGGACGAGGCGAGATTATCGACGTGTACACCGTGCAGGAACGGTGCCGCGATGACGATCGACCGGCGTGTGGTCTCGAAACCGAGAATCGTCGCTGACACGTGTCCGTCAGCGAATACCTTGAGCCGGGGCCAGAGTGTGACTTCACGCTCCACCGTTCTGATGTCACTGAACGCCACCTCTGCGTGGAACAGCGCCCCCATGTCCACGATCAGCCTCTCTGAGTCCGCTGAGATCCGGGTGGCTCCGAATGAGCGCACTGACCAGTTCACCAGGAGTGCACATGTCCCGATGCTGAGGGCGCCGTAGACGAGGAAGGTCCAGAAGTCATTCGCAGCGAGCGCCCGTCGGGCGCAGACCACGGCCGCGATGGCCAGGAACAGGTATGCCGGAGTGAGGACGAGACCACCGTAACCACAGGTCACCGACAGTCGGTCTCCGTTTTCGGTGGCCTCGGGCCGGAGGATGCTGGCGCGCGGGATCACGCTGGTCACGGGGAGGGACAGTGACAGTCCGACGAAGGCGGCCGGCACTGCCGTCGTCCAGCCGACCTGGACCGTGGCTGCGATGACGAGGGTCACGACTCCGAGAGCGATGAGAAGCGAGCGTGGCTGGAAGCGCGGGAACGGATCCTTGTGTTCGAGGTCGACGGAGGCTGTGCCGGTTGCGCTTCGACAGTCGATGAGGGTCGCGACACTGTGGAGGCTGAGATGCGGGACGGCAAGTCCGGGTATCGACACATGCCGTGAGGTTCGCGGGATGGCGATCGTCTTGGTCCGGACACTCGGGTACACGGAGATGGTCAGGTTATCCACGCCTCGGGTACTGATCACTTTCGTCCGGACGTAGGGGGTGAGTTCGATGGTCCCTGACGACCAGGCGCCGGCTCTGTAGGTGAGGGTGTGACCCCGGACAGTGAGTTCTGACCCTCCGGCGGCGATCGCCAGGAAGATCAACGGCATTATCGCCAAGAACGCTGAGCCGGCGTAGTGGGTGGCCGCACCACCGGGAAACAAGTTATCGGAATCGCCCGTCATCCACACGAACACCGCGGACATCGGCCAGGCCATCATGGCGAACAGGACGAACATTGAGTAGTTCGCGGGTTGGGTCACTGACAGGTCATTTCCGTCGACGGCAACCCGGGGAAAGGCTTTGCGTGTTCTGGCGACAGGCACCAGGATGAGGCCCCACATCAGCGTGCCGGAGAAGGTGACGGAGAGGAGTGCTGCCAAGGAGAAGATGAGGGGCCTGTGCCCGAAGGAATCGTACCGTAGCCACAGAGTGAATGATCCTGCAAGAACGACGAGCAGCGTCACAGCCAGGTTTCCCGGTGATGCCATGTTCTTCCGGATTCCCGCTGCTCGTATTTCTCCTGGAGCTTTCGGAAGTAGTCCAGCCCATCATCCGCGGGGAAGTCCGGGCGGGGAGAAGAGTGTGCCATCAGCGGAATGTTACACAGGCCGCATTCAGGAAGAGGGGGGTACGGGAATTGTCCGGATCCTGCACGGATCCTGCGTCAGGGGGCCGGGATGACCTGCGCCGAGGAGTCCGGGACGATCTCCTTGCCGAAGGGGAAGCAGGTCACGGGGATCATCTTGAGGTTCGCCCAGGCGAGGGGGAGTCCGATGACGGTGATCGCCTGGACGATTGACGTGGCGATGTGCCCGATGGCCAGCCAGAGTCCGGCCACGACGAACCAGACCAGGTTCATCAGCCCGGACCCCACCCCGGCACCGGGCTTCCGGACCACGGTGCGGCCGAAGGGCCACAAGGCGTAGCTGGCCATCCGGAACGAGGCCACCCCGGCGGGGATGGTGATGATGAAGATGCAGGCGACGAGGCCGAATAGGATGTACCCGAGCGACAGCCAGATTCCGCCCGTGACCAGCCAGAGAACATTGAGGACCACGCGAATGAGCTTCATGCCCCGATCATATGCGACCGGGGCGTTCCCCGCCTGACCCACCTGACCCGCCTGAATCGTCGGAGCCGTCGGAGTCGTGTGGGCGTCGGGGCAGCGTCCATGCGGCGACGAGCAGCAGCAGTGCGGCTCCGACGACGCCGTAGAAGACCGCCGTGGTCGCGTCGACCACCGTGTCGGGGTCGGCCTCGCCGGAGCCGTCGGCGATGACGGCGTTCGAGACCGTCCCGTACACGGCGACGGCGACGGCGCTGCCGGCGGAACGGGCGAACATCGTCAACCCGGTCACCTCGGCGCGTTCGGACCAGCCGACCGAGGACTGCGCCGCCACCACGTTGGGTGCTGCGGTGAAGCCCAGGCCGGCCCCCAGCACCAGGGCGACGGCGACGATGAGCCAGATCTCGCGCTGCCCGACGACCAGGAGCAGCAGCAGTGTCCCGACCGTCACGATCGAGGATCCCAGGGTGATGGAGGCGCGGAAGCCGTGCGGTACGTAGATTCGCCCTGCGTTCGCGCTGGCCAGCGGCCAGGCGATGGTCAGTGCCGCGACGGCGATGCCGGCGGTCACCGGTGTGGCGCCGGCGGCCCGCTCCAGGTAGGTCGGGACGAAACTGGTCAGTCCCAGGACGATCCCGCCGATCGCGGCGGAGATCACCACGGCGTGCACGATCAGCCGACGGGACAGGAGGTGCAGGTTGACCACGGGTTCGGCGGCGTGACGTTCGATGTACACGAACAGCGCCAGGGCGGCGGTCCCGCCGAGGAAGCACACCAGCGACGCAGTGGAGGACCACGCCCATGCCTCACCGCCTTCCAGCAGGCCGAGGAGCAGCAGTGTCAGGCCGAGGGTGAGGACCAACGCCCCTTCGACGTCGATGCGGTGGCGTGTCTTCTCGACGTTCTCGTGGAAGTTGCGCCAGACCATGACGGCGGCGAGAATGCCCAGCGGGATGTTGACGGCGAAGATCCAGCGCCACGAGATGTACTGGGAGAACGCGCCGCCGATCAGCGGGCCGAGCATGGAGGACACCGCCCAGACGCTGGCCAGGTATCCCTGGACCTTCGCCCGTTCGCGCACCGTGTAGATGTCGCCGGCGATGGTCTGGCCCATCGGCTGCACCGCTCCGGCGCCGATGCCCTGCACGATCCTGCAGAGAATCAGGGCGGTCATGCTCGGGGCGAGGACCGCCAGGGCGGAGCCGAGGATGAATACCGCGATTCCGGTGAGGATCACCGGTTTGCGGCCGTAGGTGTCGGCGAGCCTGGAGAACACCGGGACGGTGACGGCCTGTGCCAGCAGGTACCCGGAGAACAGCCAGGGGTAGCGGGAGAACTCGCCGAGGTCGGCGACGATACTGGGCACGGCTGTGGCCAGTACCGTGGCGTCCACCGCCATGAGGGCGGACGACAGCATGATCGCTATGAGAACGGGACCGCGGCGGTCCCGGAACACTGACATCGCCATTTCCGCCATCGTAGCGAACGGAGGGGATACGTCGGATGACCGTCCTGTAGCGCGGCACGGGACAGGTGTGGCACGGTAGAGATGACACTGCTGTGAACTACAGATACTGGAGATGAGCTCTGTGCGTGATGTGACCGGAACTCGACGAGGCAGGCTCCTGCCCACCGCGGGGCTCGCCGTGGTGACCACCGCCGGCCTTCTCCTCGCAGGCTGCGACGACGACGGCGCGGGCATCGACGAGGCGCAGGGCGGAGGGGCGGCGGTGAGCGCGGACCCTGATGACGCCGCAGTCTCCGGTGACATGACGCCCGGCCCCGACGACGACAACGAGGGGGACGCGCAGGACGGGTCGGCGCCGCAGCCGACGCCGGGGTCCGTGCCCGCCGACGGGGGTGCGCAGTCGCCCGAGCAGCCGGTCGCCCCGAAGTCGGCCCCTGAGGCGGGTGCGCCGCAGCAGAACCGCGTCGAGCTGGCCGACTACACGGTCCCGCTCAACGGGCAGGACACGATGATCTGCATGTTCCGCGACAGTCAGGAGGCTGACGGGTTCGACTGGGGCTGCCAGGCGGAGAACTTCCACGCGGGGTGGGACGCCACCCGCGGCGGTGACGCCAACGGCGTGGCCTACCGTGCCGGCGGTGACCCCGAGCTGTACGGGCTCCTGGGCAACGCGGCCGGGATCGACAACGCCGGTGGGCTCGAGAGTGGCACGGTCACCAGTGTCGGTGACCGGTTCGTGGTGGATCTGACTCAGCCGGACGCCGCCCTGATCACCGCGGACGGTGTCACCGCCCGTGTCACGGCGCAGAGCTACGAGATCGTCGGCTGAGCTTAAGCGCCGGTGAACTCCTGGGCAACAGTCGGTGAAAGGAACCTGATCTGACCGGCGGCGGCCACGCAGGGCGGATACTCTGACCTTCCGGTTAGACCACCGGTTGTCCTCCGGTGTGCCGGACGAGAGACGGAGAATGACGCTGTGCCGATGAGGCCGAGGAATACCACGCCGCCTGTATCACCTGTACCGCCCCACAGGTCCGCGGGAGGTGTCACGAGACGACGGTTCCTCACCGGCGCGGTGACCGCGGGCGCGGGAGTGGCGCTCGGTGGTCTCCACACCGCAGGGCCCGCCGGTGCCGCCGTTCCAGCCGCCGTCCCGACCGCGGAGGGGAACGACGGCGGGGCAGCGTTCCTGCACTCCGTCGCCTCCGGGGACCCGTGGCCGGACAGTGTGGTCATCTGGACCCGGGTCACCCCCACCCCGCAGGCCACACCGGGCTCAGGGGCGGGGGATCCGACGCGCGTGCGTTGGGAGGTGTCCACCGACCCCGGGTTCGCCGACACCGTCGCCTCCGGTGAACTGACCACGGGGCCCGACCGCGACCACACCGTGAAGGTCAACGTCACCGGACTCACGCCGGCGACAACCTACCGCTACCGGTTCACCGTGCTGGACGGCCCCTCCGCGGGCGCGGTCTCCCGGACGGGCAGGACGCGCACCACCCCTGCGGAGGGCACCACCCCGGACCGTCTCCGGTTCGGGGTGTGTTCCTGCGCGAACTACGAGGCCGGCTACTTCCGGTCCTACCGGGAACTCGCCGACCGGGACGACGTGGAGTTCGTCCTGCACCTGGGTGACTACACCTACGAGTACGAGACCGGGAAGTACGGCGCCGCCTACGGCACGACCGTGCGCAGGGTGGAACCGGCGCAACGCACGACGACCCTCGCCGACTACCGGATCCGGCAGGGGCACTACCGTCGCGACCGGGACCTGGCGGACCTGCACGCCGCCAAGCCGATGATCTGCATCTGGGACGACCACGAGTTCTTCGACAACGCGTGGCGTGACGGCGCCACCGGTGACTCCGAGTACGGCGGGCCGGAGGAGTACGCCGTGGTGCGGCAGGCCGCGACCCGGGCCTACTACGAGTGGATGCCTGTCCGGGCCGGTGAAGGCTTCGGCACGGACGACAGCCGGCATCTCTACCGTCACCTGCGCTACGGCACCCTCGCCGAGATCATCCTCCCCGACCTGCGCACCTACCGCGACATCCAGGGTTCCGCCCTCACCGTCGCAGATGAGGGCCGCACGATGATGGGCCGGAACCAGTTCGACTGGTTCGCCAACGTCATGTCGACCTCGTCCACGACCTGGCAGTTGGTGGGGAACTCGGTGATGTTCGCCCCGATGACCCTGCCGCACTCGCTCGACCCGCGGCTGCACGACTGGCTGGTCGACACCGTCGGCCTGCCGCCGGAGGGGGTCTCGCTGAACACGGACCAGTGGGACGGGTACACGGCGGAGCGTCAGCGCATCGTCGACCTGGTCATGGACAGCCGGACCGCGGCGGGACGGCGTGACATGAACGTCGTCTTCCTCACCGGGGACATCCACTCCTCCTGGGCGGCGGACATCCCCGCGCGGGCGGGGGACTACCGGCTGGGCAGGGACAGGACGGTGGCGGCCGCCGAGTTCGTCGTTCCGTCGGTCACCGCCGCCAGCGCCTTCGACTCCATCGTCCCGGCGCCCGCCGCCGCACCGGCGGTGGGTGAGGTGCTGCGCGTCGGGGAGAGGCTCCTCGCCGAGGCCGACCCCTGGTACAAGTACGTCGACCTCAGCAGGCACGGGACGATGGTCGTGGACGTGGACGCGTCGCGGACCCAGGTGGACTGGTACCACGGCGAGGTCCTGGGCGCCGCGGACCAGCTTACCTACACCACCAGCTGGCAGACTGCCGCGGGTGACCCCGGGGTGCGGCCGGCAGGCGGTGAACTCGACCGGTCCGTGAGTGCCTTCTGAGGGTGGGGCGCGGTGTCC
Source organism: Corynebacterium sp. (assembly GCF_022712195.1). Taxonomy (GTDB): domain Bacteria; phylum Actinomycetota; class Actinomycetes; order Mycobacteriales; family Mycobacteriaceae; genus Corynebacterium. The sequence goes on along the minus strand of NZ_JALAGY010000059.1, from coordinate 1,702 downwards.
GGCACCCCGGGGCCGGAGGGACCTATGCTGGAGGGATGACTGAGACTGCCAGCACCGTGGACGACGTCCGCAAGCGACTGTCCGGGCTCGCCGACCCGGACATCCTGAAGGTCAATGAACGGCACGGTGACGACCACGCGGTGAACCTGACGAAGCTCCGTGGCGTCGCCAAGGAGGCCGGAACAGGGCGGCCACCGGCGGCGAAGCACGCGCTCGGCACTGAGCTGTGGGCGACCGGCGACTCCGGGTGCCGGCTGGTCGCCACCCTGCTGCTGCGCCCGAAGCACCTGGACGCCGACACCCTCGACGGCATGCTGCGCGACGCACGGACCCCGAAGGTGGCCAACTGGTTGCTGAGCTACGTGGTGATGAAGAGCGGATGCGTCGACGAGTTGCGCGCCAGGTGGTTCACCGACCCCGACCCTGTCGTCGCCTCGGCCGGGTGGGCGCTGACGACCGACCGGCTGGTGAAACGCGGGGGAGAGGTTGACCCGGCCGAGGTCTCGGAGCTGCTCGACACGGTGGAGAGCACCATGGCCGACAGCGAGGAGCGGCTGCAGTGGGCGCAGAACGAGTGCCTCGCCCAGATCGGCATCCACTACCCGGGGTTCCGTGACCGTGCGGTGTCGATCGGTGAGCGGCTCGGGGTGCTCAAGGACTACCCGACACCGAAGAACTGCACGTCCCCGTACGCACCGACGTGGATCGCCGAGATGGTGTCGCGGCAGGGTCAGTAGATCTCCCAGTCGGGGTTCGGGCGCAGGACCGCCCCGTCTGCGTCGTACTCGTAGAAGCCGACGCCGTCCCCGAGTCCGGCCCTGCCGGTGTCGATCCCGCGCTTCTGCAGGAGGTCGGCGAAGGCCTTCTGCTCGTCGGTCGCGTCAGGGTCACCGCGGGTGATGTTCACGGACACGTTGAATCCGACGGTGTCCATCACCTCGAACGGGCCCGACGGGGCCCCTGTGGCGATCCTCCAGTCCCGGTCGATGTCCGCCGGGTTGGCGGCTTCGGCGATGTACAGGCCCGCCGCCGCCTCCAGCCAGGGGATCAGAAGGCTGTTGAGGAGGTAGCCGGGGATCTCCTTGTGGACCGGGATCGGCTCGAGGTTGATCTCGGTGGCGAAGTCCACTGTCCTGTCGAACACCGCCGGGTCTGTCTCCGGGGTGGCCATCACCTCGCCGGTGTTGTACTTCCACACGAGGTTGGCGAAGTGCAGTGCCAGGAACCGGTCGGGACTGCCGGTGGCGCCGGCGATGTCGGAGGGGCGCAGTGACGACGAGTTGGTCAGCAGGATGGTGTGGTCGGGGGCGGCTGCGCCGACCTGGGACCACACCTCCTTCTTGAGCTCGAGGTTCTCCGGGACGGCCTCGATGACGACGTCGGCGGAACTGACGGCGTCGGCGAGGTCCGTGGACGTGCTGATCCTGGCGACTGCGGCGTCGAAGGCGTCGGCGGTGTAGTCGGGGACGTCGGTCGCGTAGTACCGGCGAATCCACTCCCACCGGTCAGGGAGCTTGTCGAGGAGCTCCTGGCTGATGTCGTAGGCCACGACCTGCTTTCCCGCGTAGGCGGCCTGCATGACGATCTGGGAACCGAGGACCCCGGTTCCCAGGACTGTGACGTTCGTGATGGTGTCCATTCCCGCCAGGCTACGCTGAATCAGGATTCAGGCGGAGGGGGCGGGACTGGTGCACCCTTGGGC
>NZ_JALAGY010000058.1 GCF_022712195.1 Corynebacterium sp. | reverse complement strand
GTATACCGGGGCTCAGTCCGCCGCGCCGCGGGCGCGGAGTGCGTCTGCGACCGCCCGGGCGCGCAGGATCGTCCGGACCAGCACCGGTACCCCGAAGGCGGTCAGTGACAGTCCGACCGACCGGCTGCCACGTGCTCGGCGTGCGTCGAGTACCTCGTTGACGGCCTGGACCTGCAGCGGGATAAGCCGGATGGTCAGCGTGAGGGCAAGGCTGACCTGGTCCACCGGAACACCGAGACGCGCAGTGGGCGCCAGCAGGCGGTCGAAGGTGTCCATCAGTTCCGACACCCGGGTCGTGAGGGTCTGGGTGATCGCGGCCGCGACGGCGGCGAACAGCACCAGCACCATGGTGACCGCCTGCTGCGCGTCTGTCCTCCACCAGAGCATCAGCCCCAGGAAGACCAGCAGTGGGAGCGCGCCCGAGAGCTGCCGCAGCATCAGGCGCGCGGGGATGCGTCCCACCAGGGCGGCGAGGCCGACGAGGGCCACGGACACCGCTCCGCCGACCCATGTGGTCACTGTGACGGCGGAGACCACGAGAAAGACGCTGAGCACCGCGATCTTGACCCCGGGAGCAGTGCGGTGCAGCAGGGAGTCGCCGGGATGGTAGATCCCGAGTGGCACGCGTGAGGGGCTGATCATGGCGCGCCGCCCTCGCTCATCCTCCGTACGTAGGCGGCGATGACCTCGTCGGGGGAACCGTCGTCGATGACACGGCCCCGGTCGACGCAGAGGGTACGTTGTGCGTCTGCGGCCAGTTCCAGGTCGTGGGTGACGGTGATGACCTGCTGGGTGAGGCCGTCGAGAGTCTTTCTGAGCTTGTTGCGGTTGACCAGGTCGAGCAGGCAGGACGGCTCATCGGCGACGATGACCTCGGGGGAGAGGGCCGTGATCGAGGCGAGTGCCAGCATCTGCTTCTCTCCACCGGAGAGGTGGTGCGGCGACTGCTCCTCCCTGCCCTGCAGTCCGACCGCGGTGAGGGCGTCGGAGACCCGGTCCCTGATCTCGGCGCGGCTGAGCCCGGTTCCGCGCAGTGAGAATGCGACATCCTCGGCGACGGTGGGCATGATGATCTGGTTGTCCGGGTCGGAGAAGAGGAATCCGACCGATCCCCGGACCTTGCGTCCCCTACGTCCGACCGGCACTCCGCCGACAGTGACCGTCCCGGAGGTCGCCGGGGTCAGTCCGTTGATCATCCTTATCAGTGTCGACTTGCCGGATCCGTTGGCGCCGATGACGCTGACCCGTTGTTCGGGCAGGTCGAGGGTGACCGGCTGCAGGATCGTCCTGCCGTCGACTGTGACGGAGGCGTCGCGGTAGCTGACGGTCACCGGGCGGCCCCTGCGGTCCCGGAGGCTCCTATGTCACCGGCGGAACGTGTGGACCGCCTGGCGGGCACCAGGTCGGGGACGGCACGCAGCACGGCCGAGGCGATGAGTGCGGCGACGAGCACCTTGATGACGTCGCCCGGAATGAACGGGGTGTTCGACACGAGGGCGCCGGTGAAGTCCATGCCGGTACGGAAGACGAGGCCGATGCTGCCGCACAGGTACTGCACGCAGATACCGACGAGCCCGGCGAGGACGAAGACGCCGGTCCGGGCAACGTGGCGACGTGGGGCGTACTGGGCGATGGCGCCGATCACGACGGCGGAGACGACGTATCCGGCGACGTAGCCGACCGTCGGCCCGGCCACGGCGGCGAGGGCGGGTTTCCAGCCCGCCATGTTCGGTACCCCGACGAACCCGACGGCGATGAACAGTGCCACCGCGAGACCGCCCCGTTTCCAGCCGAGGACCATCGCGGTCAGGGCCACCCCCATGTTCTGCAGGACGACGGGGACCCCGAGTGTGCCGACGGGTACCGTCACTGCGCCGAGAACGATGATCAGGGCGGCGAAGGCGGCCATGAGGGCGATGTCGGCGGCGGTGATCCGGCGGGTGGGGACGTCCCGTGTCCGGGTCGGTGAGTTCATCATGTGAAGAACTCTAGACGGACCCTTGTACGCCGTTCAAGACTGGTCCGCCGTGGCGCGTCTGTTAGCGTGGTGTCCATGCGACGCACGGAGTTCGACCGACTTGTCCACGGGGAGTTCGGGGACTCTTTCGGCAGCTGGATCGCCGGAAGTCACGTCCTCGCCGGGCTCGGGGCCACACCGGGGGAGCTCATCGAACAGGGGCACGACCTCAGGGGAGTGTGGCTGGCGCTGTGCGACGACTTCGACGTCCCGCCGGAGCGTCGGCTCGGTGAGGACATCTGACTTGTCTGAGTTGTCCGGGCACGTCAGGCGGGCTCTGAGACACGGCCGGGAGCATTCCGCAGCGTGTCGTCTGTTATCGAACACAGGTTCGTGTATTGTCTGGTGTGTCCACCCGGCACGGTAGACATGGTCTGCGATGCCGACAGGCTCCCCGGGGGAACCTTCGGGAGCCCGGGAGAGTCTCTCTGTTCGGAGAGGTCCGCGGGCGCTGCCGACAGGCAGAGTCGAGAACGAGAACGGAAATGAGGGCACATGGCCACCAAGAAGAAGAGCACGTCCGGTAACGCCGGTGCTGACCGTCAGAAGGCGCTTGATCTGGCGATGTCGCAGATCGAGAAGGATTTCGGCAAGGGCGCAGTGATGCGCCTGGGGGACGACACCCGCCCGCCGATCCAGGTCATCTCGTCGGGCAACATCGCGATCAACGTGGCACTGGGTCTCGGTGGCTTCCCGCGCGGCCGCGTGGTGGAGATCTATGGTCCGGAGTCCTCCGGTAAGACCACCGTGGCACTGCACGCCATCGCCGAGGCGCAGAAGGCCGGCGGCATCGCAGCGTTCGTGGACGCCGAGCATGCCTTGGATCCGGACTACGCCAAGAAGCTGGGGGTCGACACCGACAACCTCCTGGTGTCGCAGCCCGACACCGGTGAACAGGCGCTGGAGATCGCCGACATGCTGGTGCGGTCCGGCGCCATCGACATCATCGTGGTCGACTCCGTTGCGGCCCTGACGCCGAAGGCGGAGATCGACGGTGACATGGGGGACAGCCACGTCGGTCTCCAGGCCCGTCTGATGAGCCAGGCGCTGCGGAAGATGACCGGTGCCCTGCACCAGACCGGTACCACCGCGATCTTCATCAACCAGCTCCGCGAGAAGATCGGTGTCATGTTCGGCTCCCCGGAGACGACCACCGGCGGTAAGGCGCTGAAGTTCTACGCCTCTGTGCGCTGTGACGTCCGTCGAATCCAGACGCTGAAGGACGGGCAGGACGCGGTCGGCAACCGTACGAAGATGAAGATCGTGAAGAACAAGGTCTCCCCGCCGTTCAAGATCGCCGAGTTCGACATCCTCTACGGTGAGGGCGTCTCGCGCGAGGGGTCGATCATCGACCTCGGCGTGGACAACGGCATCGTGAAGAAGTCCGGTTCCTGGTACACCTACAAGGGCGACCAGCTGGGTCAGGGTAAGGAGAAGGCCCGTGAGTTCCTCAAGGGTAACCCGGACCTGTCCGCGGAGATCGAGGACAGCATCATGCGGACCCTGCAGGTGGGCCCGTACGCCGCCGGCGGGGCAGGGGACACGGCTGCGGCCGAGGGTGAGGGAGAGATGGACGTCCCCGGAATCGAGGATCCCGAGAATGTCCCGATCAGTGTGGTCCCCACCTTCGATGACGAGGACGACGACTAGGACAGGTATCGCGGATGTCTCGGATGTCTCGGATGTCTCAGTCTGACGGTGGTGGTGCTTCCACGGTCGAGCAGCTCCGGGAGGCCATCGCGGCCGTCCAGAGGGGTGAGAGCGACGGGGGGATCGTCGACGAGGAGCTCGAGGAACGTCTGGCTCCCGTGAAGAGCAAGGCGACCCGGCTCATCGGTCACCGGGACCGTTCGGTCGAGGAGCTGCGCCGACGGCTCTCCGAGACGACCGGTCCGGACGGCGAGGCCGTGGAGCCGGAACTCGTGGAGCTGGTGATCGAGCGTTGCATCGGAAACGGAATGCTCGACGACGAACGCTTCGCCCACGAGTGGGTGCGGCAACGCCAACTCAATCAACGCAAGTCGGTGTCGGTGCTGCGCCGCGAACTCGTCGAGAAAGGCGTGCCGGGAACGGTGATCGAGTCGGCGCTCGAACAGGTCGACGACGATGACCAGGCGAGGATCCTCAGGGAACTCGTCACGAAGAAGGCGGGCACCGTGTCTCAGGTGCCCGCTGACCGGCGAGAGTACGACAAGGCCCTGAAACGGGTCGTCGGTGTGGCGGCGAGGAGAGGCTTCCCGGAAGGGCGGTGTCTCGCCCTCGCCAGGGAAGCCCTCGACCTCAGGATCGAGGAGCTCCGGGGCTCCCGGGGCTGAGGGCGGGTCTACCGGCTAGTCCGTCGTCGGCCTGAGGTCCTTGTGACCGGGCGCGTGCCAGTCGACGTTCACGACGTCCTTCGTGTCGATACCCTGGTCCTTCTGGTGGGGCACCTTGGCCGCGATGTTCTTACGGGCCCGGCCCGCACGCAGCTGGTGTTCGATACGCTCGGCCAGCTTCGACAGGGCGAAGTTGATCAGGATCATGATCGCCGCAGTGACGAGCAGAGCGGGGAGCATCGCTCCGTAGAACTCCCCGAGCTGACGTCCCGAGCGGACGACCTCGACGAAACCGATCATGTAACCCAGAGCGGAATCCTTCAGCGCGATGACCATCTGGGACACGATCGCCGGCAACATGGCGGCGACAGCCTGCGGAAGGAGGATCTTCCGCATCGTCTGGCCCCAGGAAAGGCCCAGTGCCGATGCCGCCTCCGACTGCCCCTTCGGCAGAGACTCGATTCCGGAGCGCAGCACCTCGGCGATCACGGAACCGTTGTACATCGTCAAGGCGAAGACGACCGCGGCGAAGCCGATCATCGAGGAGGGGAAGATCGCGTAGAGGCCGAACAGCGAGTACGCGAACAGCATCAGCACCAGGACAGGAATGGCGCGGAAGAATTCGACGATGACTCCGCAGATCCAACGGACGGCACGGACCGTGGACAGCCGTCCGATACCGAGAACCGCTCCGATGATGAGCGCGAGGACGATCGAGAAGACCGCCGCGACGACGGTGTTGATGAGACCGGGGATGATGTAAGTCGTCCACGTGGTGGAGTAGAAGAAGATCTCCCACTTGTCCTTGTCCAGCTGGCCCCCGTCCCCCAGTTTCCACAGTGCGGAAGCGAGGATCAGGAGCAGCAGGACAACGGTGGCCACCGTGAGAATACGGTTGAAACGGACGGCCTTGGGGCCGGGGGTGTCGTAGAGAACTGTTGCGCGGGTGGACATCAGCGCTTCACCGCCCAATGCTTGCCGGCCCAGCCGAAGAGCATTCCGGTCGGCAGGGTGAGGATGATGAAGCCGGTCGCGATGATCGCGAAGATGACGAGCAGGTCACTGGCATAGTTCTCCGTCATGGTCTTCATCAGCAGGGATGCTTCGCCCACGCCGATGACGGAGGCGATAGTGGTGTTCTTGATCAGTGCGATCAGGGTGTTGCCCAGAGGCACGATCGCCCCGCGGAAGGCCTGGGGGAAGACCACGTACCGGAAGTTCTGGGTGAACGTGAGCCCCAGGGAGCGGGCAGCCTCGGCCTGTCCGAACGGGACGGTGTTGATTCCCGAACGGAGGGACTCCGCCACGAAGGTCGAGGTGTAGAGGATGAACGCCAGAACCGCCAGGCGGAAGTTCTGCTGTTCGATGAAACTCTCGCTGTTGTTGGAGGCGAGCAAGAGGTTGAGCTGGTAGTAGAGCCCCAGCGACATCAACAGGGCGATGAGCGTCAGAGGCGTGTTACGCACGGTGTTGATGTACACCGTGGCGACTGTGCGCAGGATGCCGACGGGGCACACGCGCATTGCCGTGAGGATCGTGCCCAGGATCATCGCCCCGAGGGCTGACCAGAACGTCAGCTTGATCGTGACCCAGAACACCCCCAGCAGCTGCGGGCCCATTTCGGACCAGAGATCGGGATTCATGTCGGTACCTCCTTCCTTTCAGTGGTGGATTCAGTTGTCCGCGAATGAGAGGTCACCGATGTCGGGTTTCGGCCCGACCTCGAAGTCCGCCCCGAGGTTGTCCTTGACGATCTCGTCGAAGGCGCCGGAGTCGTACATCTCCTCCAGCGCCTCGTTGACCGCCTCACGGTCAGTGCCGTCCCCCTTGGGAAGGCCGATGCCGTAGTGCTCGTCTGTCCAGAAGGAGCCGTCCGGGTTCTGCAGCTGGATGACGCGGAAGTCGTCGTTGTAGCGTTCCTTGTACCGCTGTGCGAACCCCGCGAGGATCGTCGCGTCAGTGGTCAACGCGTCCACCACGCCCTGTTTCACGCCTTCGGCGCAGGCGGCGTAGGTGTCGAACTCCTGCAGCTGGACTCCGGGGAGGGCCTCCTTGACTTTCTGGGCGGGGGTGGAACCGGAGACGGAGCACAGGCGCATGCCGTCCTTGACGTCCTCCAGGCCCGTGATGCCCGTGGCGGCCTCGATGAGCAGCCCCTGGTGGGTGACCGTGTAGGGGCCGGCGAAGTCGACGGCCGCGAGGCGTCCGGCGTTGACGGAGTAGGTTGCGGCGATCATGTTGACCTCGCCGTTGTTGATCAGGGTCTCGCGCTGGGACGACGGGGTCTCGCGCCACTCGATCTCGGGGACGTCCCACCCGTTCTTGTCGGCGATGTAGGTGACCACGTAGCGGGAGACGTCGACGTCCATGCCGGCGAAGTCCTTCTCGGGTGTGCGCTCGCCCAGACCGGGCTGGTCGAACTTGGTGCCCAGGACGACACTGCCGTTCTCGATGTCGGACAACAGGGAACGGGGTTCGGAGCTGCCGCAGGAGGCCATGCTGAAGGCCCCGGCGGCGACGACGACGGTGGCTGCGATCCGGCGCAGCAGCCGTGTGCGGTGCTTCATGGGATCCTCCTCCTAGTGCCCGACGATCTTCGCCAGGAAGTCCTTGGCTCGATCAGACGAGGGGCTGGTGAAGAAGGTCTCCGGATCGGTGTCCTCGACGATGGCACCGTCCGCCATGAACAGGATGCGGTCGGCGGCACGGCGCGCGAAGCCCATCTCGTGGGTGACGACCACCATGGTCATGCCGCCCGCGGCGAGGTCGGCCATCACGTCGAGCACCTCGTTGATCATCTCGGGGTCCAGGGCGGAGGTCGGCTCGTCGAAGAGCATCACCTTCGGCTCCATGGCCAGGGCTCGGGCGATGGCGACGCGCTGCTGCTGGCCGCCGGACAACTGTGCAGGGTACTTGTCGGCCTGCACGGCGATGCCGACCCGGTCGAGCAGCCGGTCGGCTGTCTTGTCCGCCTCCGCCCGGGGGGTCTTGCGCACCTTCATCGGGGCCAGTGTGATGTTGTCCCGGATGGTCATGTGGCTGAAGAGGTTGAACGACTGGAACACCATGCCGACCTCCGACCGGAGCCGTGCGAGGTCCTTGCCCTCTTCCGGCAGGAGTTCCCCGTCGATGTGGATCTCGCCGGTGTCGATCGTCTCGAGTCGGTTGATCGTCCGGCACAGCGTGGACTTGCCGGAGCCGGACGGTCCGAGGACCACGACCACCTGGCCGGAGGGGATGTCCAGGTTGATGTCCTTCAACGCCTGGAAGTCACCGAAGTACTTGTTCACCCCGGTAAGGGTGATCATGCTTGATGCATTCTCTTGAACAGTCATAGGTGAAGTCTAATGTTATTTCCCCCATTGTGGGGAACCCGCTGAGGCCTGAGTCACGTTACGATCTGGTAAACACCGGGTATGTGCAGTTCCGGGGTGGTACAACCGCGGGTGGCCGTTCGTTCTGCCGGGGGTGCTCGACTACACTCGGGGACCGTGGTTGAATCCCGAAGTACTGCTGAAATGACCCGGTCCGACCACCGGGGCACCCGAACGTACGAGGTCCGCACCTTCGGGTGCCAGATGAACGTCCATGACTCCGAGCGGCTCTCCGGACTCCTGGAGGACTCCGGCTACGCCCCGGCCGACGACGGGGCGACCCCGGACGTCGTCGTCTTCAACACCTGCGCGGTGCGGGAGAACGCCGACAACCGTCTCTACGGCACCCTCGGGCAGCTCAAGGACGTCAAGGCGCAGAATCCCGGCATGCAGATCGCCGTCGGCGGATGCATGGCGCAGAAGGACAAGGACGTCGTCGTGGAGAAGGCCCCGTGGGTCGACGTCGTCTTCGGCACGCACAACATGGGGTCCCTGCCGACCCTGCTGGCGCGCAGTGCGCACAACGAGCGGGCCGAGGTGGAGATCGCCGATTCCCTGGAGCAGTTCCCGTCGGTGCTGCCGGCGAAGAGGGAGTCCGCCTACGCGGGATGGGTCAGTGTCTCGGTCGGCTGCAACAACACCTGCACCTTCTGTATCGTGCCCTCGCTGCGGGGTGCCGAACAGGACCGTCGTCCGGGGGACATTCTCGCCGAGGTCAAGGCACTGGTGGACCAGGGGGTCACCGAAGTCACCCTGCTGGGTCAGAACGTGAACGCCTACGGTGTGAACTTCTCCGACCCCTTCCTGGACCGCGACCGCACGGCGTTCTCGAAACTGCTCCGTGCCTGCGGGGAGATCGAGGGGCTGGAACGACTGCGGTTCACCAGTCCGCATCCGGCGGAGTTCACCGACGACGTGATCGACGCGATGGTGGAGACTCCGGCGGTGTGCCCGCAGCTCCACATGCCCCTGCAGTCCGGTTCCGACCGCATCCTCAAGGCGATGCGGCGGTCCTACCGGTCGAGGAAGTTTCTGGGCATCCTGGAGAAGGTCAGGGAGAGGATGCCGGACGCGGCGATCACCACTGACCTCATCGTGGGGTTCCCCGGTGAGACGGAGGAGGATTTCCAGGAGACGCTTCGGGTTGTCGAGGAGTCCCGTTTCACCAGCGCGTACACCTTCCAGTACTCGCCCCGGCCCGGGACGCCCGCGGCGTCGCTGACCGACCAGGTGCCCAAGTCGGTGGTCCAGGACCGCTACGAACGGCTGGAACGACTGCAGGAGCGTATCAGCGGCGAGGACAACGCCGCCCAGATCGGCACTCGGGTCGAACTTCTCGTCCAGGCCGGCGGAGGCCGGAAGAACGCGCAGACCCGACGGATGTCGGGCCGGGCCCGCGACGGACGCCTGGTGCACTTCTCGCCCGGTGACTCGGCGGTCCGCCCCGGGGACGTCGTGGAGGTCACCGTCACCGGGTCGGCCCCGCACTTTCTGCTCGCGGATTCGCCCGTGCACTCCCACCGCCGTACCGTGGCGGGGGACATGTCAGAGGCAGGTACCGTGCCGACCACCGCTCCGGTGGGCGTCGGGTTGGGGCTTCCCGGAATCGGTCGGCCCGGTACGCCGACGACGCAGAGTGGAGGATGTGGTTGTGAGTAAGGCAGTGGACAGGGCCGGCGAAAGCCGGGAGGCGGTCAACCGGCGCCGTGCTGAGGCGCTGGACCGGCATGTGCGGGAACTGGAACGCAACGCCGGTGGTGACCTCGCCAGGGCGGAACGTCAGGCGGCCGGGACGATCGTCCTCGGCTCGTCGCTGCCGGTCCTCCTGTGCGGGCTGATCGTGGTGTTCGTGTCGATCTTCATGCCGCATTCCGGGGAGGTGCGCGGTTACGACGTCCTGTTCTTCTCCGACACCGCCCAGACGTACGTCACGACCCTGCCCGAGCGGGTCTACGTGTGGCTCGCGCTCGTCGGCGGTGTCCTGCTGACGCTGGGCACGGTGGTCTCGCGCTCGTCGCTGGTGGCGTGGATCAACTGGATCGCCACCGGTATCGGCTGGGTGTACGCGGTCCTGGCGATCGGCATGCGTCAGTCGCGCCCGCCGACGGAGCCCGGAGACGGCCCGTCCTTCGGCCTGATCATGGGCTTCGTGGGGATGGTCGTCATCTTCATCGCCCTGTCCAGCCGGTTGCTGCGACGTGGTGCCGTGCAGAAGGCGATCGCGGAGAAGCGACGTGCCGAGGCCGGCAGGGACGAGGAGTCGCGGGCGGCCCAGCTGGTGCTGCGCACCGGACTGGCCCCACGGGAGGACGTCGACATCGTCGACGACCGCAGGGACAGGGTCCGTGCACGTCGGAAGCGGGCGGAGAACGGTGGCGACGGCACCGCAGCATCCGACGCCACCCCGCAGGACGACTGACTAGTCGCGGGCGGCCTCAGCCGCCGTCTGCGCCCAGGAACGCCACTGTTCGGCCTGTTTCCGCAGGTCGGCGGCCGCCGAGTGACGGCCCTTCGCCTCCGCTGCCTCCGCGTCCGCCGTCAGCTGGTCGACCTTCGCCTGGAACTGGGCGACACGGGCCTCGACCTCCGGGTCGGTCCGACGCCACTGCTGTTCGGCGAAGTCACTGACCCGGGCGGCCAACGCACCGATCTTGTCCTCGAACTCCTGGACCCGAGCCCGGGGGACGTACCCGACCGCGTCCCACTTCTCCTGGAGTTCGCGCAGGAGTTCACGGGCACGGTCCAGGTCGGCGGACGGGTCGATGCGGGCGTCGTACTCGTCGAGGAGGGCCTGTCTGGCCTCGGCGTTGCGCTCGAACTCCTCGTCCTTACGGCGGTTGTCCTCCTCACGGGCGGCGAAGAAGACGTCCTGGGCGTGCCGGAACTCCGCCCAGAGGCGGTCGTCGTCGGCGCGGCGTGCCCGGCCGGCCGCCTTCCATTCCGCCATCAGGTCGCGGTAGGCGCGGGCGGTGTCGTTCCATTCCCTGGAGTCCTGCAGGGCGACCGCCCGGGCGACGAGACTCTCCTTCGCCCTGCGGGCGACGTCCCGCTGCTTGTCGAGCTCGGCGAAGTGGCTTCCGCGTCGCTCGGCGAAGGTCTCCCGCGCCGTGCGGAGCCGCGCCGCCAGTTCCCGCCCTGCGGCACGGTCACCGCCGGCGGCGTTCCACCGGTCGCCGATCTCCCTGAGGCGGTCGCCGTCGGCCTTCCAGTCGGTGCCCGAGGCCGCGATGCGTTCGGCCTCGGTCACCAGCTCCAGCCGCCGGTCCGCCACCTGCTGTTCGACCTCACCGGTGCGGGACAGCAGCTCGGTCAGCCGACGTTCCAGACGCGCGACGTCGCCGAGCACCGCGGCCTCCGGCAGTCCGTCGAGCAGACGGCGGGCATCGGCACGCACGCGGGCGACATCTTCCGGGTGGGTGCCCAGCCGGGCCACCAGCACCTCGACCTCGGTCGCCAGGTCGGCGAACCGGCGGGCGTAGTGGGCCAGACCCTCCTCCACGGTGCCGGCCTTCCACTCACCGACGCGACGTTCGGTGGTCTCACCGCTGCCGCCGGTACCGGTGACGGTCAGCCACACGACACCCTCGCCGTCGATGCGGCCGTGCGCGGCGGCGTCCTCGACGGACGGTGCGACGGTGGTGCTGACGGGGGCGACGCCGGCCTGTGCGCCCGGACGCGGTCCGGGTCGTGTACCGGGGCGGGGGCCGGGCTTCGGGACGTTCATCGGTGGTCCTTCGGTCGAGTGACTGTGCTGCCTGACATTATGGCAGACCCCGTCGGGCACCATTACCGTGCCGCCGGAACCGGCCGTAGACTTACGGCCCATGACACAACACCAGCGAGGCCGCCGTCCGGTGGCGGTCGTCGGGCCGACGGGGTCCGGGAAGTCCGAGGCGGCACTCGCGGTGGCGGAGGCGCTCGACGGCGAGATCGTCAACATCGACTCGATGCAGCTCTACCGGGGGATGGACATCGGTACGGCGAAACTGCCGCCCGGTGAGCGGCGCGGAATCCCGCACCACCAGCTCGACGTCCTGGAGGTCACGGAGAACGCGTCGGTCGCCCGCTACCGCGACGCGGCCATCGCCGACGTCGAGGCCATCCGCTCCCGGGGAAGGACGCCGGTGATCGTCGGCGGCTCGATGATGTACGTCCAGGCCCTGCTCGACAACTGGGACCTGCCACCCACGGACGCCTCGGTCCGCCGCAGGTGGGAGCGGGAGGGCGACCGGATCGGGGTAGAGGCGCTGCATGCGGTACTGGAGGAGCGGGACCCGGAGGCCGCGAGGGTGATCGAGGACAGGGACCGGCGCAGGACCGTGCGGGCGTTGGAGGTCATCGAGCTCACCGGCCGTCCCTTCGCAGCGTCCCAGCCCCCCAAGGACCGGCCGACCCGCTGGGACTGCGCAATCATCGGACTGTCCGCCACCGCGGAGTGGCTGAACCCCCGTCTCGAGACCCGGGTCGGACGGATGTTCGGTGAGGGGCTCGTCGAGGAGGTCCGGGCGCTGGTGGAACAGGGACTGCGCCGTGAGTCGACGGCAGGGCAGGCGATCGGTTACGCGCAGGTTCTCGACCATCTCGCCGGTGAGCTGACTCTCACCGAGGCGGTAGAGCGGACGGTGACCGGCACCCGCCGGTACGCCCGTCGGCAACGGGCCTGGTTCCGGCGGGATCCGCGGATCACCTGGATCGACGCCTCGGCGCCGGATGTCCGTGACCGTGTGGTCGCCACTGCGGTGGCGGCGGCGGGCACGGTGGGGGGATAGACTCTCCTCCATGGACGAGAGCACCCGGACAGAGGTAATCAAGGGACACGGGACCGGCAACGATTTCATCCTGATCCCCGATCCCGAGGCCGCCGTCGACCTCACCGCCGGACTGGTACGGTCCCTGGCGGACCGGCACCGCGGCATCGGTGCCGACGGCGTGATCAGACTCGCCACCGCCGGGGTGCTGGTCCGGCGCGGCGTCCTGGAGGGCCTGCCTGAGGACGTGCGGGACGACGACTGGTTCATGGACTACCGCAACGCCGACGGCTCCGTCGCGGAGATGTGCGGCAACGGCGTGCGTGTCTTCGCCCATGCGCTCAGCGCGCTGTCGCTGACGGACCCGGGGCAGTTCAACGACGACGGCACCCTTCGGGTGGGGACCCGGGCGGGACGGCGCGACGTGAGGATCCACTCGGTCACCGACACTGACGCGGAGGTCAGCGTGGACATGGGCGTCCCCGTCATCACGGGGACCTCCGCAGCCACCCTCGACGGCGTCCGGTACGAGGGCGTCGGGGTGGACATGGGTAATCCGCACCTGGCGTGTGTGGTCCCCGGGCTCAGCGCCGCCGGTCTCGCCGACCTGCGGGTCGACCGCGCCCCGGACTACGACACCGGTGTCTTCCCGACGGGGGTGAACCTCGAGCTGGTGACCGCGTTGCGTGACGGGGGAGTGCACATGAGGGTGCATGAGCGTGGGGTCGGAGAGACCCTGTCCTGTGGTACAGGGACCGTCGCCGCCGCGGTCGCCGCACTGGTGGACCGGTTCGACGGGGCGGCGGGCACACCGCAGACCTGGGAGGAGACCGTCCGGGTGGTCGTCCCCGGCGGGGAGGTCGCGGTCACCGTCGGTGCGGACGGGGAGGGCCGGCCGACTGCCGCGACGTTACGCGGTCCCTCGAAGCTGGTATTCACCACCGAGGTCACCACCGGGACCACCGCGACTGAGGCATGAGGGGCCGAGCCGTTCCCGGCGGGAGCCGGTCAGTGGTGACGGGAGTTGGCTGAGTCCTGACGGGCACGGTCCCACAACCGCTGCAGGCTCAGCGCGCGCTGGTCGGTCTCGTGCAGCAGCTCGGTCAGGGTGGCCACGGTGGTCAGGGACGTGGTGCGTTCGGGCAGGTGCCGCAGGAAACGTTCGCAGGAGCCCGCGGCGGCATGGAAGCGGGAGACACTGGAGATCCCGGACCGGGCGTCGCAGAGTTCGGGGCGGTGCAGCTGACGGTCGCGTACCCGGGCGGGGTCGCTGGAGTAGCGGAACTCGTCCCAGTCGTCGAGGACGGCCGCGATGTCCGTCGCGGAGAGGTCGATCGACCGCTTCAGTGCGGCGATCTCGCGGTCCGAGTCCTGGCGCACGACCGTGACCACAGCGGTGATGACCAGCACCACCGCGACGAGGACACCCAGCCGCCCCAGGGTGCTGATCACGACCCACGACAGCGCGACCACGAAGGACGCGGCGACGAAGGTCTTCGGCAGGCTCCTAGCCACAGGACCCTCCGCAACCTCCTGACCCGCAACCGCACCCTCCTGAGGAGCAGGACGCCGGGTCCACTGCGGTGGCGGTGAACTGGACGGAACCGGCGAGGATCGTGCCGGCGGGGAGGGTGTCCTCACCGTTGTCGGGAAGAACCACGCTGAACTCGAACGGGGCGGTGACCGTGCACACCCAGAAGGACTGTCCGGTCAAAGCCGCGGTCCGGCGCTCGGCCGAGGTGACCTCCACGGCCACGGTGGCGGCGGCGTGGGGCGCCACTGCACCTGAGTTCAGGTCGGCAAGCCCGGTCGAGTCCACCACACCGACCCGCAGCACCCCGGCCCGGGCGGCGTCGTCACGGCTACGGTGGACCGCCACGTCCGCCGCAAGTGCGGTGACCTGCATCGGCTGGTAGGTCAGCGTGCCCTCCTCCGACAGCAGGGGGCCCTGGGCGACGGTGGCGGTGAGCGACGCGATCACCGGCGCTCCATCGGCGCGGACCTGCAGCACAGGGGAGTCCGCCACGATGTCGAGCACGCCGACGATGTCGTCGACCATGCTGAGGTGTGCCGAGGTCTCCGCACCACCACTGAAGCTGGCGAAGGAGCCGTAGGGCGGCACCGCCAGGATCACCAGCCGTGCCCCGCTGGGGTCGTCGTACTGCAGAACCTGTCCGTCGCGCACCTCCCCGGTGACCCGCAGCGCCCCCGTCCCGTACGCCGCCTCCAGAGCATCCTGCCAACGGCTGAAAGCCAGCCCCACACTCTTCAGTTCCGGAATCATGGGAGCGACTCTACTCCGCGGCTGCGACTCGTGGAAAGATGGAGGGCAATGACAAGCATGAACAATGATCCCGAAGAGATCCACGCGGAGACCACGGTCGGGGAGCTGGACCTCGAACAGCGGTCGAGCCTCCGCCGCCTCAACCGCGGGACGAACATCCACTCCACCGAACAGGACGACGGCTACGACGTCGAGTACCGCAAGCTCCGTCTCGAGAAGGTCGTTCTCGTCGGCGTGTGGACCGAGGGCACCCTCGAGCAGATCGAGGCCCGCCTGGCGGAGCTGGCCGCGCTCGCCGAGACGGCCGGCTCCGACATCGCCGACATGCTCTACCAGCGCCGGGACAAGCCGGACGCCGGAACGTACATCGGATCCGGCAAGGTCGAGGAACTTCGTCAGATCGTCGTCGAGACCAACGCCGACACCGTCATCGCCGACGGTGAGCTGAGCCCTGGCCAGATGATCGCACTGGAGAAGGCGCTCGACGTCAAGGTCATCGACCGCACGATGCTGATTCTCGACATCTTCGCCCAGCACGCCAAGTCCAAGGAAGGCAAGGCGCAGGTCGCCCTGGCCCAGTTGGAGTACCTCATCACCCGCGTCCGCGGGTGGGGTGGGGCACTGTCCCGGCAGGCGGGTGGCCGGGCGGGCTCCAACGGCGGTGTCGGACTGCGTGGCCCCGGTGAGACGAAGATCGAGGCGGACCGTCGACGGCTGCGCAGCGAGATGGCCCGGCTCCGCCGGGAGATCCAGGGGATGAAGAAGTCCCGCGACATCAAACGTGACCGGCGTGACACTTCCGCGATCGCCCAGATCGCCATCGCCGGCTACACCAACGCCGGCAAGTCCTCCCTGCTGAACGCACTCACCGGGGCGGGCGTCCTCGTCGAGGACGCGTTGTTCGCCACCCTGGACCCGACCACCCGCCGTGCCGAACTGGCGGACGGACGGGCGGTCGTCTTCTCCGACACGGTCGGGTTCATCCGTTTCCTGCCGACCCAGCTGGTCGAGGCGTTCCGGTCCACCCTGGAGGAGGTGATGGCCGCCGACGTCGTCCTGCACGTCGTCGACGGGTCCGACCCCTTCCCGATGGAGCAGATCGCCGCGGTCAACAAGGTCATCGGTGACATCGCCGAGGAGACCGGTGAGGCTGCACCCCCGGAGATCCTGGTGATCAACAAGGTCGACGCCGCCGACCCGCTGGTGCTCGCGGAGCTGCGCAGCAGGTTGGACGACGTGGTGTTCGTCTCCGCCGCCACCGGTGAGGGGATCGCGGTGCTGGAGAGCCGTCTCGAGCTCTTCCTGAACTCGCTGGACGACCACGTCGTCCTGCAGGTCCCCTTCGACCGGGGAGACGTGGTCTCCCGCCTGCACGAGTACGGCACCGTGCTCGGGCAGGAGTACACCGAGGAGGGGACCAGGGTGGAGGTCAGGCTCCCCAGGGTGATAGCCGCGGAACTGGCGGACCTGCGAATCGCGGTGGAGGACGGGACAGAATAAGCTCGTCCGAATGGACGAGAAGACGACACAGACCGGCCGGGTCGCCGGAGAGCCGCCGCGCGGCAGGCTCTTCGGGTGGACACTGCACGGGGACGGCCGCAGCATCAGGCCCGGGGCGGTAGTGGCCCCGGAGGAACGGCTGACCTGGCCACGCACCGCCGGGATCGGCATGCAGCACGTCATCGCGATGTTCGGCGCGACACTGCTGGTGCCGGCCCTCACCGGGTTCCCGGTGAACACCACGCTGCTGTTCTCCGGGGTCGGCACGATCATCTTCCTGCTGATCACCCGTAACCGGGTGCCGTCCTATCTCGGCAGTTCCTTCGCCTTCATCGCCCCCCTGACAGCGACCCGGGCGGAGGGGTTCCCGGCGCAGCTCGGCGGCGTACTCGTCGCCGGCCTCGTCCTGATCCTGGTGGGCGTGCTCGTCAAGGCTGCGGGGCGCAGGGTCCTGGACGCCGTGATGCCGCCGGCCGTGACCGGGGCCATCGTCGCACTGATCGGCCTGAACCTCGCCCCGGCGGCGACCTCGAATTTCGCCGAACAGCCGATGGTCGCCGCAGTGACACTGTGCGCCGTTCTCGTGGTGACCGTGGCGGGGCGGGGCATGGTCGGACGCCTGGGGATCCTCATCGGCGTCGTCGTGGGGTGGCTGTTCGCCGTGGTGACCGGGAACATCGCCGGAGACGCCGGTGACGTCATCGGTGATGCGGCGTGGTTCGGCCTCCCGGACTTCCACACCCCGGAGTTCCACGCCAGCGCGGTCCTGCTGACACTTCCCGTCGTGGTCGTGCTCATCGCCGAGAACGTGGGCCATGTCAAGGCCGTGGCCGGGATGACCCGGCGCAACCTGGACGATGAGGCGGGACCGGCTCTGATCGGCGACGGCCTGGCGACCACCCTGGCCGGCGGGTTCGGGGGATCGGGGACGACCACCTACGCGGAGAACATCGGGGTGATGGCCGCGACGAAGGTCTACTCGACGGCGGCCTACTGGGTGGCGGCGGGCACCGCGATCATCCTGGCCTTCGTACCGAAGTTCGGTGCGGTGATCAACACGATCCCCGCGGGCGTGCTGGGAGGGGCGACGATGGTCCTCTACGGGATGATCGGGCTGCTGGGCATCCGGATCTGGCAGGACAACAACGTGAACCTGACCAACCCCGTGAACCTCGCGGCCGCGGCCGTGGCGCTGACCGCCGGGATCGGAAACCTCACCCTGCAGATAGGGTCGCTGGAACTCGAGGGCATCGCCTGGGGTTCGGTGGGCGTCATCGTCGGCTACCCGGTACTGCGGTGGCTGTTCGAGAACGTCGGCGAGGGGCGCGACTTCTCGGTCAGGGACTACCACCTGAAGAGCTGAACCCTGACCGGTCCCGGCGCTAGTCCTCGTCGAGGTTCTTGGTGATCAGCGCCGCGATGGCCGCGACGGCCTCGGCGTTGTCGGAGGTCACGGTGACCTCGTCGCCGTGCTCGGCGCCCAGTGCCATGATCATCAGGGAGGAGGAGGCGTCCGAGGGCTCGTCGTCGTCCTCACCGGGGAGGGAGAGCAGGATCTCGTCGTCGTAGTTGGCTGCCGCTTCCGCGATGATGGTGGCGGGGCGGGCGTGCAGGCCGACGGTGGAGCCGACGGTGACAGTGGTGGAGGCCATGGTTCTCAGGTCCTTTTCGGGTCGTCGTATCGAGGGGTTCAGAGTGCGGCCACCTCAAGTGTGGAGCGCCTCACTCTCTTGCAGACAGCGTAGCTGAACCGCCCGGGGTTGTGCGGTATCCCGGCCGGCCACCCCGCCAGCTTGCCCCACGTCGCCGCCCCCGGTGCTCGGCCGGCGCCGACGGTGGGGTCAGGCGGTCACGACGGTGACCCCTTCGGCGTCGAACGCCTCGAGGTACTGGTGGGGTGCGGCGTCGTCGGTGACGAGGACGTCGATCTCCGCCACAGTGGCGAAGCTGACGAGGTAGTCGCGCCCGAACTTCGTGGAGTCGCACATGGCGACGACCCGGTCCGAGTTCGCGATCATCGCCCGCTTCACGGCGGCCTCCTCGGCATCGGCGGTGGAGAGCCCGTGGTCCATGGACAGGGCGTTGGTGCCGATGAAGGCGATGTCGGCGTGGTGGACCCCGATGGTGCGCAGGGCGATGTCCCCGACCACGGCCTGGGTGATCGGACGGATGTGTCCGCCGATGAGCTGGACGTCGGACAGTCCCGCCGCCGAGAGACGGACGGCCAGGGGCAGGAAGTTCGTCAGCACAGTCAGTCCGCGGTACGGGTTCTCGTCCGGACGGCCGGCCTCCGCGATCGCGTGGGCCAACATGGCGGTGGTGGTCCCGGCGTCGAGGAAGACGGTGCCGGTGCGGGGGAGCAGCTCCGAGGCCGCCCGCCCGATCCGGATCTTCGCCTCGGTGGAGGTGTTGCTGCGAAGCTCGATGGGGGTTTCCCGCGTCTGGAAAGTGTTGGTGGGTACCGCACCGCCATGGACACGGTGCAACGCGCCGTCGTTGTCGAGCACGGTCAGGTCACGCCGGATGGTCTCGGGGGTGACGGCGAAACGCTCCGCCAGCTCGACCACGGTGACACGCCCGTTGACTGCGGTCAGTGACGCGATCTGACGGCGACGTTCCTCTGAGTTCATGATGTGCATTGTATGGGGTGAGTGCACCGGTGACGCCGATTCGGGGGTGGGCGCGCCACTCCGACAACGCCGACGGGCTCCCGCACACCCGAACTGAGGGGTGGGAACAGGGTAGTGTGGACGCCAACCTTTGTACGTCAACCGATGTCCTTTCAGAAAACCTTTCTGAACACCTGTG
The DNA here is from genome assembly GCF_022712195.1 of Corynebacterium sp. Classification (GTDB taxonomy): domain Bacteria; phylum Actinomycetota; class Actinomycetes; order Mycobacteriales; family Mycobacteriaceae; genus Corynebacterium. The sequence continues at coordinate 41,893 of NZ_JALAGY010000058.1, read as the reverse complement.
GGAGACCAGACACTATGGCAGACACGAATTCCTCCGCACCTTCCTCTGACGGTGACCCCGTCGTCCTGAAGGGAAAGTCAGTGGTTCCGGGCACGGTCTTCGCGCCCGTGACCTGGGTGACGGACCGGCCGGAGCTCCCGGGGCCGGACAAGACTGTCGCTGAGGGGGAGCGGGAGGCAGAGTTCGAGGCGTTCACCACGGCGGTGGACACCGTCGCCGGCCGGCTCAGTGCGCGTGCCGCCACCGTGGAGGGCAATGCCCGGCAGGTCCTCGAGGCGACGGTCGCGATCGCGAAGGACCGGGCCTGGGCGAAGAAGGTCCGGAAGTCCATCAACGGAGGTCAGACGAACGTCTACGCGGTCAAGCAGGCCACCGATGACTTCGTCGAGATGTTCCTCAAGGCTGGCGGGGTCATGGCCGAGCGGGTCACCGACCTCATGGACGTCCGCGACCGTGTCATCGCGGAGTTGCGTGGGGAGCCGGAACCGGGGATTCCCGAGGTCGACTCGCCCCATGTGCTCTTCGCCGACGACCTGGCACCGGCGGACACCGCGACGCTGGATCCGTCACTGATTGTCGCCGTGGTGACCGAGAAGGGCGGGGCAACGAGCCACACCGCGATCATCGCCCGTCAGTTGGACATCCCGTGCATCGTGGCGGTGGGGACCTCGCTGCGCGGCATCCCCGCGGAAACCGACGTTCTCGTGGACGCCGCCGCCGGTACGGTCGAGACCGGTGTTGACCCGGCCGACGTGGAGAGGAGGGTGGCCGCGGCCGCTGAACTGGCCTCGAAGGTCCGTGGCTGGCACGGGCCGGCACAGACCGCCGACGGTCACCGGGTTCAGCTCCTGGCCAATGTGCAGGACGGCGCCGCCGCGCGTCAGGCAGCGGAGTCCGTCGCCGAGGGCATCGGACTGTTCCGTACCGAGCTGGGTTTTCTCAGCGAGACCACTGAACCGTCGGTGGAGGAGCAGGCTGACCGTTACGCCGAGGTGCTCAGCGCCTTCCCGGAGGGGAAGGTGGTCATCCGCACGCTGGACGCCGGTTCCGACAAGCCGGTTCCCTACGTGATGGCGGAGAACGAGGAGAATCCGGCGCTCGGCGTCCGTGGTCTGCGTATCGCACGGACGAACCAGGAGCTGCTGGAGCGGCAGCTCGACGGTATCGCCCTGGCACTGAAGAAGTCCGGCCGGGAGGATTCCTCCGCCCAGACCTGGGTGATGGCGCCGATGGTGGCGACGGTGTACGAGGCACAGTGGTTCGCCGAGCTGTGCCATGACCGCGGGCTGGTGGCGGGTGCGATGATCGAGGTACCGGCGGCGGCGCTGATGGCCGACAAGATGATGCCCCACCTGGACTTCGTCTCGATCGGCACCAATGACCTGACGCAGTACACGATGGCGGCTGACAGGATGTCGGCGTCCCTGGCGCACCTGACTGACCCGTGGCAGCCGTCGGTGCTGCGCCTCGTCCACACCACGTGCAGGGCCGGTGCGGTGACCCGGACTGCGGTGGGGGTGTGTGGCGAAGCGGCCGCCGACCCCCTGTTGGCGTGTGTGCTGGCAGGACTCGGCGTAACTTCCCTCTCTGCTGCCCCGCCCGCCTTGGCTGCGGTGGGGGCGCAGCTCGGGGAGATCGACTTCGCGGTCTGCCGGGAGATGGCTGCCGCCGCACTGGACGCGGACGGCGCCGAGGAGGCGAAGAACGCCGCTGCGGCTGTTCTCGACCTCTGACTGCCGGAGAAGAGCAAGCACCCGGGGGAGGTACCGTGGTCCGGTGCCTCCCCCGGGTGCTGTCACCGACCGTGAGGTCGGGGTGGAAGTCAGATCTTACGGAGCACGGCGACCACCCGACCGAGGATGTCGGCGTTGTCACCGGGGATCGGTTCGAACAGGTCGTTGTGGGGGAGCAGCCAGACCCCGTTGCCGTCCTTCTGGAATTCCTTGACGGTGGCTTCGCCGTCGATCATCGCCGCCACGAAGTCTCCGAGTTCAGCGACCTTCTGTGACCGGACGGCGACCCAGTCGCCGTTGAAGATTCCGGCGTCGCGCATGGACTCGCCCACGACCTGGAGCAGGAAGAGTTCGCCGCCGCCCACCAGTTCCTGGGGAAGCGGGAAGTGGGCCTCGACATGTTCCTCGGCGAGGATCGGCGAGCCGGCGGCGATCTGTCCCACCACGGGCACGAAGGAGGGCGCAGGCATTCCGTCCGGGGCAGGTGCGGCAGCGGGCTTGGGGCCCGGCCGTGGCGCCCGGTCCTCGTCGAAGTCGCGGATGTCCACGGCACGGGGCTTGTTGTCCTCACGCCGGAGGTAGCCCTTCCGTTCCAGTTCGCGCAGGTGGTAGGACACCGAGGAGGTCGAGTTCAGGCCGACCGCGTCGCAGATCTCGCGGATGCTCGGCGGATACCCGCGGAACCGGGTGGCGTCCTTGATGACATCCATGATGCGACGCTGACGGTCGGAGAGCTTCTCCCGCCCCTTGTCGTCGCCGCTCGCTCCGATTCCGCTCTGGGAGGCGCGCTTCCTGCCTCCGGGAGCCGCCCCCGTGGAGGACTTCTGCTTCTCTGACATCTGACCCACTCCTGGTCTTGTTGTACCGGTCGTGGCTCCGACACTACATGACAAGCCGGACTTTGTTCATCAGGGTGTTCGAAAATGTCGGCACGACGGTGGACAACGTCGAACACCCGTGCTACCTTCGGCCGCAGAGAGAACAGTTCGAACACACGGACGAAGATTCTGCCAGGGGCGCGAGACGGTGTCCGGCCGCGGTGGTGTCATGGTCCTGTCAGAATCCACGAGTCAGGTTCGTTCCCACGGAAAGAGGGTTGTCATGAGCACGATGTCGGTACAGGATCGCCGGGACGTCGTCCGTCGTCCCATCTACCGCCGTCCTGAATGGACGCAGGTGTCCGGGGCAGGTGGATCGAACACCTGGGGGTACGGGGTGGCCCGCCGTCCGTCTGCAGTTCAGGTGTCCCGAGTGCGGGAGCGGAACACGGCTCGGGAACGTCCGTTCGACCTCCCGTCCCGCCGGGAGCGGTTCCGGCGGCGGGCGGCGTCGGTGATCGTGTCTCCGGGTGTCACGCTGGTGGCCCTGTCGTCGCTGGTCGTGATGCTCGCCGTGTCCCCCGTGCTTACCGGCACGGAGGAGGGCGTCACCACGCCCGTTACCACCGCGACCGTCACCGTCGGAGAGGGAGAGAGTCTCGCGGACATCGCCAGGGAGCACGTACCGGGTGTGTCCGTGGGGGACGCGGTGGCGCGTATCTCCTCCCTGAACGACACCAGTGACCTCGGTGAGGTCCCGGTTGACGGGGGAGACCGTACCGCAGGGCAGGGGACCCGTCAGGTTGTCGTCCCCGTGTACTGACCCGGCGGACCCGTGGTGCAGACCGGGGGTATGATGTGGGCCCGTACTGTTCCGCTGATCTCTGTGAGGGAGAACCCCCGTGCTCTGTCCCGCCTGCCGCTCCGAAGACTCCAGGGTGGTGGATTCCCGCACGGTGGAATCCGGTTCGGCGATCCGGCGTCGGCGCGAGTGCCTCTCCTGCCGGACCAGGTTCACGACGTTGGAACGTTCCGTGCTTCTGGTCACCAAGCGTAGCGGTGTCACCGAGGAGTTCCGGCGTGACAAGGTCATCCGGGGAGTGGGTCGGGCGTGCCAGGGGCTCGAAGTCTCGACGGACGACCTGAAGATCCTCGCCCACGACGTGGAGCAGTCACTCCGTGCCTCACACGGTTCGCAGGTCGCCGCCGACGACATCGGCCTGGCCATCCTCGAACCGTTGCGCAACCTCAACGAGGTTGCCTACCTGCGTTTCGCCTCGGTCTACAAGTCCTTCAGGTCCACCGAGGACTTCGAGAAGGAGATCCGGGCCCTGCAGGAACGCCGCGACGACGCCACCGGATAGGGGTCACCGGATCTTCGCCAGGGCCTTCTTCACCCGCGCAGCGCTGGCGGGACGTGACGTCCCCAGATGCTGGGCGAACAACGAGACCCGGAACTCCTCCACGAGCCATTCCACATCCTTGAACTGCGGTGACGCGGCACGGGACGCGGGAAGCCGCTCACGGGTCGCGGCGATCGCCTCAGTGCACTCCCTGACCTGGTCGTCCAACGCCGCCTCGCGGTCCGGGTCGGACTCCATCAACTCCAGACGGGCCTTCATCGCCGCGACATAGCGGGGAACATGTCTCAGATTCTCCACCCCGTTCCTGGCGACCCGGTGCGGCCCGAGGTAGAAGCGCAACTGCCCCTTCATCTCCTCGATGGCCTCGCCGTCCCACGCCTCCAGCTCCTGGGACATGTCGGCGACCGCGAGCACCGCCGGGGCGATCGCCACGAAGATCTGGCGGACCAGACCAGGTCCCTTCTCCTTTGCCGCGGACAGAGCCTCAGCGCACCTTTCCGGGTCACGGATCACCGGACCGTAACGGTCGAGGAGCTCACGGCACGCCAGCACGCGGCAGTCGTCGACCAGTGCGTCCGGACCACCGTGCGGGTAAGTGTCGACAGCCACACGCTGCCGCAACGGCAACCCCTTGACCGTCTGCCTGGTCGACACCTGGCACGCTGTGACCATCATCTCCAGGACGGTGGAGAACTGCTGACCGGCCGCGGCCTGGGGAGTGGGGAAGGCCTTGAGCACGAACCCGTTGCCACGCCCCTCCTCAGCGGCGACGAGTGCCGGATAGGCCGACGTCGTCTGTCCGTCGACCACGGTCTCCACGGACTCAGGGATGGTGCCGATGTCCTCGGCGGTCCACGACTCCGACCGCGCCAGTACACCGCCACCACCGCCGGACGACCTCCTGCCGCTACCACGGTCCTTCTTCGCCCCGCCCTTCCCGGACGGGCGGTGCACGGCCGAGTCCCGGGGAGAGGGCCCCTCGGACCCGGATCCCCGGGACGACCGGGCAGTGGCCGCGGCAATGGACTGGGTGATCTCACCGGAGAGCCGTTCCTGCAGTTCACCGAGGTCTTTCGACGTTGCGACGACCTTTCCCCGTCTGTCGACGGCGGCGAAGGTCATACGCAGGTGGTCGGGTACCCGGCTCCAGTCGAAGTCCCCGGCGCTGATCCCCGTTCCCCCGAGGGAACGCAGCGCGTCCGCCAGAGCCTGGTCGATCGGACCGTCGTAAGGGGTCATACGTTCCAGCGCGGCGCGGGCGAACTGGGCGGCGGGTACCACCGTGGTCCGCAGCGGCTTGGGCAGCGTCCTGATCAGTGCGACGCAGAGTTCCTCGCGCATTCCGGAGACTAGCCAGGTGGCGTCCTCGTCGGTCACACCGGCGAGCAGGGGCAGCGGAATTCGCATGGTGATGCCGTCGGACGGGTCACCGGGGCGGAAGACGTAGGTGAGGTCGAACTCCATCGACCCCTGACGCCAGGTGTCGGGGAACTCGCGCGCCTCGGCGGCACCGCCGTCCGAACCGATCAGAGCCTCGGCGGTCATGTCGAGCAAGTGGGGTTCCTTGTTCCTCGCCTTCTTCCACCAGGAGTCGAAATGCCGGGAGGAGACGATCCCGGACGGCAGACGTTCATCGTAGAAGGCGAAGATGGCGTCGTCGTCGATGACGATGTCACGCCGCCGAGCCTTGTCCTCCAGTTCACCGGCCTCCTCCAGCATCCGCTGGTTGTTCCGGAAGAACCTGTGGCTGGTGCGCCAGTCACCCTCGACGAGGGCATGCCTGATGAACATCTCCCGGGCTGTCTCCGGGTCGGTCTTCGAGAGGTTGACCCGACGGTCGCCGATCACGGGGAGCCCCAGCATGGACGCCTTCTCGACCGCCAGAGCCGCACCCTGCTTGCTCGACCAGAAGGGGTCGGAGTAGGAGTAGCGCATCAACTGAGGTGCGATCTCCTCGATCCACTCCGGGACCACCGGGGCAACCGTACGGGCGAAGACCTGTGAGGTCTCGACGAGCTCGGCCGCCATCACCCACTGCGGGGGCTTCTTGGACAGGTGGGAGGAGGGGTGGATCACGAAGGAGGTGTTGCGCGTGCCGGTGAACTGGCGCGAATTGCCCTGGCGCATGCCCACGTTGGTGACCAGGCCGGCGAGAAGCGACTTGTGGACCGCCGTTTCATCGGGAGCGGCGGACTTCTCGTCACCGAGATCGAAGGTCAGTTCACGGAAGTGCCGCACATTCGGAACCGACCACTTCAGCTCCTGGATCACCGTGAACAGCTGGCGGACCAGGTCCATCCACTCCAGGACGCGCACGTAGTGAATGAACTCGTCCCGGCACAGCCTGCGGAACTTGTTGCCGGAAAGCTCCTGCCGGCGTTCCTGCAGGTAGTTCCAGAGCTTGAGGACCGAGATGAAGTCGGAACCGGCGGCGAACCGGGCGTGCAGCTGGTCGGCGCGGGCCTGGTGCTCGGCGGGCCGCTCCCGGACGTCCTGGATACTCAGGGCCGCGACGATGACCGCGATCTGCTCGAGTGCCCCGTTGGCGTGCGCCGCGGACAGCATCTTCGCCAGCCGCGGGTCCGTCGGGATACGGGCCATGTCGCGGCCGGTGTCGGTGAGCCTGGGAGTCTGTGAAGCCCCGGACTTCCCGGTCTTCCCGGTCTTCCCGGACTTCCCGGACGTCCCGGAATCTCCGGTGGAGGTGTCCAGTGCCCCGAGTTCCTGGAGCAGCTGGACGCCGTCGCGGACGGACTTGGAGTCCGGGGGCTGCAGGAACGGGAACTCGCGGATGTCCCCCAGGTCGAGCGACGCCATCGAGAGGATCACGCTGGCGAGGTGGGTCCGGAGGATCTCAGGGTCTGTGAACTCCGGGCGGGCCTCGAAGTTCTCCTCGGAGTACAGGCGGATCGCGATGCCGTCGGAGGTGCGGCCGCAGCGACCGGACCGCTGTTTCGCGGAGGCCTGGCTGATCTCCTCGACAGGCAGGCGTTGGACCTTCGTGCGGTGGGAGTACCGGGAGATCCGCGCATAGCCGGTGTCGATCACGTACTTGATGCCCGGGACCGTGAGTGAGGTCTCGGCGATGTTCGTCGCCAGGACGATCCGGCGTCGGCTGCCGGGGGAGAAGACCCGGTGCTGTTCGGCGGCGGAGAGTCGACCGAACAGCGGGAGGATGTCTACGCCGCGGAACTTCTCGTCCTGCAGGGCGTCAGCCGCGTCGCGGATCTCGCGCTCGCCGGAGAAGAAGCAGAGAATGTCCCCCGGTCCCTCGGCGATGAGTTCACGCACGGCGTCGAGGAGGCCGTCGACCGGGTCGGTCTCGACCTCGCGGAAGGACTGCTCCCCGTCCTTCCCACCGGCCCCGGTGTCCGGCACGAGCCGAGTCAGCGGGCGATACCGGACCTCCACAGGGTAGGTGCGTCCGGAGACCTCGATGACCGGCGCCGGATTGCCGTCCGCGTCGGCGAAGTGGGCGGCGAAGGACTCCGGGTCGATCGTCGCCGAGGTGATGATGACCTTCAGGTCGGGACGTTTCGGCAGCAGCTCACGCAGGTACCCCAGCAGGAAGTCGATGTTGAGGCTGCGTTCGTGCGCCTCGTCGACGATGATCGTGTCATACGCCTTGAGGAGTCGGTCACGCTGGATCTCAGCCAGCAGGATGCCGTCGGTCATCAGCTTCACCGCGGTGGACCGGTGGACATGGTCGTCGAAGCGGATCTTGTAGCCGACCCGGCTCCCCGGCTCCCCGGCCTTCTCCCCGAGCTCGTCGGCGATACGGTCGGCGACACTTCGGGCCGCGATACGCCGCGGCTGGGTGTGACCGATTCTCCCGTCGGCACCCCTGCCGAGTTCCAGGCACATCTTCGGGAGCTGGGTCGTTTTCCCGGAACCGGTCTCGCCGGCGACGATCACTACCTGGTTGTCCCTGATCGCCTCGATGATCTCGTCCCTGCGTGCCGACACGGGGAGGGACTCGGGGAAGGAGAGGTTCTCGGTGAGGTTCAGCCGCGGGGAGCGGCGGGGGCTGCGTCCCGACCGGTCCGACCGTCCCGACCGTGCCCCGCGCTGCCTGCCACGGCCCTTCCTGCGGCTCGTCGCCCTGCTGTCACCTGCGTTGTCTTCGTCGGAAACCACCCGACGATCCTACCACCGGAGACGGGAAAGGCCCGCCGCGCAACAGGTGCACGACGGGCCGACGGGGACGTGTCTAGCGTGCGTCCTCGATCTCGATGGTCTGGGCGACGCCCTGGACCACAGCAGCGATCTTGACCGCCTCGAAGACCTGCTCCTTGGTGAGGCCTTCCTCACGCACGGTCTTCTCGTGGGCGATGGTGCAGTGCTCGCAACCGTTGACGGTCGAGACGGCCAGTGAGAAGAGCTCGAAGTCGACCTTCTCGATGCCCGGCTTGCCGATGACGTTCATACGCAGGCCCATGCGGACCTGGGCGTAGTCGTCGCCGAGCCAGCCGCGGGCACGGTAGGCGACGTTGTTCATCGCCATGATCGAGGCGGCGGCGAGGGCGGCGTTGTACGCTTCGTCGGACAGGTGCGACTTGGCCTCGTCGGAGATCTCGGACAGGACCTGGTCGTTGCGGGTCGCGGCGGCGGTGGCGACGAAGGTGCCCCACAGCTGCTGCTCGCTCAGCTCCGTGGAGCGTGCGAGGCTGCTGAGGTTCAGCTTCAGGTCCTTGGCATACTCCGGGAGACCGGACTTCAGGTTGTCGATCGACATGCTACTTCAGCGCCTCCTGGACGACGTCCATCTTGTTGATGTTCTTGGTCGGGTCGTTGGCCTGCCAGTTGCAGGCGCAGACCTCTTCGGACTGCAGGGCGTCGAGGACGCGCAGGACCTCGTCGACGTTGCGGCCGACAGCGTCCGGGGTCACGGAGACGAACTGGATGACGTTGTCCGGGTCGACGATGTAGGTCGCACGGTCGGCGACGCCGTCGGCGTTCTCGACACCCAGGGCGCGGATCAGGTCGTGGCGCACGTCGGCGAACATCGGGAAGGGGACACCCTTGAGCTCCGGGTGGGTGGCGCGCCAGTTGAAGTGGGCGAACTCGTTGTCCGTGGAGCCGCCCAGGATCTGGGTGTCGCGGTCCTGGAACTCCTCGTCGAGCTTGCCGAAGGCGGCGATCTCGGTCGGGCAGACGAAGGTGAAGTCCTTCGGGTAGAAGAAGACGACCTTCCACTTGCCCTGGTACTTGTCGAGGCTGACGTTCTCGAAGTAGTCGTCCGGCTGCTGGGCGTTGGCCTCGTGCAGGTCGCCGCCCTTGAGTGCGGTGAGGTTGAACTCGGGGAACTGGTCACCGACGGTGAGAATGGACATGGTGCATGCCTCCTGGGGTCGTGAAATTCGGACGCTCGCTGCTTGCTTGAGCATGGCCGATTATGCCATGAAACTAGAACTGGTGCAAAGGTATAACTGATCTATGGCGGCATGTTGATAGGTGACCGCTATTGAGTGAAGTGGATAGGTTTAACTTTCACCAATAATGTACAGTGATAGGCATGGTCAATAAAGTCTACCGGCCGACGATCGCCCAACTGAGGACCTTCGCCACGGTCGCCGAGCACGGGCACTTCGGCGCTGCTGCCCAGCAGCTGGGTATCTCCCAACCGTCACTGTCCCAGGGGCTGGCGGCACTGGAGAATGGTCTGGGGGTTCAGCTGATCGAGAGGTCCACCAGGAAGGTCATCGTCACCGACATCGGCCGTGACCTGCTGCCGTACGCGCAGGCGACGCTCGACAGTCTCGACACCTTCATCAGCCAGGCCCGTGGGGCCCACGGCGGGTTGGCCGGGTCTATGGCACTGGGCATCATCCCGACTGTCGCCCCGTTCATCCTCCCGTACCTCCTTCGGTCCCTGCCGTCGGTGGCGCCGGAACTGGAACCGAAGATCGTGGAGGAGAAGACGAGCAGCCTCGTCGACTCCCTGCGGCAGGGCGGGTTGGACGCGGTTGTTGTCGCGTCGCCCGTCACCGGTGCAGGCATCGAGCAGATCGAGCTCTACCGCGAGGAGTTCGTCCTGGTTGTGCCCGAGGGTCACCGTCTCGCCGGTCGCCGGGACGTCACTCTCGACGAACTGGACACCCTCGACCTTCTGCTTCTGGATGACGGCCACTGTCTCCGCGACCAGGTGCTGGACCTGTGCCGTTCGGCGTCGCTCACGGTGGACCCCGCCAGATCCGTGACGAGGGCGGCCAGCCTGTCGACCGTCGTGCAGTGCGTGATCGGCGGACTGGGCTGCACCCTGGTGCCGGTGAGCGCCGTCGCGGCGGAATGCGACCGTCCGGGAGTGGCGTTGGCGACGTTCGACGGTGGCGCGGCCACCGCCGGCCGGACCGTGAACCTGAGCTACCGGTCCAGCTCCACCCGCGACGAGGCGTTCCGGACCATCGGCACGGTGGTCGCCGAGGCCTACGGGTCCGGTGTGGAGGTCAGCCGGGCAGTGCTGGACGCCCGGCTCAACCCTGGATGACCCGCAGCTCGCTGAGCCGGACCTCCCCGGCGTCGTCCGAGGCGTCGAGATCCACGACACCCTCGAACGCCCACCCGTGGTCGCCTTCCGGGTCGTCCAGGATCTGGCGCACCGTCCATCGCCGCCCTTCCTCGGTGATGAGCACCAGGTCGGGGGACCGGGCGCCGGCGTCGACGCCGATGTCGGCGTACTCGTCGAAGTAGGCGTCCATCTCCGCGGGCCAGTCCGGAGCCTGATCGAGGTAGTCGTCCATCTCCGCGAGCTCCTTCTCCTTCTCGAAGGCGAACAGCTCCACGTGCCGGAAGAAGTGGTTCCGGACCATTCGACGCAGGGCGCGGGGATTGGCGCTGAGCCGGGTCGGGTCGTCGACACCGAAGGCGTGCTCGGCGACCTGTTCCTCGGTGACCGGCCTGTCGGGGTCAGCCATGGCCGACCACTCGTCGACCAGCGAGGAATCCACCTGGCGGATGAGCTCGCCGAGCCAGACGATGATGTCCTCCAGCTCGTCGTTACGGCGCTCCGGGGGGACGGTGTGCGACAGCGTCCGCCAGGCGTCGGTGAGGTACCGCAGCACCACACCCTCCGACCTCGCCAACTGGTAGGTGGCGATCAGGTCAGAGAAGGTCATGGCCTTCTCGATCATGTCGCGGACCACCGACTTCGGTGCGAGGTCGAACTCGCCGGCCCACGGGTTGGACTCGCAGAATATGTCGTAGGCCTGCTCCAGCTCCTCCTCCAGGGGCTTCGGCCAGGTGATGTCCTCCACGATCGCCATACGTTCGGTGTAGTCGACCCCCTCGGCCTTCAGCGCGGCTATCTCCTGACCTCTCCGCTCCCGCTGCTGGGCGGTGAGCACCTGGTTGGGGTTGTCCAGGATGGCCTCGACCGTGCTGATCACGTCCAGGGTGTAGGTCTCCGACTCTGGGTCGACCAGGTCGAAGGCCGCGAGCGCGAACGGGGACAACGGTTGGTTCAACGCGAAGTCCCGCTGCAGCTCCCGGGTGAGCCTGGCGTCCTTGCCGGACGGGGTGTCCGCCCCGTACTCCTCGACGATCTCAGTGCGGAGCAGGCCCCGGTACAGGTCGATCGTGGTGAGGATGTCACGGTTCTGCTTGGCCCGGGTGTCGTGGTTGTCCCTCAGCAGGCTCTTCAGCGCAGCGTAGGTCCACTCGTCGCGGGCGACCACGTTGATCAGCATGGAGTGCGACATCTGGAACTGGCTGACCAGCTCTTCCGGTTCCGCGGTCGTGAGCCGGTCGAAGGTCGACTTCGTCCACGTCGCCCGTCCCTCCGGAGCGGACTTCTTCCTGAGCTTCTTCAGCTTCTTAGGGTCCGACCCCGCCCGCTCACGCAGACGGAAGTTCTCGATCTCGTGCTCGGGCGCCTCCACGACCACCGTGCCCTGGGTGTCGTAGCCGGCGCGTCCGGCGCGTCCGGCGATCTGGTGAAACTCCCGGGACTTGAGGATGCGGTGCTTGATGCCGTCGTACTTCGCAAGGCCGGTCATCAGCACCGTCCTGATCGGCACGTTGATGCCCACGCCGAGGGTGTCGGTTCCGGAGATCACGCTGAGCAGGCCCTGTTGCGCGAGCTTCTCGACGAGCCTGCGGTACTTGGGCAGCATGCCCGCGTGGTGGATGCCGATGCCCTTGCGCAGCAGACCGGACAGAGTCTTTCCGAAGGCGGAGGTGAAGCGGAAGTCGCCGATCGCCGCCGCGATCTCCGCCTTGCGCTCCTTGTCCACGAAGCTCATGCTCGTCAGGGCCTGGGCGCGTTCAACGGCCTCGCGCTGGGAGAAGTGAACGATGTAGACCGGCGCCTTGCCGGCGTCCATGAGGTCCTGCAGTGTCTCGTGCACGGGGGAGTAGACGAAGTCGAACTCGAGCGGGACCGGACGTACAGTGCCGGTCACCGGAGTGGTGGTGCGTCCCGTGCGGCGCGTGAGGTCCTCCTCGAGCCAGGCGGTGTCACCGAGAGTGGCGCTCATGAGGAGGAACTGGGCTCGGGGAAGGCTCAGGAGCGGGACCTGCCACGCCCACCCACGGTCCGGCTCCGAGTAGTAGTGGAACTCGTCCATCACCACCTGGTCGATGTCCGCGGCGGCCCCGTCGCGCAGTGCGATGTTCGCCACGACTTCCGCTGTGGCGCAGATGACGGGGGCCTTGCCGTTGACAGTGGCGTCGCCGGTCATCATGCCCACGTTCGCCGGGCCGAAGATCTCGCACAGGGAGAAGAACTTCTCACTCACCAGGGCCTTGATCGGTGCGGTGTAGAAGGTGCGTTTCCCGTGCGCCAGGGCGATGAAGTGGGCGGCCGTGGCCACCAGCGACTTGCCGGATCCGGTCGGTGTGGCGAGGATGACGTTGTCTCCGGCGGCCAGCGCCACCGCAGCCTCTTCCTGGGCGGGGTAGAGGGTGAGGCCGCGGTCGCGGGCCCAGGCGAGGAAGGATTCGAGGACCGCGTCGTCCACCAGGCTCTCCGGGACCTCGTCGAGGTCGGGGAGGAGGGCGGAGAGGGTGGTGTCAGTAGCGGGCGTCGTCACCGGTGTTCTTACCTGTCGGGGTCGTCGAGATCGTCGGGGTTGTCGTCTGAATTGTACCCAGGGCCGTCGTCGGTGGCTCCGGCGCCGTCATCACCGCTGTCGTCCCCGGACATGTCGATCGCGCTGGCGAGGAACCGCTCGACTTCGGCGCTGATCTCCTCACCGGACGGCACCTCCTCGCCGGGGGGGAGAAGGGCGTTGTCCCGGCGCCTGCGTTGACGCGACTGGTCCTCGTCGTACTGGCGCTCCAGGGCGCCGACGACCGAGGCGATCTCGGCGGAGTCGTCGACCTGGTCGGCGAGTTGTTGCCGGACCTTGTCCATGTCCGCCTCCAGGGCCCGCAGCGGGAGATTGAGGTCCGCCACGGACTCCAGGGTGTGCAGCAGACCGTACGCTGCCTCCGGGTAGTCGGACGCCGCGATGTAGTGCGGGACGTGTGCGGTGAGTCCCACCGTCGAGAGCCCGCCCCGGGACAGGAGCAGCTCGACGTCCAGCATCGCCGCACCCGGGACGATCATCCGGGACTCCCAGGTCCGCAGGCCTTCGATCAGTGACGGGTCGGAACCGTGCGCGGTGACGATGAGGGGCCGGGTGTGCGGGACGGTCATCGGCGCGGCGTAGAAGGTGACCGTGCGGTCGACCCCGGAGCGCGAGGCGAGTTCGGCGACGGCCCTGCTGAAGGATTCCCAGCGCAGGTCCGGCTCCGGGCCGGTGAGGAGCATGAACGGCTGGCCGTCTGAATCCTCCATGCGGTACAGGGCCAGGGAGAGGTCCTCCCTGTCGACGACGCGCCCGTGGTCGAGCGTGACCCCGGGACGGCGGGACCGGTAGTCGATGAGCTCGTCGACGTTGAAGGTCGCCACCGCGGAGTGGTCGAGTGCCTGGAGCAGGTGCTGTCCCGCCTGCCGAACGCCCTGTCCGGCGTCGGCGTAGCCCTGGAGAGCGATGACCATCGACAGTCCGTCCTCGCCGCCGTCGGTCTGTGCCGAAGGGCCGGGGTACTCGAGTTCGTACATATGGTTACTGTCGGACATGTTCGTGTGCTCCCTTCACTGACGTGCGACGCAGTGGATCTATTCTACCAGTCGCCCTTCCCGCACCAGTGGATCTCCACAGGGTGCGGCTTGTCCACATGCTCCTGGTTGAACCACTGGAGCGGAGGAACCGCGGGCGGGTCTCCGGTGGAGGATGTCTCCATGACTTCCACTCACCACAACCACTCGCGGGGCCCCGGAATTCCCTCCGGCGGTCCCGTCGTCATCGACAGCGGTCCCGGGGGACTCATCGCGGCAGTTCCCGGGCTCCTCGGGTTCACCCCGACGGCCAGTGTCGTGCTCGTAGGACTCAGCTATCACGGGGACCGGTTGGAGGCGGTCGGGCCGGTCGTGCGGACCGATCTCCTGCCCGAGTCAGCCGCAGCCGGCACAGACGCACTGTGTGGGGCCGTCTACGACATGCCTGACGCCCGGGCGGCCGTCATCGTCGTCGCGCCACACAGCTGGCCCTTCGACGGCCGTACGACGGATGTGCTCACCACGGTGCTGTGTGAACTGGACGACAACGCCGTCGGTGTGTCCGGTGTCTACGTCACCGAGTCCGTGAGGGGCGGGGGCGTGTGGCGGGAGGTGGTCCCGTCGGGCCGAGGAGGTGGCTGGTGTGTCCGACGCCGGGGGAAACTCGAGGATCCCCAGCGAAGCCCGATCCTCTCGACGGGCGGGACGACGGTGCATGACTCGGCGGCGACGTCGGAGTCGATCGACAGGGAGCTCGACCCGGTCGAGGACGGGGAGGTGCGGGCACATCTGCCGGCGAGCTGGACCACGGGGTCCGGAGGGCGAGACTTCGGCGGCGCAGTGACCCCGTCGGACGTCTGTGCCCTGGTGGCCAGACTCCGGGACGAGGTGGCCGCACGGAAGACCCGGGGGCACCGGGGGGAAGACGACGTAGCGCCCCTACGACTGGCGCGGGACGCCGTGCGCCGGACCCTGGCAGACCGGGACACGGCGGAGAAGGTCTACACATTCTGCACGAACGTGCGGCTCTTCCCGTCTCTGGTGACGCTGGCCGCGGGTGGGGCGGCGACCGTGGTGATGGCGCTGCTGCTGGAGACCGCGGCACTGGCTCGGTGTTCTCTGCGTAGCCGGGCACTCCTGCTGGTGGCGGTCCTGGGGTGGTGCGGGAACCACGGGGCGCTGGGGCACCGGGCTGCCCGGCGCTGCCTGCAGGAGATGGCGCAGGAGAGTGGGGCGGGCCGCCTGCCGGGGGTCAACGGTGACACCGGACAGCTCGGGGACGACCTGCTGACGATGTCGTTGGCGGGTGTCCTGTGGGACGGGGTGTGCGACGGCTCTGCCGCCAGAGCTGTCCGTAGCATCCTCGACCAGGGACTCTCCCAGATCGAGGCCGTGTCGGCCACCACCGCGCCTGCCGGGCAACCCGGTCACGGGGCGGTGGCGGAGCCGGTGCTGGACCGAGAGGCGGTTACCGCCGTGCGAAATGCGCTCGGTCGCCGAGCCGGGACGTGAAGGCCCATGCGTCGGAGACGATGGTGTGCAGGTCGCTGCGGGTAGGGGTCCAGCCGAGCTCCTTGACCGCCCGTGCCGAGGAGGCGATCAAGGTGGCGGGGTCGCCGGCACGACGGGGTGCGGTGACCGCCGGGATGGGGTGCCCGGTGACCTCACGGCAGGTGTCGATGACCTGCTGGACACTGTAGCCGTCGCCGGAACCCAGGTTGAAGATGCGGTGCTCCCCGGACGTGTTGGAGCGGGCGGCGAGCAGGTGTGCGTCGGCGAGGTCGCGGATGTGGATGTAGTCGCGCACACACGTCCCGTCGGGGGTGGGCCAGTCGTCGCCGAAGACCATGATCTTGTCCCGGGCACCGAGCGCCACCTGGAGTACGAGCGGAATCAGGTGTGTCTCAACGACACGGTTCTCTCCGGTGTCCCCGTAGGCGCCGGCGACGTTGAAGTAGCGCAGGCTCGTGGCACCGAGCCCGTAGGCGTGGGCGTAGGACGTGATGATCTGGTCGATCGACAACTTCGACGCCCCGTAGGGGTTGGTCGGGGCCGTCGCCATGTCCTCGGTGATCGGCACCGACGCCGGCTCTCCGTAGCAGGCCGCGGTGGAGGAGAAGACGAGGTTGTCGACACCGTGACCGCGCATCAGGTCCAGCAGCCGTAGCGAGGTGACCACATTTCCGTGCCAGTAGATGTCAGGCGCCTCGACCGACTCGCCCACCAGCGACTTCGCGGCGAAGTGGAAGACCGCGGCACAGTCGTCGGCCAGGGCCTCCGGAGCCCGGTCGAGGACATCCCCCTCCAGGAAGGTCGCGTCCGCCGGCACCGCCTCGCGGTTGCCGGTGGAGAGGTCGTCGATCACGGTGACCCGGTAGCCCTGCTCGCAGAGCACCGTCGCGCAGACGCTCCCCACGTAGCCGGCGCCGCCGGTGACCAGGACATGGCTTCCTTCAGCGAGACCCATAGGTTCTCAGTTCCCCTCGACGACGATACGGATGGCGTGGCCCAGCTCCTCCGGGACAACCACACTGTCCCCGCCGGGGGTCTGCAGGGTGAGCCCGTCCGGGGTGTCCTGGATGGTCACCGTGGTCCCGGGCCGAATCCCGTACTGTCCCAGCCTGCCGATGACCTTGTGCTCGACCTGGACGATCTCATTGAAGCTGACGATCGTGGCCTTACGCGGGGAACTCAGGTCCAGGTCCGAGGCACGGTGGGAGTTGTCCGGGTTGCCGACCGAGGTCTGGCCGAGCTTCTCGAGACCTGGCACCGGGTTTCCGAACGGTGAGGTGTTGTGGTCCTCGAGCACGGCGAGCAGCCGCTTCTCGACCTCGTCACCCATCACGTGCTCCCACCGGCAGGCCTCGTCATGGACGGACTCCCAGGGCAGCCCGATGACGTCGACGAGCAGGCGCTCGGCAAGGCGGTGCTTCCGCATCACGGCGGTGGCGTGCTCCCGGCCCTCCTCGGTGAGCTTGAGGGAGCGGTCGTCCGCGATCCAGAGAAGATTGTCACGTTCCATACGGGCCACGGTCTGGCTGACGGTCGGGCCGGACTGGTCGAGTCGCTCGGCGATCCGGGCGCGGAGCGGAGGGATGCCCTCCTCCTCCAGTTCGTAGATCGTCCGGAGGTACATCTCAGTGGTATCGACGAGGTCCTTCACTCGACCATGGCCTTTCTCTGACGTATACGACCAGCGAAAACTCACGGTCGCATTCACGGGATTTATTCACACACTAGTGACCTACAACCTACACGGTTATCGGCGGACATGGTTGAGCGGTCTGACCTGTCCGACGAGCCGGACAGGTCGAGACCGCCTCGCTCCGTGTCAGACCGCGTATTCGCGCAGTCGGGCTGCCCGGTCGCCTTCGCGGAGCTTCGTCATGACCTCACGCTCGATCTGCCGCACGCGCTCGCGGGAGAGCCCGAAACTCCGGCCGATCTGGTCCAGGGTGCGGGGCATCCCGTCGTCCAGGCCGTAGCGCAGCTTGATCACGTCCTGCTCGCGTTCCTCCAGGGTGTCGAGCACCGCCCGTACATCGGAGTGGCGCAGGGAGGCCACCACCGCCGCCTCAGCGTCCGTCGCCTCGGAATCCTCGATGAAGTCGCCCAGCGGGGCCTCCTCGTCGGAGCCGACCGGCATGTCCAGGCTCACCGGGTCGCGGGACTGCTTGAGCAGCATCTCGATCTTGGACTCGTCGATGCCGGACTCCTCGGCGAGTTCCTCGTTGGTCGCCTCACGGCCCAGGTGCTGGTACATCTCACGCTTGATCCGGGACAGCTTGTTCACCTGCTCCACCAGGTGCACAGGCAGCCGGATCGTACGGGACTGGTCGGCCATGCCACGGGTGATGGCCTGACGGATCCACCAGGTGGCGTAGGTGGAGAACTTGAAGCCCTTGGCGTAGTCGAACTTCTCCATCGCGCGGATCAGCCCTAGGTTGCCCTCCTGGATGAGGTCGAGCAACGGCATGCCACGACCGGTGTACCGCTTCGCCAGGGACACCACCAGACGCAGGTTTGCCTCCAGCAGGTGGGTGCGTGCCGCACGTCCCTCACGGGCCAGGATCTTCATGTCACGCTTGGCTGCACGGGTCAGCTTGTCACTGTTCTCCAGAAGGTGCTCCGCGTACAGGCCCACCTCGATGCGCTTGGAAAGCTCCACCTCGTCCTCGGCGGTGAGCAGTGCCGTCTTGCCGATTCCGTTGAGGTACACCCGAACCAGGTCGGCCGAGGGATTCTCGTTGTTTCCCCGGCGGCGTCCCTTGTCCTCGGGAACGTCGTCGGCCGTGTCATCCGCGACGGCGGCATCCACGGCGTCCGCGGGATCCTCCACGGGGTCCACGGACGGCGCGACCGCCACATCCTGGAGTTCGTCGATCTCCGCGGGGGTGTCTGCGGCTTCTCGGGTGGTCTCCAGGATGTCGTTCTCTTCCGGTGTGCCGGAGTTCTTCGTCGTGCGGTTGCCCATCTGGTTGACCTCCTGGGTTCGGTGGCGGAAGCTCTAAACAGTCCAACGGGTCGCGTTCGGAAATTGTTCCGGCCCTAACGTTCTCGCCACCTTCTCACCCGACGTGTGATGGAAGCTGCAGGTGAGTGGCTCTGGCAATGAAGTTCCGGGTCACCCTCATGTGGGGGAGGGGGACCCCGGTGGCGGGAGCGTCTCCTCACTCCGCCTCGACGACCACGGTATAAGGGCCGGCGTTGGTGGAACGGACGTCCATCATGGCGCCGAACACTCCGGTCTCCACCCGCAGCCCCCGCCCCCGCAGGTCCTCGACGATCCAGGTGATCACCTCCTCCGCCTCCGGCCCGGGAGCCGCCGCAGACCAGGACGGACGCCGGCCCTTCGCAGTGGCGCCCATGAGCGTGAACTGGCTGACCACCAGGATCTCGGCCCCGTTGTCCTGTGCCCCGGCGTCCCGGACACCGTCCCAGGGCTCACCCACGCGTGGCAGGATCCGCAGTTCGGCGATCTTCCGCGCCACCGTCCTCCATGCATCGGGGCCGTCCTCGCGCCCGACCCCGACCAGCGCCAGCAGGGCTCCACGGCCGGCACCGTCGCGGTCGGCGTCCACCGCGCCGACGACCTCGCCGTCCACGGTCACGCTCGCCTCGTGCACGGTACTTACCACGGCTCTCAAGCTTCCTCCTCCAGCAGTTCGGCGGGGAGCACCATACCGTGGCGCACCAGGTCCACGACCAGCGGGACCAGCGCGTCGGTGAACTCCTCCTCGTCAAGGTCGTTCACGGCGCAGTACAGGCCGGCGACGTCGCGGAGGTTCAGCCCGTGAGGGGACAGACCGGCGACCACGGAGGACAGTGCGTCGTCGATGTCGTGACTGAATCCGGGGCCGTCGGTACGGGTGAGACGGACGACCGCCTCTCGGAACCCGGGTTCGTCCCCGTCAGTCCGGGCGACCTCCACGTTCTCCCTCGCCAGCCCGGGACGTACCTGGAAGCGGGCGTCGAGGATCTCACCGGCGTCACGCTGTGCCAACCACCCGGCGCGCACGAAGTACTCGCCCACCTCGTCGCCGACAAAGCCGAGGTCGGGGGAGTCGAGCACCTCGAAGGTCACCTCGGACGGGCCGTCGATGCGCTGCATGTGGACGTAGCCCATGCCGATCCGGGTCACACCGTTGTCGTCGAGGTAGTCCAGCCACCTCCGCACCCGGGTCTGACCGGCCGGGGTGCGCAGGTCCAGCGACGCGTCCGCGGTCCACGTACGGACGTAGACGGAGGGACTGACCTCGTCTCGCTGAATCACCCACGCACGGACCCCCTCGGCGGGGATCCACCCGGCCACGCGGCTGGCGGCCGACTCGGACAACGATGTCGCCCACGCACCGAGAAGGTGGGCCGTACCACCGTGGGCCAGGTGTTCCGCCGCACCCTGGACCACGGTCCGCGTCGCGTCGTCGAGGCGGAGTCCGGAGTCGCGGTAGATCTGGCCGTCCTCGGCGGGGCCGACGACGAACGGCGGGTTGGAGATGATCCGGTCGAACTTCTCGCCCTCAACCGGGTCGAACCAGCTGCCGGTGCGCCAGTCGACGGTGCGGTCGGTGACCGACCGGTGTGAGGCTCGGGCGAAGTCCAGTGCGCGGTCGTGCACGTCGGTGGCCACGGTCTGCCACGCGTCCACCGTCAACGCCAGCACCCCGGACCCGGTGCCGAGGTCGAGCAGCCGTCCGACCGGGGTCGAGGGCACCTGGTTCAGCAACGTCAGCGGGGCCTGGCCGACGCCGGGGACATGGTCGGCGCCGGGGTTCCTGTCCTCCAGCGACGCATCGGCGTCGGAGACGACGAGGGCTTCACCGCCGTCCGCCCGGTGTACCGGGTGTGCGACGGGACGGACGTCGACCTGGGAGCGGACGGTGGCCGGAGCACCCTCCCGGCGGCTCTCGGAGAGGACGCCCGCCGTACACAGCTCGTCGACCAGGGACGTACCGAGCAGCCGGGCGAGGTCGTCCCGGTCAACCGGCATGCGCAGGAAGAACGCGCGGGTGAGGAGACTCTCCCGGGCAGGGGCGCCGTCCTCGCCCGGGCCCGTCCGGCGGTCGAGGTGCCAGCATGCACCGGCGGGATTGCCGGCGAGAGCCTCGGCATGGCCCTCCCTGCCCAGGCTGCGGAGCAGCAGTGCAGAGCCGTAGTCCATGGCGGCCAGGGCGCGGACGAGTTCTCCCAGGCACGGGGAGCCGGGGTCAGCGGTCTGTGTCGTCGTGTCCGTCAAGTCGCTGCGCTCCATGGGTGTCGGTGTCATTTCTGTCGGCTGTGTCTGTGTCTGTGTCGGTCTCTGCGTCGATGACGGCGTGGCCGGCGCCGGCGAGTTCACCGCTGACCGGGCGTCCCAGCTGGGGGTCGGTGATGCTGTCGCGGTATTGCCGGGCCAGTGCCGGCTTGTAGACCTTCGGCTGGCCCTTCTCCCGGTCGTCGGTCTTCTCGTTGGCCAGCAGCACCGCCGCCCAGGGCAGAGGCAGCGAGATGACGGCGAACACCGCGGCGAGGACCGGGCTGTGCAGCCACGCGTAGGCGACGACGGCGGCGACCAGCAGCGGGATACGTGCCAGCTGCAGTGCCGCGTAGAGGCGGCGGCGGTGCCGCCAGTCGTCCAGGGGTGAACGCCGGGCATCGGTGATGACCGAGACGTCGTCACCTCGGCGACGACGGGACTGGTGCTGGGACATGGGCACAACCGTAGTCCCGTGCATGTCCGCCACAACCCCCGGTACCGTCCCGGCACGTGGGCGGGGAAGTGACCGGGGAAGTGAGCGCCGACCGGCGCGGGTGGAAAACACGGCCGTGGGAGGGCATTATGGGGACGTGACTACTCCTGGAACGACAACGATTGAGCGGCCCGACGTCCGGACCGAAGACACGACCTCGGACGACACCCCGAAGTTCTTCCACTACGTCAAGAAGGACAAGATCGTCGACTCCGCGATCAACGGTCGGATGGTCGTCGCCCTGTGTGGCGAGACCTTCCCCGTCACCAAGCAGGCGAAGCCCGGCTCGCCTGTCTGCCCCGACTGCGAGAGCATCTACAAGGGGCTCCGGAAGAAGTGAGTGGGGCCAACGCATACGGCACGCTCCGTGCCTGGCAGCAGGCCGCACTCCGACGCTACATCGACACAGCCCCGCAGGACTACCTCGCGGTGGCCACCCCGGGTGCAGGTAAGACCACCTTCGCGTTGACTGTCGCCCGGATGCTGCTGGACAGCAGGGTCGTTCAGCGGCTCGTCATCGTGGTGCCCACCGAGCACCTGAAGATCCAGTGGGCGCAGGCCGCCGCGCGCCAGGGCATCTCCATCGACGCGGAGTTCACCAACTCCTCCGCGGTGAACAACGCCCACGACGGTGTGGCGGTGACCTACGCGCAGGTCGGGATGAAGCCGACGAAGCACTACCAGGTCGCCACGGCACGAAAGACGCTGGTGATCCTCGACGAGATCCACCACGCCGGCGACGCGAAGAGCTGGGGCGACGGGGTCCGCTTCGCCTACGAGCAGGCCGAACGGCGCCTGGCGCTCACCGGTACGCCGTTCAGGTCCGACGACTCCGAGATCCCCTTCGTCACCTACAAGGAGGTCGACGGGGCACTGGTGTCCCAGTCGGACTACACCTACGGCTACTCCGACGCCCTGGCCGACGGCGTCGTGCGGCCGGTCGTCTTCCTCGCGTACTCGGGGCAGGCACGGTGGCGTGACAGCGCCGGCGAGGAGTACGAGGCCCGGCTGGGAACTCCGCTGAACGCCGAGCAGACCGCACGAGCCTGGAAGACGGCACTGGACCCGAAGGGCGAGTGGATCCCGGCCGTCCTCAGCGCGGCCCACACCCGGCTGATGCAGTTGCGGGAGTCCATCCCGGACGCCGGCGGGCTGGTCATCGCCACCGACACGACCACGGCGAGGGCCTATGCCGCGATCCTGGAGAAGATCACCGGCACGAAGGTGACCGTCGTCCTGTCCGACGAACAGGGCTCCAGTGACCGCATCAAGGAGTTCTCCGACTCCACCGACCAGTGGATGGTCGCGGTGCGCATGGTGTCTGAGGGGGTCGACGTCCCGCGCCTGGCCGTCGGCGTCTACGCGACCTCGGCGTCGACGCCGCTGTTCTTCGCCCAGGCGATCGGACGTTTCGTGCGTTCCCGGCGCCCCGGCGAATCCGCCAGTGTCTTCCTGCCCAGCGTCCCGGTGCTCCTCGACCTGGCGTCGAACATGGAGCGACAGCGCAACCACGTTCTCGGCAAGCCTGACCGTCCCAACGAAGGGTGGGACGACGAGCTCCTCGCCCAGGCGAACAAGGAGGAGAACGAGCCCGACGAGCCGGGCGGTTACGAGACACTCGGCGCCGAGGCCGAACTGGAGAGCCTCATATTCGACGGCTCCACCTACGGCACAGCGACCATGACCGGCTCCGCGGAAGAGCAGGAGTACCTCGGCCTGCCTGGACTGCTGGACGCCGAGCAGATGAAGACCCTGCTGCGTGCTCGGCAGTCCAGCCAGCTCGACAACAGGGACCGGGCCGCGAAACAGACCGCCGCTGAAAAGCCGGAGGCGCCGGCAGAGGATCGGGGCAGGAAGGTCGCCAGCGAGGAACTGCCCGCACTGCGCAAGAAGCTCAACGCCCTGGTCGGGGCCAAGTCGCAGCGCACCGGGCGTCCCCACGGCGCCATCCACAACGAGGTCCGTCGAAACTGCGGAGGCCCGCCGACCGCCCTGTGCACCGCCGAGCAGCTCCGCGACCGGATCGCCTACCTCCGGGACTGGTGATCGCTGGCGGGGCGGCTGACCGCGTCGGTTAAACTGTGCCCATGGCGAAGAAGAACTCCGTGCGTCCCGCAGACTCCGGCGCCCCGGTGGTGCTGGGCGGTCGGTCCCAGAGCAGACTGGGGCTCGCCGCCGTGGTCCTGGCCGTGCTGGCGTTGCCGGCGGCGCTGTTCCCGTGGGTGGGGTTGATCGTCAGTGTCGCCGTCCTGCTGGTGGCACTGGTCGCGCTGATCGTGGCGGTGCGTTCGACGAGTTGGAGCAGGTCGTACCCGATGATCGCCGTGGCGGTCTCGATCGTCGCGGTGGCTCTCGCCGGGGTGGTGACGAACAGCACCGCACAGTCGCTGCAGGACTGCTCGTCGAACTCGGGTGACGAGGTCCGCAAGTGCATGGAGGAGCGACGCGACGACGGGGCCTAGGGGAGCTCAGGCCGGACAAAGCCAGGCAAAGCCGGGCGAAGCCAGGCAAAGCCGGAGCCCCGCGACGTTCGGCACCTCGTCGAGGTACTTAGTCGAGGTAGTCGCGCAGCACCTGTGAACGGGACGGGTGGCGCAGCTTCGACATCGTCTTCGACTCGATCTGGCGGATACGCTCCCGGGTGACCCCGTAGACCTGGCCGATCTCGTCCAGGGTGCGGGGCATGCCGTCGGTGAGGCCGAAACGCAGCTTCACCACGCCAGCCTCGCGCTCGGACAACGTGTGCAGCACGTCCTGGAGCTGGTCCTGCAGCAGGGTGAAGCTCACCGCGTCCACCGCGATGACGGCCTCGGAGTCCTCGATGAAGTCACCGAGCTGGCTGTCGCCTTCGTCGCCGATGGTCTGGTCGAGGGAGATCGGCTCACGGGCGTACTGCTGGATCTCCAGCACCTTGTCCACGGTGATGTCCATCTCACGGGCCAGCTCGTCCGGGGTGGGTTCGCGACCCAGGTCCTGCAGCAGCTCACGCTGGATACGGCCCAGCTTGTTGATGACCTCGACCATGTGCACCGGAATGCGGATGGTGCGTGCCTGGTCGGCCATGGCGCGGGTGATGGCCTGACGGATCCACCAGGTGGCGTAGGTGGAGAACTTGTAGCCCTTGGTGTAGTCGAACTTCTCCACGGCGCGGATCAGACCGAGGTTGCCCTCCTGGATGAGGTCCAGGAAGGCCATGCCGCGGCCCGTGTATCGCTTCGCCAGGGACACCACCAGACGCAGGTTGGCCTCGAGGAGGTGGTTCTTGGCCTTACGGCCGTCACGCTCGATCTCCCGGAAGTCACGACGCTGCATGGGGGAGATCTTCTCGCCGCTCTCCTTGAGCTCGTCCATCTTGTGGCGGGCGTAGAGCCCGGCCTCGATGCGCTTGGCCAGGGAGACCTCCTGCTCGGCGTTGAGCAGTGCGACCTTACCGATCTGCTTGAGGTAGGCACGCACGGAGTCCGCCGAGGCGGTCAGCTCGGCGTCCTTGCGGGCCTGACGCAGGGCCGCGGACTCGTCCTCGTCCCAGACGAAGTTCCCGGCCTCCTGGGACGCGTCCTCCTCGTCCTCGTCGTCGTCCCCGTCAGTGACGGCCCCGGCGGGGGTGACCACCGCAGGCGACGCGGAGTCCGAGTCGCCGTCGCTGACATCGTCGACATCGTCGACGTTGTCGTCGTCGATCTCGAGATCCTCGTCGAGGTCGTCGATGTCGTCGAAGCCCTCGGCGTCCTCGTCCTCCTCGCTGTCGGTGGCGGAGTCCGCGCCGGTGGCCTTGGCCTCACGGCGGGTCTGCTCGGAGGTGGTCTGGAGATCGTTCTCGTCGGTGACGGCAGTGGCGGCGCGTCCGGCGACCTTCTTCGCCGCCGTCTTCTTCGCCGCGGTCTTCTTCGCTGCCGTCTTCTTCGCCGTGGACTTCTCGGCTGTCTTGCGGGTCGCCTTCCGGGCCGCGGTCTTCTTCGGCGTGTCTCCCTCGCCGGTGCTCCCGGTGGAGGTGGCGGAGGAGTCGGCTGACGCGGGGGCGGAGGACGTCGCCGGAGTCACCGGGGTCGCCGCCTTGCGTGTGGCCGTGCGGACGGCCTTCTTCGCGGTGGTCTTCTTGGCCACCCTTCGACCGGCCGACGATGCCGAAGTGCCGGGGACGTCGGTGCCCTCGGTGTCGTTACCGGAGGTGGAACTGGTGTGGGCCGCCACGAAAGACCTTTCTTGCGGGGTCAGGGGACTTGCAGTGTGTGGTCCTTGGTCAGGAGCACAGTCGACCCCCAATTATAACCCAGTTGCAGTGAATTTCAGCGATCAGGGTCGCATGTTGTCACGTACGGCGATCGCCGCCCCGACGATCCCCGCCCGGTTGAGCAGTGACGCCGGCACGACCTCGGCGTCCACGGTGAGCTCCGGGACCCACTTGTGGTGCTTCTTGGAGATCCCGCCGCCGACGATGATCTTCGACGGGTTGAGGATGCGCACGTACTCCTGGAGCACCCGGTCCACCCGTCGCGCCCATTCCCGGTAGGACAGGTCCTCGCGTTCACGCACCGCCGACGAGGCCCACTTCTCGGCGTCCATGGCGGGGAAGAGGAGGTGCCCGAGCTCGGTGTTGGGGAACAGGGCGCCGTTGTAGAGCAACGCCGAACCGATCCCGGTGCCGAAGGTCAGGAAAAGTACCGTGCCCTGGTGCGTGTCGACGTCACCGTAGGCGGCCTCGGCCATGCCGGCGGCGTCGGCGTCGTTGAGCACGCTGATCTGGCGGGGTCGCCCGTCGACGGCGAGGCGCTCACCGAACAGACGTTGGCAGTCGGTGCCGATCCAGGCGGGGTCGATGTTCGCCGCGGTGACAGCCACCTGGTCTCGGACGACGGCGGGTACGGTGAGCCCGACGGGGCCCGTCCAGCCGGCCTCGTCGAGTAGTCCGGCGACGACGTCGGCGACTGCCGCCGGGGTCGCCGGGCGTGGTGTGTCGATCCTTATGCGGTCGCCGATGAACTCCCCGGTCTCCAGGTCGACGAGAGCGCCCTTGATGCCGCTGCCCCCGATGTCCACCCCGAACGCCGTGCCGGCCGTTCCTGTCCCGCTTTCCCTGTCCGTCGATTTCATGCCACCGGATGGTACCCGAGTCGCCAGGTATGCCGTGGGCACGCGCCGCGGGTCAGGCCCGGCGGTGGCAGAATGTGGGACATGGCTTCCGCTACCGTTCCTGCACCGTTGATCCGACTCGACCGTGAGACCACCGATGCCGACCCGGCGGCTCCCCTCGCGGATCTGTCGGGCCGCTCCCCGGAGGACCTCCGGGAGGTCGCGCTCACGGTCGCCACCGAGGCCGCCGAGCACGTCCGCCGGGAACGGGCTCAGGCCGTCGGCGGGTCAGGGCGACTCGGCGTCGAGGACACCAAACTCTCCGACGTCGACCCGGTGACTGCCATCGACCGGTCCAGCGAGAGTCTCATCCGTCGGCGTCTCCGTGAACTGACCGGAGGTGAATGCGGCCCCGACGCGATCCTGGGGGAGGAGGACGGCGGCGCTCTCGCGGAGCAGGGGGTGACCTGGGTCGTCGACCCGGTCGACGGGACAGTCAACCTCGTCTACGGGATCCCCGCCAGCGCGGTCAGTGTCGCGGCCTGTGTCGGCGGGGTGCCCGTGGCAGGTGCAGTGGCTGACATCGCACGGGACACGGTGTATTCGGCGTGCTCGGGCGGGGACCTCGTGACGACGGTGGCGGGGGAGGACCGGGTCTCCCGCGGGGCCCTTCCCAGGACCGTGGACCGGCTGGAGTCGGCACTGGTGGGCACCGGATTCTCCTATGTCTCCTCCCGCCGACGTGTCCAGGCGGAACTGCTCGTGGAGATGCTCCCCGCGGTACGCGACATCCGCAGGTCGGGTTCGGCTGCGCTGGACCTGTGCTCCGTGGCGGTGGGGCAGCTCGACGCCTACTACGAGCACGGGCTGGGGGCGTGGGACCATGCGGCGGGAAGTCTCATCGCGGCCCGGGCGGGGGCCGTGGTGTTCATGCCGCCACTGGACCGCGGACACCGGGACGGACTGGGGATCCTCGCCTCGGCTCTGGGTGTCGTCGACGACCTCGCCGGCAGGGTGCTCGACATCACGTTCTGAGCCTCTGTGGTGCACCCGTCCCACGGGCTTTTCGAGCAGGTCAGGGGAGTGTCGCCCGGCTGGCCGGGAAGGTGTGTGGGACAGCGAAGTGACAATGGAACTCCGCTGCTTTACTATGCGCGTCAAACGCCGGGAATATCCGCCGATGACGCTTCGTTACGGCCAGGGTGTTCCACGGTCGTTGGGTGAGGGTTTCCGGTGACTCGAAGGGGACCCGGCTCTCGCTGACACGTGACCACACCTGCACATATCTAACTTCACAGCCTTATTCGTCAACGGGCCCGCCCCGCCCGGATAAGGGAACCAAGGAGCATCATCATGGCGACTGACTACGATTCCCCCCGCACCCGCCCCGAAGACGAGATCGAGACTGATTCGCTCGAGGGGCTGAAGGCCGCGGAGAAGGCTGAGCCCGTCGTCGATGACACCGACGACGGAGACATCGTCGAACCCATCGACGTGCCGATGGCCGACCTTTCCGGCGAGGAACTCAGTGGCTCCGTGATCCCCCGTCAGAACGACGAGTTCACCTGCTCCGTCTGTTTCCTGGTGCAGCACCGAAGCAGGATCGCCGAGGACGACGGCAAGGGAAACCTCGTCTGCGTCGACTGCGAGTGAGCGGGCGGCGGAGGTGAGGGCACCCCGCCGTGCGCCGTCGTATGTCGTCCTGCGCTGTCGTACGCTGAGGCCCCGGCCGGAACTCCAGGGGAGTTCCCGCCGGGGCCGTGGTGTGTCGGTGCCTCCGTGCCTCGGTGCGTCTGTGGGGCTGTGCGTCTACACCTGCGGGGTGCCGAGAGCGGAGAGCAGCTGCTCGGGTTCGTGGGTGGACACGAGCCAGTAGGGGGTGGGGTCGTCCGGGTCGTCGAGCACCAGCATCGCCATGGACGGGATCCAGGGGCGGTGGTACACGAAGGCGGCGGGGTCGAGCTGCCTGCCCATCGCGGCGCTGCGGGCAGTGGGCGGGACGGGGAGACTGCGGCTGACGACCGACGTCGGCAGGGAGGCTTCCCCGGCGCGCAGCCAGGTCTCGCCGTCGGCATCACGCTCGACGATGAGCTCGTTGCTCGACAGGTGGATCAGCGCCCAGACCACAGCACCCAGGACGAGGAGCCCGACGACGACCCCCCAGTACCACTCCCGGCTCATCTGACCCTGGAATCCGATCAGCGTGCTCAGCCCCAGTCCGATCAGCCACCAGGACATCGGGACACGTTGACGCTCGCGGTAGAGCACGCCCGGACCGGTCACCCCGGACCGGGTCTCTCCGGAATCCTGTGGCACGTCGTCTCCTGTCACCTCGGGCTCACTCACGGTCCCTTAGTCTAACCTGCGGGCGCTTCCGCCAGTAACCGGGAGCCGCCGGTAGACTCCGTGACCATGACTGACAGTCTCCACACACCGTTGCGCATCGTGCGACTTGACCCGGACCTGCCGTTGCCGACGCGGGCCCACCCCAGCGACGCGGGTCTTGACCTGCACTCCGCCGAAGACGTCACCCTGGCGCCCGGTCAACGGGCACTGGTGGGCACCGGCATCGCCGTCGCGCTGCCGCACGGCACCGTCGGACTGGTCCACCCCCGCAGCGGGCTCGCATGGAAGAAGGGGGTCTCCATCGTGAACGCCCCCGGGACCGTCGACGCGGACTACCGTGGCGAGGTGAAGGTCTGTCTGATCAACCTGGACCCCGAGGTCCCGGCGACGGTGAACCGTGGTGATCGCATCGCCCAGTTCCTGGTGCAGGAGGTCTCCCTCTGCGAGGTGGAGGAGGTGCCCGACATCGCTGAACTGGGCGGCACGGCCCGGGGCGCCGGTGGTCACGGCTCGACCGGCGTCTGAACCGCCCCCGACAACGCCTGAGACACCCCGACCTACCCCGAGACCGACCCCGATCGACCCCGATAAGCGAGGAGCAACCGACCCATGTGGCCCTTCAGCAAGAAGAACAGCGGTGCCGACGCCGGCACCGGTGAGAACCGCCCGTCCGTCTCGCCCGGCCCGGACGCCGCGACCGACAGCAGCACCGGTGACGCGTCGGCACCCCCGGCCACCCCGGCGGAGACGGATGCGCGGGACGCCTCCGGCGCTCCGGAGGCGTCGGACCGTGATCGGGCGCCGCAGCCGGTCTACGACCCGGTGAACGGGGACTTCGGTCCCTTCGACGGGGACAGCGTGGACTACACCACCTTCGACTACTCGGACTTCGCCAAGAGCGGACTGGACCTCGGCTCACTGCGGGTGCCGGTGCCGCACAACGGTGAGGTGCAGGTGGAGATGGGCCCCAAGGGCCCGCAGATGATTCACATCCTCACCCCGTACGGCCGCCTGACCCCGGTGGCGCTCGCGGCTCCGCGGTCCGGGCGTCAGTGGGAGGAGAACATCCCCGAGGTCACCAAGGGGATGACCGCGGACGGACTCGAGGTTCGGCTGGGGGAGAGTCTCTGGGGCACCGAGATCATCGGCACGATGAAGGCCGGAACCATGCGCGTGGTGGGGGTCGACGGGCCCCGGTGGATGCTGAGGATGACCTTGGCGGGCCCGGCCGACAAGGCCGACCAGCTCGCCGAACTGGCCTACGAGGTCATCTCCCGGACCTTCGTCTACCGTGGCGACGAACCGCTGCCGGCGGGCCAGTCGCTCCCGGTCACCATCCCGGCCGCGATGGCCGAGGAGCTGCGGAAGGTCGTCGAGCAGCGGCAGAAGGAGCAGCAGAGCCAGCAGGGGAATCCGGTGGGGAATCCGGCAGGGAATTCGGGGGACGGCGAGTGACCGACGACGTGCGCTCCGTGGAGCCGGCCGGTCCGGAGAACACCGCCGGGGCCGACCAGGCCGCCACGCCGACTGTGCTGGAGCAGCTCGGTGGGCTGTCGGGGCTCGTCGCCTCGGTGCTTCCTGTGCTGGTGCTGGTACCGGTGAACTCCAGGTGGGGGCTGGCGCCCGCGCTTGTCGCCGCGGTGGCGGTGTCGGTGCTTGTCTTCCTGTGGCGCCTCGCACGCAAGGAGACCCTGATGCCCGCGGTCTCCGGACTTTTGGGGGTCGGGATCTGCGCGGTGATCGCCTGGCTGCTCGGCGACGCCAAGGGCTACTTCGCCTACGGTATCTGGTACTCCCTGGCCGCCGGCGTCGTCTTCCTGGTGTCGATCGTGGTTCGCTGGCCACTTGTCGCGGTGATCTGGCACGGGGTCAACGGTTCGGGGCACCGCTGGCGGGGAAACCGGCTCGCGGTACGGGTCTACAGCGTCGCCACCTTCGCCTGGTCCGTGGTCTTCCTCGGGCGTTTCGCCGTCCAGCGGTGGCTCTACGTCCAGGATGACGCGGTCGGTGCACTCGGAGTGGCCCGTATCATCATGGGACTTCCGTTGACGGCCGTGGTGGTGCTGGTGACGGTCTGGGCGGTCCGCAAGGCCAACGCCTCTGAGCGGGCCGCATGACCGGGCGCGTCGACATCCTCGGACCGGCCCACGGTGGCAGCGGCGTGGCACGGGTGGACGGGCAGGTGATGTTCGTCCGTGGTGCGCTGCCCGGCGAGAAGGGGGTGCCCGTCCGTGTCGACGAGCCCTCGCCCGGCAGGCGCTTCCTCACCGCCTCGGTGACCGACCCGGCGGCGATCGCCGAGGCGTCGCCGCACCGGGTGGCGGCGCGGTGTCCCGCCGCCGCGGCGGGGGCGGGGTGCTGCGACCTCGACCACGTCGACCGGGACGGCTCACTGGCGTTCAAGACGCAGGTCGTGACCGAGCAGTTCCAGCGCATCGGGCGGGTCGATCTGGGGGCACTCCGGGACGGTGCGGGACCGGAGAGCCGGTCGTTGGAGCCGTTCACCGGCTACCGCACGCGGGTCCGGCTCGGTGTCGACGACGCCGGTCGCGCGGGCCTGCGTGAACGCAACGGGTCCGGGGTTGTCGCACTGGACGGAAACGGCTGTGCCCAGTGGGCACCGGGCCTCGCGGAGGGCCTGTCGGAGGAACTCGCGGGGTATGACCTGACCCCGGGCGCCGAGGTGTGTGTTGCCCTGGGAGACGACGGCGTCCGAGGCGTCGTGGAGGTGCCGCCGGTGCCCCGTGCCGGCCGGAGACGCAGAGGGCGGGCGGCAAAGTGGGGACCGGGCCAGGCCCGGCGCCCGGTGCGCAGGCGTGTCCTCGGTGGAACCGGTGAGGTCGTCCGTACCGTCGCCGGGGTGTCCTGGCGGGTGCCTGTCGAGGCGTTCTGGCAGGCGCATCAGGGGGCGGCGGAGATGTATTCCGGGTGGGTCCGGGAGAACACCCCGTCCGCAGATGGGCTGGCCTGGGACCTCTACGGCGGTGCCGGCGTGTTCGCCGCCGCGCTGACCGACGCCGCACCGGGTATCGCGGTGGACTGCGTGGACATCGCGTCCCCCGCCACCGCTGCGGGACGGGAGAGCCTGGCGGGCCGGGACGTCCGGTTCGTCACCGGGGATGTCGCCGAGAGCACCGGCGGCCTGCGCGGTGCGGCTCCAGGCAGTGGGCCGCTGTCGGTGGTCGTGCTGGACCCGCCGCGCACCGGGGCCGGGGCGAAGGTCGTCGAGGCCGTCGCAGGCCACCGTCCGGGGACGGTGCTGCACATCGGCTGTGACCCGGCGACCGCGGCCAGGGACGCCGCGGCCTTCGCCCGGCACGGTTACCACCCGGACTCGGCCACTGTCGTCGACGCCTTCGGGCTGACCCACCACGTCGAGGTTCTCGTCCGGTACGTCCGGCGGGACGACGACGACGGGGAACCCCTCGGTCACACGCGGTAATGAGGTCCGATGACGTGAACGCGGTGAAGGACCGTAAGATAGACGGAGTGCCTGTGACTCAGGCGGCAAGAACGAAGCGTAGGTTGTCGTACCCCGGCACCGGTCTCCCCACCACGGGCGCCGGTACGGGGGAAGACAGGGACGGAGAAGAGAGAACGGGCATGTCGATTCTTGAACAGATATCGTCACCGGCGGACCTCCGGACGCTGACTCCAGGACAACTGGAAACCCTGGCAGGTGAGATCAGGGAGTTCCTCATCGAGAAGGTGTCGGCGACCGGTGGTCACCTTGGCCCGAACCTCGGCGTCGTCGAGTTGACGATCGCGCTCCACCGGGTGTTCGACTCGCCGGTGGACCCGATCATCTTCGACACCGGCCACCAGTCCTACGTCCACAAGATCCTCACCGGGCGTCGGAACCTCTTCGACACGCTGCGGCAGCGCGACGGGCTGTCAGGCTACCCGGACCGGGCGGAGAGCCCGCACGACTGGACCGAGTCCTCCCATGCGTCGGCCTCGTTGTCCTACGCCGACGGGCTGGCCAAGGCCTTCGAGCTGACCGGCCAGAGCGAACGCAGGGTCGCCGCCGTCATCGGTGACGGTGCGCTCACCGGCGGTATGGCCTGGGAGGCCTTGAACAACATAGCCGAAGGCAAGGAACGCCCCTTGACCGTGATCGTCAACGACAACGGCAGGTCGTATTCACCGACCATCGGCGGTCTGGCGCACTCCCTGGCCGGGATGCGCATGCAGCCGGCCTACGACAAGGTCATGGAGCAGGGGAAGAACTCGCTGGGCCGCCTCGGCGCCGTCGGAGAGCACGCCTTCAAGCTGCTGCACAGTTTCAAGGAGGGGGTCAAGCATGCGGTCATCCCGCAGGAGCTGTTCAGCAACCTCGGCCTGAAGTACGTGGGGCCGGTCGACGGCCACGACATCCGTGCCGTGGAGGCGGCCCTGACCTACGCCCGGGACTACGGTGGTCCGATCATCGTGCACATCGTCACCAAGAAGGGCAACGGCTACGCCCCGGCGGAGAACGACGAAGCCGACCAGATGCACTCCACCGGTGTCATCGACCCGCTGACCGGCCGGGCGGTGCAGGTCAGCGCCCGCGGCTGGACCGACGTCTTCGCCGAGGAGCTCATCGAGATCGGCCGTCGTCGGGAGGACGTCGTCGCCATCACCGCGGCGATGGCGGGGCCCACCGGACTCACCCGGTTCGCCGAGGTGTTCCCGGAGCGGACATTCGACGTCGGCATCGCCGAACAGCATGCGGTGACCTCTGCGGCGGGTCTCGCCCTCGGTGGCCTGCACCCGGTCGTCGCCGTGTACTCGACTTTCCTCAACCGGGCCTTCGACCAGATGCTGATGGACGTGGCGCTGCTGCACATGCCGGTGACCTTCGTCCTGGACCGTGCCGGTGTCACCGGCTCCGACGGCGCAAGCCACAACGGGATGTGGGACCTGTCGATCACCGGTGTCGTGCCGGGGATCCGGGTCGCCGCCCCGCGTGACGGGACGCGCCTCGTCGAGGCCCTGGACCGGTGCGTCGCGGTGTCGGACGGCCCGTCGGTGGTCAGGTTCTCCAAGGGGGCGGTCCCGCCGGACGTGCCGGCCGTGGAATCCTGTGCGGACTACGACGTACTGGTCTCCCCGCAGGAGCAGGTCGTCCCCTCCGCCGACACGCTGCGGGTCCTGGTGGTCAACTACGGCCCGCTGACCGCACAGTCGCTGGCCGCCGCTGGGGCACTCGCGGCTGACGGCCACGAGGTGAGCGTGATCGACCCGGTGTGGGTCACCCCGGTGGCGCCCTCGGTCGTCGACCGTGTCAGGGAGGCCGACCTGGTGGTCACTGTCGAGGACAACGGCGTCCACGGCGGGGCGGGCCAGATGCTCGCCCGTGCCGCGTCGGAGGCCGCGGTCTCCACACCGGTGCGTTACCTCGGCATCGACCAGCGCTTCCTTGCCCACGGTTCACGCAACGAGGTGCTCGCTGAGCTGGGACTGGACACCGACTCCGTGGTAGAGCGGGTCCGGCGGTGGGCAGCACTCGAGGTCCGCCGGCGTAGCGGGGCGTCCGACCTCAGCTGACGGGGGCGCCCGGCTCGTCCGCGAGGACGGGCAGGAACGCGTCGATGAGCAGGTCGCACTGCCACCGTCGGCAGCCGGTCGCCTCGAGGGCGCTGCCCAGCATCTCCTCCAGCCTGCTGACGGGATCAGCGACAGAGTCTGCCGAGGGGCCGTGCAACGCGCAGGAGACGTCCCACGCCACCGCGCGCAGGCCCCGCACCGTCAGAAGGTCCTCGGCACGGATCCCGGTCCGGGTGGAGACGCCGGACAGCGATGCACGGAACCCCTCCGACAGGCGGTGGGCGACCGGGTGGTCACGTTCCCAGGTGCGGTGGTCGGGCCGGCCCCCCGAGGTCCTCGGGCGGTCGGGCAGGGTCGACGCGTCCGCCGTCACAGCTTCGCGAACCGCCGTGGAGAGTACTGTGGTCAGTTCGCGTGCCACGGCCTTGCCCCGCGACGAGCGGGCCAGGCGGGACGCCCCGGAGACCTCCCGGCCGAGTCGCCGGTCCGCCTGACCGGGCTGCTGGGCGAGGTCGAGGATCGACGAGCTGCGCAGCACATGCTCCGGCGGCACGTCCCTGGCACGGGCCACGGAGGTCCGGGCGGCGACGAGCC
The DNA here is from genome assembly GCF_022712195.1 of Corynebacterium sp. Taxonomy (GTDB): domain Bacteria; phylum Actinomycetota; class Actinomycetes; order Mycobacteriales; family Mycobacteriaceae; genus Corynebacterium. The sequence continues at coordinate 7,165 of NZ_JALAGY010000058.1, read as the reverse complement.
GGCGCACGACCTCCAGCCCCCGGGGGTCCCGGACATGGCCGATGCCCCGGAGTCGACGCCAGTCGGGCTCCGGAACGGGGAAGGACCAGGCGGCGCGGACGTGCTCGCACTCCTGGCGGTACCAGTCACCGCGGCCGAGGGCCTCGAGCCGCGACAGGGTGACGTCACGCAGCTCGATGAGCAGTTCCACGTCCAGCGCGGCATAGGACAGCATGGCGTCCGGGATGGGCCGGGCCGACCAGTCCTCGCGCCCCTTGTCCTTGGCCACCGTCACCCCGAGGAACTCCTCCAGCATGCCGGCCAGGCCGATCTGGCCGTAGCCGAGCAGCCGCCCGGCGATCTGGGTGTCGTGGAGTTCAGGGGTGGTCCAGCCCAGCGACGTCAGTGCGGGCAGGTCACTGTGTGCGGCGTGCAGGATCCACGGGGTCCCGTCCATCAGGGGTGCCAGGATCTCCCCGGCCTCCGGTACCGCGGCGGGGTCCACCAGGTGAGTGCCCGCGCCTTCCCGGCGCAGTTGCACCAGGAAGGCACGGTCGTTGAAGCGGAAGCCTGACGCGCGCTCCGTGTCGACGGCGACGGGGCCGCGCCCGCGGGAGAGCGACTCGGTGACGGCCCGGACCGACGCCGTGGTGTCGGACAGGGCGGGCACGCCGCCGCGGGGGGAGGAGAGGTGTTCAGCCACAGCAGTCACCTTACCGACTGCGGAGGGAGGTCACTCCTTCGGGAGGAAGACCGGCGACATTGGCCAGCACCTTGGAGAAGGCGGTGACGTGTCCGGCGAGGTCGACGTCGTCGGCGGTCCAGGACGCCCGCATCTCCAGCTGGAAGGCGTTGGCCGGTCCGCCGATGTCACCGAACCTGCTGGAGGCCGTGGCGGTGACGGTGCCCCCGAGGTCGCTGAAGGAGTTCCCCGCCAACCCCTCGGTCAGCCAGTCCCAGGCGACCTCGGGGAGCAGGGGGTCCTCGGCGACCGCGGAGTCGAGGTCGGCCTGGATGTAGGCGACCAGCTTCATCATCCCCGGCCCCTCGGCGCCGCGGGGGTCGTGGAGGAGGATGAGCCTGCCGAAGGCGTCTCCGTCGGAGTCTGTGGGCACGGCGGCTTCCCCACCGTCGTGCCCGACAACCCCGGGGGTGGCGGCTCCGCCCTGTAATCGGTCGACCTCCAGGCCGATCGCATGGCTGTAGGGGGCGAGTTTCCGTGGCGGACGGATGTCGGTCACGGTGATGCCGCTGCGGACCGGTGCAGCGTGCATGGAGGTGACCGCCTCCCGGAACGGGCCGGGAACAGCCGCCGTGCCGTCGGCCGTCGCAGCCGGACCCGGTGTACCTGTCGTCTCTGAATCAACGCTCACAGGGGTCAACATAACCGTCGGTCGCCGGCATGTGGTGCAGGCGCGCCGTCGCTGCTCCACTTCACCGTCGGACTGGCATAATCTGGAGACATGGTTGACCAGAATCCGTCCCCGGTCGGCACCGCCGATCTCCGTCCGACTGAAGAGGCGGTCGTCGCGGCACGATCCGCCCGTCGCGCCTCCTCCGACGCCCCCCTGCTGGCGGCGGTGCGGGGCGACACCCCCTCCCGTCGTCCGGTGTGGATGATGCGTCAGGCCGGCCGGTCGCTGCCCGAGTACCGCGAGATCCGCAGGGACGTCGGGATGCTCGACTCCTGTTTCCGCCCGGACCTGCTCGCGGAGATCACCCTGCAGCCGGTGCGCCGCCATGACGCGGACGCCGCCATCCTCTTCTCCGACATCGTCGTGCCGCTGAAGGCCGCCGGGGTGGGCGTCGACATCGTCGCCGGACGTGGGCCCGTGCTGGAGTCGCCGGTGCGTACGGCCGAGGCCGTGGACGCCCTGCCCGTCGTCGATCCGTCCCAGCTCGGTGCCGTCGTGGAGGGGATCGCCGGGATCCTCGGGGAACTGCGCGACGACCAGGTGCTCATCGGCTTCGCCGGGGCGCCGTTCACCCTGGCGTCCTACCTGATCGAGGGGGGCCCGTCGAAGAACCACGGTGTGACCAAGGCGATGATGTACTCGCAGCCGCAGCTGTGGCACGCCCTGATGGAGAAACTGACACCCACGGTGGTGCGGTTCCTGCAGGTGCAGATCGAGGCGGGGGCGGACGCCGTCCAGCTCTTCGACTCCTGGGCCGGATTCCTCAGTCTGCGTGACTACCGGGAGTTCGTCGCACCGTACTCGCGCCGGATCATCGACGCGGTACGACCCTACGGGGTCCCGGTGACCCACTTCGGTGTGAACACCGGGGAGCTGCTCGGTGAGATGGCCGCGGTGGGCCCGGACGTCATCGGTGTGGACTGGAAGACCCCGTTGGACGTCGCGGCCCGGCGTGTCACCGCCTCCCTGACCGACGCCCACGCAGCCGGGGACCAGCGGGTGCCGGCCGGACGGTGTGTCCGGGCGATCCAGGGCAACCTGGACCCGGCGATCCTCCTGGCCGGGCCGGACGTCATCAGCGAGCAGGTCGCGCGGGTCTGCGGGGAGGCCGACCGGGCCGTGGCCGCCGGTGACGCCGTCGGGCACATCTTCAACCTCGGGCACGGTGTCCTCCCCGAGACCGACCCGGACGCGATCACCAGGGCATTCGCGGAGGTGCACGGACAGTGACGGACACCGGGCAGACCACCGGACCACGCGTCGCCGTGATCGGCGGCGGCGTGTCGGGCATGTTCGCCGCCTGGGAACTGCGGCGTCGGCTCGGTCCCGGGGCGCAGATCCTCGTCCTCGAGGCGTACGGCAGGTTGGGAGGCAAGCTCAAGACCGTGGACTTCGCCACCGGTCCGGTGGACATGGGGGCCGAGGCTTTCCTGACCCGACACACCGGGATGGCGCAGCTTGTCGGGGACCTCGGTCTCGGCGATGAGCTGCGCACACCCTCGGGCGCCCCGAGTGCGTTCCTGGTCGACGGCGAGCTCGTCGACATTCCGCCGGCCACCGTCATGGGGATCCCGGCCACCGGCGAGGACGTCGCCGGGGTGCTCAGTGACCGTGGACGGCGGGCGGTGGACGCCGAACGCGAGGGAGCCCCCCTGCCGTGGGTGGTCGGCGACGACGTGAACGTCGGCGAGCTGGTTCGTCGACGGTACTGTGACGAGGTCGTCGAGCGGCTGGTGTCGCCGATGCTGGGCGGGGTGTACTCCTGCTCGGCGGACGACCTCGGTCTCCGGGCGACCGTCCCGGCGGTCGCGGAGGCGATGGACGACCTGGCCGCCAGGGGAGAGGACGTCCACCTGTCCACGGCCGTCGCCGAGGCACGGGCGTTGCGGGCGGCCGCCTCCGGTGAGGCCGCCGGACCGGCGTTCAACTCACTGGCCTCGGGCTACCGCACGCTGATCACCCGTCTGGTGGAGCTGTCGGGTGCGGACATCCACGTCGACACCCAGGTGGAGGAGATCGGACGGCTCAACGGCCGGATCTACCTGGAGCCGGTCGGCACGGTGGACGCCGTGGTCGTGGCCACTCCTGCTCCGACCGCCTCTGTGCTGCTCGAGGACCTCGTCCCCGATGCGGCGGACATCCTCGGAGGTGTCGAGCTGGCCAGCTCGGTGGTGGTCGGCATGAGCTACTCCGGCACGGACGGCCCCGTGGGGCTGCCGGAACGCTCGGGCATCCTCATCGGCGAGGACGGGCCCACGCACGCCAAGGCCTTCACCTTCTCCTCCCGTAAGTGGCCGCACCTGGGTGAGCATCTCGGCGCAGGCGGCGGCTTCGTGCGCGCCAGTTTCGGAACGTACCGGGACCCCGGACTCCTCGACGCCGACGACGAGACTCTGGTGGACTACGCCGTCGAGGACCTGGCGCAGGTCACCGGAGTCACCCGTCGGCCCAGCGAGACTTTCGTGCAGCGGTGGTGGGGTGGCCTCCCCGTCTACGGGGTGGGCCACACCGAGCTCATGGGAGTCGCCGAGGCGGCGGTGGGCGAGGTTCCGCGGATCGCGGTGGCAGGTGCCTACCTGCGGGGCGTGGGAGTGCCGGCGTGCGCGGAGAGCGGTCGGTCGGCGGCCCGCAAGATCGCGGACGAGCTTTGACGAGCTCTGACAGCAACCCGGGCCCCGGCGTTCCCGCCCGCCGGAGGCCAGCGGCCCTCAGTGGCTAAGATCGGCGGGGAGACATTCAGACAGGTCGACGGACAAGGACAGGTGGACGGACAGCATGGCGAAGCTCGATTTCAGGGAGCTCAACGAGAAACTGCAGTACACGATGTGGTCGGTGTTCACCGTCCGCAACGGTGAGCTGCCGGACGACGGGGAGGCCCGGGCGGCCGCCGCCGCGGACCTGGAGGCGTTCCTCGCGTCCTTCGACGACGAGGAGCTCACCGTCCGGGGCGTCTACGACCTCACCGGGCAGCGTGCGGAAGCGGACATCATGATCTGGTGGCACGCGGAGAAGTTCGAGGACCTGCAGCGGGCCTACCGCCGATTCCTCCGAGAGACCACGGTGGGCCGGTGCTGCGACGGCTACTGGTCGAACTCCGCCCTGCACCGACCCGCCGAGTTCAACAAGTCACACCTGCCGTCGTTCATCATGGGGGAGGATCCCGGCGACTGGGTCGCGGTGTACCCGTTCGTGCGCTCCTACGAGTGGTACCTCCTGCCCGACAAGGAGCGTCGGACGATCCTCGCCGAGCACGGCATGGCTGCGCGTGGCTTCGACGAGGTGCGGGCGAACACGGTCCCGGCCTTCGCCCTGGGCGACTACGAGTGGATCCTCGCCTTCGAGAGCCCGACGTTGGACCGCATCGTCGACCTTATGTACAAGATGCGCTACACCGAGGCCCGACGGCACGTCCGCGAGGAGGTGCCCTTCTTCACCGGGCGCCGGGTCAACGGGGACGCCGCCGAGCTCTCCGCCTTCATCGCCGAACTGCCCTGACGGTCAGTCTTCCCTGAGCCGCAGGGCGATCCCGTTGATGCAGTAACGCAGGTCGGTGGGGGTGTCGTACCCCTCGCCCTCGAAGACGTGGCCGAGGTGGCCGCCACAGGTGGCGCAGACGACCTCGGTCCGCCTGGTGCCCAGTGAGTCGTCCACCCGTGTCTCGACCGCGTCGGAGTCCGCGGGGTCGAAGAAGGACGGCCAGCCGCAGTGGGAGTGGAACTTCTCGGTGGAGCGGAAGAGCTCTGTACCGCAGCCGCGGCACAGGTAGACGCCTTCGGCCTCGGAGTCGGTGTACTCACTGGTGTAGGGCCGCTCCGTGGCGGAGTTCCGCAGGACCTGGAACTCCTCCGGCGACAGGCGTTCACGCCACTGGTCGTCGGTGAGTGCGGAGAAGTCCTCGAGCGGACGGACGTCGGGCCGGTTCTCGGTCATCGCGGTTACCTCTGTTCCCGTTGGTGTTCCTCGGTTGTCTCTTGTGCCGCCGTGACGGCACCCCCGCGGTGCTGCCGTCGCCAGTCGGTGACGAGCCAGACGACCACTGTCGTCGCCGCCGTGAGGACGATCAGTCCCCAGCCGACGGTCCCGCGGGTGTACTCGACGATACGCCCCGGCCACTCCCACCGGTCGGAGTTCCAGGAGTCGCCGGACATGCACCAGTAGACGCCGATCCAGGTGACCGGGTTGTGCATCACCGACAGCCGGCAGAAGACCGTGAAGATCATCGGCAGCAGCATCATGGAGTAGTACATCTGGCCGAGTGAACTGACCAGGAATACCCCGGTCATCAGGATGCCGGTGGTGGTCGACGCCCACATCAGCGGGTCGGAGTTCCGCCACCGCAGCAGTCCGAGAACGGCGACGGCGACGGCGAGCGCGCTGAGGCCCCGCAGGGTCAGGATGAACCAGTCGCCCATCCCGAAGTAGACCCCCACACCGGAGATCGAGGAGTTCGCGTAGTCGCGTACCTCGCTGAGGTAGGGCATCAGCTTGTCGAAGTAGTCGGCGGGCTGGTTCATCAGTGGCCAGGCGGCGAGGTTGAACACCACCGGGACGGCGACGGCGGAGGCCAGCGCCGTCCACTGCCGCTTCACCAGCGGGAGGAACAGCAGGACGGCGAACTGGGGTTTGACGGTGACCGCCAGGCCGACCGCGATGCCGGCGAGCACGGCCGCTGCGGTACTGCGGGTGCCCGTCCCCGCCCCGAACCGCCAGGAGACGTCGCCGGACCCGACGAGCAGCAGCCAGAGGAAGACGACTTCGACGAGCAAAAGCACGCCGTTGACGTTGGAGAACAGCAGGGTGTTGGTCACCGACTCCGTGGAGAAGACAAGGAAGGCGGCGACAGGGAGGACGGGCCCGGTGAGCGGACGCCTGGCCAGTTTCGTCAGGACGGCCAGGGCCAGGAACACCGCCGCCCCGTTGGCGAAGATGAACAGGATCCGGCCTGCGTCCCAGGACGGAAGCAGGGCCAGTGGGCTGAGCAGGAGTGTTCCGCCGGGGGAGTAGAGGTAGTGGGGGTCGACGAAACTGTAGTTCTCGTCGTAGACGGGCACGCCGTCGAGGAACCGGTGGAGGGCGTTCCAGACCGTGGTGAAGTCGTCGGTGGGGTGGTTGTTCTGCGGGTGCAGGAACATCCGGTGGAGCATGGTGAAGAAGGCCAGTGGCCAGGCGGCCATGGTGAGGGCGCCTGCGGGGGTGCGGAGATAACCGGACAGTCTGCCGTAGCGGCCGGTACGGGTGCTGTCGGTGTCTGTGGCGCCTGGTGTGGCACCGCCCGGGGTCATCTGTGCAGTCACTGTGCGAATTCTAGTGACTGTCCGGCGGAAACGGTGGACCGCCACGCGTCCCTCCCGTCTGACGGGGCGGGCGTGCGGACACGGCGAAGGGCCCACCGACGGTGGTCGGTGGGCCCTTCGTGAGTGGAGCGGATGACGAGACTCGAACTCGCGACCCTAACCTTGGCAAGGTTATGCGCTACCAACTGCGCTACATCCGCATTGTCCTGCTGTTGAGCAGCCCCGTGGGGGACTGTCCGTGCGCGATACTGGGATCGAACCAGTGACCTCTTCCGTGTCAGGGAAGCGCTCTCCCGCTGAGCTAAACGCGCGGGAACTCACACCACGACGACACCGTGAAGGTGCCACCGGGGGAGTGGAGCGGATGACGAGACTCGAACTCGCGACCCTAACCTTGGCAAGGTTATGCGCTACCAACTGCGCTACATCCGCAAGCACCGTGTAGTACCGGTGCGACCCAGAACTCTATAGGTTTCG
>NZ_JALAGY010000057.1 GCF_022712195.1 Corynebacterium sp. | reverse complement strand
GTCGTCGAACGATCCTTCGCCCTGGCCAATCAATGGCGAGCCCTGGCCACCCGTTACGACAAACTCGCGATCACCTACCGCGCCGCCGTCACACTCTGTTCGATCCTGTCCTGGGTACGCCTATTGGGAGACACGCCCTAGGTGACGGAAAAACATGCCCTGCGGTTGCGCGTGGAGTAGACGCTTGTACCCGCATGTCCACATGCCCGGTTCCCGCGCGCAGGCGGACTCCGAGCCAGGCGGGGAGTCACTGCGCACAATCCCAGGGAGCGCTCCAGGCCCGCGTCGTTCACCGCGAAGCGGTGTCCTGTGCGAGACCTCTCTGCACGCTCGGGGGTCAGAATAACACCGGGGTGTTCTGACGCCAGTGAGCCCGCACGCATATGCCCAATGACATGCAGGAATGACCCTCGGAGCGGTCAGGTCTATCACCCTCCTCACTCACTGCGTGGCCCCCTGGTGCTCGCCCGCGCGCGAGGTCCACGCTCATGTGTGGACCCACAATGGTGGAGGGGAAGCTAGAGTCGGGTCGCGGCGATGATCTTGTGCACAGCGCCGACGGAGACGCCGATCTCTCGGGAGATCTGACGGATGGATTCGCCGTCGTTGTGCCTGCTGAGGATTACCCGACGGGTGTCATCGCTTAGGGGAGGGCGGCCGCCGACCTTCCCGCGTTGGCGGGCGGCGTCGAGTCCACTGCGAGTCTTGCGGGAGATGTCCCGTCGGCGATCTTCCGCGAGTGCCAGTGCGAGGTCCAGGATGAGGGAGCGTTCGGTGTGTTCGCCGGCGGCGATGCCGTCGAGGACTTTCACAGAGATGCCGCGCTCGAAGAGATCGTTGAGGGTGATCAGTCCCTCCAGGAGGTTGCGGCCGAGTCGGTCGACTTCCTGGACGGTGAGCATGTCGTCGGTGTCGGGTCGGAGGTAGTTCAATGCTGCGGTGAGACCGGGGCGACGGTCGACCGCGAGCGTGCCGCTGACTTTCTCCTCGAACACCTGGATGCAGATCGGATCGAGAGCGTCGTGCTGCCGGCGGGTGTCCTGTGTGCTCGTGGAGACCCGGACAAGACCAATCAGTGCCATAGGTTCGCCCTCTTTTGTTCATATACCGTGTTCGTGTACTGCGCGGGAGTGTACCAGTAAATGAACGACTAAATGAACAGGCGCTCCTGCAAGTTCCCGATTCGGAGCCCCACGGTCCGGACCGTTCATTTAACGGTCGTTTTATGAACCCCGGTCATGAGTCTCTAGCCGGAAGATCATCGGGATTCAGGGAAGCGGTCCGGTCAGATGCGATCACGAACCGCAGCAGCGCGATCGGTTGGTCGCAACGCGTGGAGTCCCGGAACACGACCTCATCAAGAATGAGCAGCGCCCAGTATCCTTGGTGGTTCATCATCACGATGATGTCGCCAGGGTGGGAAATCTCGCTGTCATTGCTCATCGAGAGCATGGACAGGTCTTCAAAACGCTCGGCCTGTTGCGTACTGGCCGGAATCAGCCCGATCCTTCCATTATCGGCGATACGCCCACTGTAGTGCCGTACATCCTGTGGTCGATGAGAGCTGTCCGCATTCCACGGGTAGTCAAGGTGTAAATCGAAGCAGGCATCGCCAGCGCCGATAGAGTATCGCCCGCCGTTCTCATGCAGATTTATCTCGATCTGTCCCTTCAGCCGGGCGTCATGCCAGTTTGAAGGGGAATTTCTGATGTTGGCCCTAGCCTGCCACTCAGTAGCGTTCGCAAATGGGTTCTTTCCCAGTGGCGGTGCACTTTCTATCGGGACACCATGCAGCTCCCTCAATAACTTCTCGAACGCGGTATCGTAGTCTTCGCGGAAGTCCACCCATGACCGATTTCCAAGGTCTCGAGGAAGAATCGGGGCACCCGTAGTGGCTCCAGAGTCAGGGACAATCGGTATCACGCGGTTCGAATCCGGTTCCCTATAGACAGTCCGGGACATGACGGTTGTTTCCGTCCCTACGCCGGAGTGTTGCTCTCCCCGGGCGTCGGCCTTGCGCCCGTAATCGTCCGAGAGGATGACCAAGACACGGACTGAAGTGTCACCGTACTTCTCCATGTACAGGTCTAGGTCGTGACCGAGACGAACATCCCACAGGTCAAGGTGGACATCGACCTTGTTGGCACGCAGGCGACTGGCTAGCGATCTCACCCAGGCAGCGTGTTCTTCGCTCGCCCGCGAGTATGAGATGAAGACGACGGGTGGCTCGTCCTGGTTGTTGTCTACTATTGCTTCCATCGGCTTATTGTCCCACAACAACGCCCCGAGGTGCAGGTTAGTCCCTCTGACGAGCGACTGACCGTATGCGAGCTAGAACTAGGTCTTGCCTGACTCCGGGATATGTAGTTAGGTTGTTCTATGAATAATGGACATTCTTCGACGTTTATCTTGCGGCCCGAGGTCAGCATGGCCTACTTCGACGATCCATGTGTGTGGAGGGTGAAAGAGAAGGCGAGCTCGATTGCGATCCGCCCCTCGATGGGCTGGTGGCACCGTATCCTTCGTAGAGATATGCCCCCAGTGGAAGTAACGCAGCAGATGTTCCGTGATCTCTGGGCTCCGGAATGTCACTGGGCCGTCGCTGCCCGGTTCGATCACGACTATCGCCTTAGCGACCTGTGGCAGGCGATGGTGGACGGGGAGAAAGACGATGTGGCTGGAGCAGTCTATGTGACGGTGTCTGCATACGCAGATGGTCGACACTGGGCTGACCCCATCTATTAGGTCCGGTGGTTATGATAGTCGTCTTACCGCCCACAGCAACGGGCAGAAAGACTGGTCACCACCATGACGAACAGACCGAAACGTCACACCCCAGAACAGATCGTGCGCAAGCTCAGCCACGCCGACAAGATGATCACCGAAGGCACCGACATCGCCGGGGTATGCCGAGACCTCGGAGTCTCCGAACCGACCTACTACCGGTGGAGGAAACGCTACGGCGAGCTCAACGCCGATGACGCCAAACGCCTCAAGCACCTTCAGAAGCAGAACACCACACTCAAACGCCTGCTCGCGGAAGCGGAACTGGAGAAAGCCGCGCTCAAGGAGCTGGCGGAGGGAAACTTCTAGGCCCGGGCAGACGCCGCGCTGGCGTCACTCACTTGATCAGAACACTGCAGGTGAGCGAACGCATGGCGTGCCGTGTGTCCGGGCTGAGCAGGTCCGCCTACCGCCGCGGGCTCAAAGGAGAGATGGCCGCCGACCCAGACCGGGCATTACGCGATTGGTTGCGCGACTGGGCGCGCAGTCACCCACGATACGGGTACCGCCGGGCATATCATGATGCCCGCGCCGAGGGCTGGGTCGTGAACCATAAGAAGATCCAACGCCTGTGGCGTGACGAGGGCCTACGTGTCCCGCAGCGGCGTCGCCGCAAGCGCGTTGGGTCCTCGACTGTCAATGCGCCCACAGCGCACGCCCCGAACGTGGTGTGGGCGGTGGACTTCCAGTTCGATTCCGACGAACAGGGCCGGGCGGTCAAGATCTGCTCCATCGTCGATGAGCACACCAGGGAATGCATCGGCGGTCTGGTCGAACGGTCTATCACCGCTGAGCGGCTCACCGCACACCTTGACGGCCTCGTCGCCGTTCGCGGCGCCCCGGCGGTGCTCAGGTCGGACAACGGTCCGGAGTTCATCAGCCAGGCGATGGCCGACTGGGCCGGAACATGTACGGGGTTGTTCTACATTCCGCCGGGCTCCCCATGGCGCAATGGGTTCGTCGAGTCGTTCAACAGCCGAATCCGCGACGAGTGCCTGAACATCACCAGTTTCTACTCACTGCTGCACGCCCAGGTCGTGATCGACGACTGGAAGACCGAGTACAACCATCACCGCAAGCACTCATCCCTGGGCTACCTCGCGCCGGTGGACTATGCTCGGCAATGCACCCATCACATCGACACCGACGACTCGCAGAGCGTCCGGACCGAATGAAGGGGACGGCCCAGGTGCGCTCGCGCTCCCAGCATCGCTTCTCGTGGCCTCGAATCGGAGTCTGCGGGACTTCCGGCTGTAAGGACTGCCGCATGGACGACGCCCGGCGAGACCCGATGCTTGCCGAGCGCCTCGCAGCGGGTACGAGGAGATGGCCTACGCGGGCCAGGTGCGGGGGTATCGCTTGGCGATCTTCTTATGCTGGCGGTGGATGTCGCGGCGCTCAGCCGGCGTGAGATGGTCTTCCATCACGATGCCATTGATGTGGTCGGTCTCGTGCTGCAGGCACCGTGCGAGGGTTCCGTTTCCGGCGACCTTGATGGGCTCACCAAACTGGTTATAGCCGTGGCAAACGGCAAAACCGGGGCGAGAGACCGGCAGGTATGCGCCGGGAAGCGAGAGGCACCCCTCTCCAAGGATTTCTTCTTCCGGTTCTGCGGCGAGCGCGATCGTGGGGTTGCAGACGAGGCCCCGGCGCTCGCGGCCAAAGGCGTCGTGGCATTCGTAGACGAACACGGCAAGGTCCACGCCGATCTGCGGTGCAGCCAGACCGGCGCCGTCCGCGGCGGTGTTCGTGGCGAACATGTCGCAGAGCAGTTTCCACAGATCGGGGCCGAAGTCTGTGACCCGCCTGGCCGGCCGATGTAGCACATCGTCTTCGCCCCACCGGACGATCGGACGGGCCGAGCCCAGAGACATGAGCTGTTCCAGAGGCATATCGAGTGGCTCCTCTTCATCTCGGGTAGTCGCCATTCTCATGGCGGCAACCGTGGTGCGTCAGTCGTCCTGGCTTGTACTTTCCGGGATAAGGAGCGTCGCCAGGCTGACTCTATGTTCGTCAAGACCGCCGCGCGAGCGGAGATAGGGTTCGAGAACGGTCCTGAGCTGCTCCTGGACGTCGCCGAGATCGTCCTCAGTCAGGTGCAGGATGGTTTGCCCGTAACCGAACAGCGGCATCGCCGCTTCATCGTCGCGTGCGATGAAACGGTCGAACTCGGCCGCCTGATGAGCAAGGAACACGGTGAACGCCTGCCGATGCTGCTCCTCGGACATCTGCGCGGCGTCCTCGGCGTTCATCTGTGCCGCATCTTCGACGAGCGCGAGCGTGCGCTCCACCGCCCCACGCACCCGTCGTTCGGACACGATCGTCAACACCCCGGCATCCAGGAGGGTGTTGACATGCCGATAGACAGTTGCAGCAGCGACATCATCGAAGAGTCCGGCAAGCTCCGCGGTGGTCATGGTCCGTCCTGTCATCGCTTGCAGAATCCGCAACCTCAGCGGGTGCAGGATCAGTTCGAGCGTCGACGCTTGGGCCGCCATGCGACGGACGGATGAGCCAGGCTGGCCGGCTACGGGGTCACGAGTTTCGCGGTTTGCCATCATGTTCCACGGTTCGCAGACTAGCGATTAGTTGCATAGCCGTTAATATTAGCGAGTCGATCCAATCGAAGCAAGGAAGATGCATGACAACGCCTGACGCGGATCCTGGCAGTGCCCCGGGCGGTCTCGCCCGACGAGTGGCCCGCGTGACGCTGCAGTTCCATCCCGACTGGCCGTATCGCGACGGTCTGGTCATCGAGTCGATGGTGCACGACGGCAGATATCGGTCCCAGTTCGAGACCGGTACGAGCAACGGTGGGTTGACCGCGCATCCGGGTGGTGATCGATTCCGGTGGGAGAGCCGGCTCTTCGTAGGGCGATACGACAGCCTCCCCGCTCACACGCGGCCGGTCTACGGTGCCTGGAACCGGAGGGGAGACCTCTATGGCGGTTCGCCGAGGTTCGGGTCCGCATATTTCCGCCTCACGCCAGAAGCGACAGCCTGGTCGACCTTCTGCTTCCCCGACAGCGTCCACGAACCCACCGAAGTGGGCGGGGAGGTCGAACTGCCACGGCTCGTGCAACTCGCCGACCAGGGAGGCCAGGACTATCTCGATGACTACATCGAAGCCCACGTCCACAGGCCGGTGTTCTTCGGCACGCATGTCGAGGCGCTCGTGCTCGACCCCTGCCATCGCGACGGAGCCGTTCACGAGTACGCAGAGCAGCTCGGCTGCCCTATCGAGTTCCACCACGGATTCCGCGTCGACACCGCTTGGTTGGACCGAGACTATCGAGGCGAGGAGCCGGTGCGGGTCGCCCAGAGCCTGGCGCGAACGTTGACCCCCGATCGCCTTGCCGAGGCCGCACGCAGCGGCAAACAGGATCCGCAGACCGTGAAGTACGCATGGCACCTGCTCGCACGCTTCGGGCGAAAGGGCAGTGAACGTTGAGAACGCTGACGCTCGTTCGGATCGCACTACGAGGATTAGAGTTCGCTCCCCCTGGAGCGCAACTTTCCAGCTCTTGGTGAGCGTGAGTGGGCCGCCCCCCTTCATTCGGTCCGGACGCTCTGTGAGTCGTCGGTGTCGATGTGATGGGTGCATTGCTGAGCGTACTCGATGGGGGGTAGGTAGCCGAGCGAGGAGTGCCGGCGGTGATGGTTGTACTCGTCTTTCCAGTCGCCGATCACGACCTGCGCGTGCAGCAGCGAGTAGAAGCTGTTGATGTTGAGGCACTCGTCGCGGAGCCGGCTGTTGAACGACTCGACGTACCCGTTCCGCCACGGCGAGCCCGGTGGGATGTAGGACAGGCCGGTGCGGGTGCCTGCCCAGTCGGCCATCGCTTCGCTGATGAACTCCGGCCCGTTGTCGGACCTGAGCACAGCGGGAGCGCCGCGGACGGCGACGAGATCCTCGAGATGCGCGGTGAGCCGGTCGGCGGTGATCGACCGCTCGACCAGCCCGCCGATGCATTCCCGGGTGTGCTCATCGACGATCGAGCAGATCTTGATCGGCCGGCCCTGCTCGTCGGCGTCGAACTGGAAGTCCACCGCCCACACCACGTTCGGCGCGTCCGCTGTTGCGGGGTCGACGGTCGAGGACCCGACGCGTTTGCGACGCCGCTGCTGCGGGACGCGGAGGCCCTCGTCACGCCAGAGGCGGTGGATCTTCTTGTGGTTCACGACCCAGCCCTCGGCGCGCGCATCGTGATACGCGCGTCGGTACCCGTAACGGGGGTGTTTCTTCGCCCAGGCACGCAGCCAGTCCCGCAACGCCCGGTCCGGGTCTGCGGTCGTGTCGCCCTTGAGCGGCCGCCGGTACGCGGAGTGGGACAGCCCGACCAGACGACACGCCATCCGTTCACTCACCTGCAGTGTCCTGATCAGGTGAGCGACGGCGGCGCGGCGCCTGCCCGGGCCTAGAAGTTTCCCTCAGCCAATTCCTTGAGCGCGGCCTTCTCCAACTCCGCCTCGGCGAGCAGCCGCTTGAGCGTCGCGTTCTGCTTCTCGAGCTCCTTCAGGCGCTTCGCGTCGTCGGCCTTCAACCCGCCGTACTGGTTACGCCACCGGTAGTACGTCTGCTCGGACACCCCGAGCTCCCGGCACACCGCCGCGACATCCGCGCCGTCGGCGAGCATCCTGTCGGCCTGCCCGAGCTTGCGGACGACCTGTTCCGGGGTGTGACGCTTCCTGCTGTTGGACATGATCTGACCAGTCTCCCTGCCCAAACCCTCGGGCGACAGGACGACTCTCAGAACCACCGGACCTACGAAACGGGGTCAGCCCACCACCACTGGCATCGCGGTGGAGACCATCGCCCATCACATCGACACTGACCAGATTTCCTGGCGACACGGGATTAACAACACCATCCTGGTTGACCGCGAGGACATTGAACTCCGCCTGGTCAACGGGGCGATGCGCCAACATCCTGATGACATCGCAGAAGCTGTCTCAGCCCTGAGTGCCTTCGCCCTGGCCTAGTCACGCATCCACCCCGTGGAGTACCACGGGGACAATCCACCCGTCGCGAGGGCACCACAGCCCCCGACCCACCCGACAAGGACACCAATCTGCCATGCACACCGACATCACCACACACCCGACGGCCCTGACAGCACTAGTAGAGCCCCATAGAGTGGTGTAACGCACGGCGGCCCGCACTCGGATACGGGCGCGGCCACCGTGTGGTCCTTCGAGTCAACCTTCCACAGAATCCTCGAACGGAGTCACAACGATGACCGCTTCTCACATTATCGACCCTCACCCCCTCCTCGGTGAAGCCCTGTCCGGAGCGTCTCCAGACATGATGCGCACCCTGCTCCAGACCATCATCAACACCCTGCTCTCCGCCGACGCCGACGCAGTGGCAGGAGCCGAGTGGGGCAAGCCTTCCCCGGACCGGACCACGCGCCGTAACGGCTACCGCCACCGCGAACTCGACACCCGGGTCGTCACAATCGATGTGGCCGTACCGAAGCTGCGTACTGGGACCTACTTCCCCGAATGGCTCCTCGAACGGCGCAAACGCGCCGAGTCCGCCTTGATCACCGTCGTCGCCGACTGCTACCTCGCAGGCGTCTCCACCCGCGGCATGGACAAGCTGGTGAAGACGCTGGGCATCAACGCCCTGTCGAAGTCCCAGGTCTCACGTATGGCCGCTGATCTCGACGAGCAGGTCGAGGCCTTCCGCCACCGGCCCCTCGATCAGGCTGGTCCGTTCACCTTCGTCGCCGCGGACGCGTTGACGGTGAAAGTCCGCGAGGGTGGGCGCGTGGTCAACGCCGTCGCGCTCGTGGCGACCGGGGTCAACGGTGATGGCCACCGGGAGGTCCTCGGCCTGCGTGTGGCCACCAGTGAGACCGGCACGGCGTGGAATGAGTTCTTCGCCGACCGCACAGCCCGCGGTCTGGGTGGGGTGCGCCTGGTCACCAGCGATGCCCACGCCGGTCTGAAGGACGCGATCGCAGCGAACCTGCCCGGCGCAGTCTGGCAGCGGTGCAGGACGCACTACGCGGCCAACCTCATGGGCATCTGCCCGAAGAGCATGTGGCCAGCGGTCAAAGCGATGCTCCACAGCGTCTACGACCAGCCCGACGCGGCCGCGGTAGAAGCGCAGTTCGACCGGCTCTTGGATTACGTGGGGGAGAAGCTGCCCAACGTTCATGACCACCTCGACGCGGCCCGGGTCGATATTCTGGCGTTTGCGACATTCCCGAAAGACGTGTGGTCCTAGATCTGGTCGAACAATCCCGCCGAGCGCCTCAATCGGGAGATCCGCAGGCGCACCGATAGTGTGGGGATCTTCCCGAACCGTGCTGCGATTGTGCGACTGGTGGGGGCCGTGTTGGCCGAGCAGACCGATGAGTGGGCCGAGGGGCGACGCTACCTCGGGCTTGAGGTCCTCGCGCGGTGCCGACTCACGTCCATCGAGAGCACGGGGGCGGAGGTGAGTGCCGACACGGGTACCGGACTTGAACTCAGCGCCTGAGAACCTCAAACGAAGGATCAAAGCGTTACACCACTACAAGGGACTTGACCGTACCGCGTGGGTTGTCGTCGACAAGCCGTCGTTTCCATCCGGGATGCTCGCCGGGATCGGGCGCCGGTTGATCGATCTTCGCTGTGAACGGCCACCGAGTCATGATCTACGCCACCCCCTGCAGGATCCGGGCGACCTCGGCGGCACGGCCCTGCGTCAGCGGGGGAGCGGTGCGTGCGATCTCACCGGCCCACTCGCGATATCGGTGGGGCTCATGTGCCTGGCACCACGGGTGGCGATAGCCGGCATTGCGTCCAGGTCGACCTGGCGGATGCGGTAGGTCCCGTTGATCATCGAGGCCGGCAGGTCACCGGACTGAATCCGGCGACGGATACTCTTCTCGCTGCACTCCAGGTATCGGGCGGCAGCCGAGATGGTGAGGGTTGCGACGCCATTGGACGTCTGGGTATGTGTGGACACGACAAATCTCCTGGTATTCGTCCACATCGCACTGTGGCGCTACCAGACCCAATCGGCGGTCCAGCCCGGGGAGTGTCCCCTACCAGGCAATCTCTCGGCACCGGGCCTCCGTCGCGGCCCGCCGTAACCGTCAGCGACGGTCAGACACCCTGCCCCACGGTGTCCCTGGCCTCCTGCCTGTGTCTCCAGGGGATGTCGGGCCAAGCTGACCGACGGTGTCGGTCACTGAAGAGGATTGACTCTTAGTCTACACCTGATCAAAACATTTGTCTACCCCGAATATTCCATTATTGAGAACTGCTAGTCTACCCAGGATTATCGCCACCTGATCTCCACACGATCCGGGTCGATGCCCTTCCTGCCATGCACCGCCGCCCGGCTGACCACCGGGACCATGAGCGCCCTCACGATGTGACGCCGACGGTCGAGATTCAGGCCCTCCCATGCTGCACGGATATCCTCGGCACCGGCCAGAGCGACCACCGCAGGGTCCGCACCAGACAGGTCCTCCAGCTCGCGGGTTAGTGTCTCGATCCTGGGTGTCACCCGTGCCTCCTGATCCAGCAGCACACTGATGTCCAGCGTCTCCGCTGCCTGCGCCCGGACCTGGTCGAGATATGCCTGCATCCGTGAGATCTCGTCGATCAGCCGCTGCCGCTCGGTATCTACCAGGTCATCATCTGTGCTGGTCAGGGCAAGGAAATCGGGCCTGCTCAGACGGGCGATCACGGCTTCGGTGACGAGGGTGTCGAGGTGTGTCTCCTTCATCGACACGTGGAATCCAGAGCCCCCACTCTGACTTCCTGTGCACTGATAGGTCCGGTACATCTCTCGATTCGGGTTCCGCGACCCGTCTGACAGACGAGGACGACCTGCGTACTGCTTGCCCGTCGTCATCACCGACCCACACACGGCACACAGCGCGATACCACTGCAGAGATGCTGTGGCCGGAAACCGCGCGAGGGCCTGCTACGACCCGACAGCAGTGCCTGTACCTGGGAAAACTCCTCCTCGGTGACCAGGCCATCCCAGACGGCGTCACCGACGACCTCACCGTTATACACGCGCTTTCCCGCGTAAGCGGGGTTCCTCAGTACCTCACGGGCCGCCTCTGCCGTCCATTGCTGCACCCGGGTGGAGGACCGTACCGGTCTCCGTGTTGCAACACCATCGGCATTGAGGCCCTTGGCTATCGAGTAGCACCCCGACCCGGCCAGTGCCTCCCTGAAGATGCGCTTGACCACTGGACCCTGCTCAGGATGCTCGACAACCGCTGTCACTGTCCGGTGACCCCGGTCATCGGTCGCGTACTCCCTGGTGAAGCCGTAGAGATTCTTCCCGTGGACCCGGCCCTCCCGTGCTGCCGCCGCCGTCCGCCGCCTGATCCGCTCTGCCGTCCGCCGACTCTCCGCAGTCGACACGACACCGGTGATTCCCGAGGCCAGACGGTCATCCGTGGTGGTCATGTCGTACAGACGACCTCCGTACCCGAGGAGGACACCGGCGTCCTCGCAGGCGTCCTCCAGTGTTGCTCGCTCCGCATCTGACCTGGCGAAACGCGATTGCTCCCAGGCCAGGACGGCGTCGACCGTTCCACTCTCGACCACCGCCAGGAGCTCACCGAACCGACTGCGTCGTCGTCGTGACCCCCGCGACGCTGACCCCACGTCTCTGATGATCGTGACCACGGACCACCCCTCCCGGTCAGCCCACGCCTGGACAGCGTCGACCTGGTCCGCGACGGAGATTGACGAGTCCTCATCCCGACCGTGCGACTCCCTGGCATAGACCGCTACCGTGCTGACCTGGTGATTCTGTGTCATGCGGGTAGCCTAGCAGAGACACCTATCTAATAAGGTATCTCCGGGGCGAACCTCGCTATCGCCACCGGCAGTGTGCTGGTGCTGGTGACGGCGTGGGGGTGGCCGGTGTGGTCACGCTACCTGGCGGCCTTCCTGTGCCTGCTCGCCTTCGTGGTGCTCGTCGGTCCCGAGCCCAGTGTGCTGCGGGCCGCGGTGATGGGGGCCGTGGGGCTGATGGCGGCGCTGTCGGCGCGCCGGGCCCACGGTTACGCCGCCCTGTCGGCGGCGGTCATCGTGCTTCTGGGTGTCGACCCGGGGCTGGCGGTGGAGTACGCGTTCATCCTGTCTGTGGCGGCGACCGCGGGCATCGTGGCGCTCGCACCGCTGATCACCCGCCGGATACTGCAGTACTGGACGGACCGCAGGACAGCCCGGTGCGGACGCCACCGTCCGCCGGCCCGGTGGCAGGCCATGCTCGTGGGGCTCTTCGCGGTGAGTCTGGCGGCCGACGTGGTGACCGCACCGGTGATCGTGCAGATGACCGGGGTGGTCTCCCCGACGGCGGTGCTGGCCAATGTGCTGGTCGGGGTGGCGGTCCCGCCGGTGACGGTGGTCGGCATGCTCGGCGCGCTCGTCGGCGGAGTGCACACCGGGGTGGCGACGGTGGTGCTGTGGCCGGCGGCGCTGCCGGCGTGGTGGATCCTCGCTGTCGCGAGGGTGCTGTCCGGCGTCCCGGTGCTGCACACCCCGGGAGGTGCGACTGCCGCGGCGGGAACGGTGCTCGTCGCTGCGGCGGTGGTGCTGGTCGTGGTGTCGTCACGGTGGCGGCGCAGGGCGGTGGCCGTGCTGCTCCTCGCCGCGACGGCGGTGGCCGCCGGACTGCAGCGCGGGGTGCTGGTGGCCGGGCCCTACGCGCTGGCGACGGGGAAGGACACCGCACTGGTGCGGGTGTGGGCCGACGACCTGGATGAGGTCGACTGGTATCTGGGTGTGCGGCCGACGGCGTCGGGAGGACCGGAGATACTCCGTGGACCTGCAGGAGAGGACGCTGAGGTCATCGTCGTCGGTGATGAAGCGGCAGTCATGCTGCACGAGTACCGGTTGAACGCGGTGGACGGCACGCAACCGCCGGAGCGTCCCGACCTGTACGTGGTGACCGGCTGTGGTCGCAGCAGGGGGATGCCGAGCCGTACACCGGGCGGGGTTCCGGTGGCGTTTCCTTTCCGGGACGGCACGGTGGTGCTCGGTAGCGTGGGGGCGGTCGAGGGGTTGTACGCCGACGGGATCGTGGACAGGGGCCTGTTCTGCGGAACGCGGAGGTGACTGGACCTATGTCAGTCGCCCGGCGGTGTGTGCATCCCGACGTTGATGACGGTGCCCTGCGAATCACGGTAGAAGAAACGGGTCACGCCCCACGGCTCCTCGGTGAGCCGGTGAACGATCTCGAGGCCGGCGGCCGTGACCCGCTCCAGTGCCACGGACACGTCGTCGACGAAGATCGAGACGGCCGGGCAGACCGTGGCCGTCGCGTCGGCGGGCATGAGACTGAGCTGGTGACCCGCGTCATCACCGAGGGTGACGATCCAGCCGTGGTCCATGAGGATCTCGAACCCCAGGACGTCCCTGTGCTCGGCGACCGCCCGCGGCAGATCGGCGACCACGACATTCGGCACCACCCGTTCAACCTGCATGGAACCACTCTATACCGTGCACGTCCGGACGTCGCGCCGGGAAAATCGCCGGGCGATAGACTGGCACCCATGGCAACCAGCTCCCGCCCACCGGCACCGGTGAACCTCATCGTCGGCAACGACAGCTTCCTCGCCGAACGGGCCCGGCACCGTGTCGTCGCCGCCACCCGCGCCCACGCCGGGATCGACGACCTGCCGGTCGACATGCGCAGGACCTCCGATCTCAACGCCGGTGAACTGGCGGAACTGCTCAGCCCGTCCCTGTTCGCCGAAGACCGGATCGTGGTCGTCACCGGGGTGGAGGAGGCGGCGAAGGAGTCCGTCGCCATGATCGAGATGGCCGTGTCCGACCCGGCGCCCGGGGTGGTGCTGATCCTGCAGCACACCGGCAAGGGGCGGCAGAAGTCCCTGGTCACCTCCCTGCCGAAGAAGGGGCCCAAAGGCACGGTCGAGGTGCACTCGGCCGCCGAGCTCAAGGGCCGGGAACGGCAGAGCTTCGTCGAGCAGGAGTTCCGGGACCACAAGGTGCGCGTGACCCCGGACGTCACCGCCGCACTCCTCGACTCGGTGGGCACGGACCTGCGGGAGCTGGCCAGTGCGATCAGCCAGCTCGTCGCCGACACCGACGGCAACGTCACCGTGGAGACCGTGCACCGCTACTACCAGGGCTCCGCGGAGGTCTCCGGCTTCGACGTCTCCGACCTCGCCGTCGCCGGACGGGCGGACCAGGCGCTGGGGTCGGCGCGCCGGGCACTGCAGCTGGGTGTGCACCCGGTGCTGCTGGCGTCGGCGCTCTCGGGCATGGTGGGGGACATCGCCCGTGTCCACGGTGCGCGGGTCAACCCCCGGCAGCAGGCGGGGGAGTACGGGATGCCGCCGTGGAAGCTGGAGAAGACCGTCCGCTCGGCGCGGTCCTGGAAGGCGTCGTCGGTGGCGGCGGCAGTCCAGATCGTCGCGGAGTTGGACGCGGGGGTCAAGGGGCACGCGGCGGACGCGGAGTGGGCCGTGGAGGACGCCGTCCGGCGTATCGCGGCACTCGCGCGGGGGTGAAGGTAGCCACCCCCGTGGCGGAGTCGCCTACGGGGGTGGTCGGCGGCGTGACCGGGTTTCTTCCGACAGGAATCATTATGTCCGGACAGTGATGTTTCCAGCGTGGTCGTCAGGGGGCGGGGACTGCTCCTACCGTTGTCGGGGTCGGCTAGGTGTGACGCAGGACACACTCCGCCGGCGCCTGAACCTCTCCTGTATCCCCTGCATCTTCTGCATTCCCCCAGTCTCTCCCTCGCTCTCCGAACCCCGCGAACGAAAGGACACCGGTCCATGACAGCCGCCACGACCGACACCACCCTCCACCAGCAGGTCACCGACTGGCTCACCGCCTTCGCCGACGCACTCGACGCCACGGACCCGCAGGCCGCCGCCGACGCGGTCACAGACCTCTTCGAACCCGACGGATTCTGGCGCGACCTCGTCGTCTACACGTGGAACCTGCACACCGCGGAAGGCGTCGACGAGATAGCCGACCTCGTCCGGGAGAACCACGACCGGCTCGGCGCCACCGACCTGGTCGTCGAGGACGCCACGGACGAGGGCGAAGGTGTCACCCGGGGGACCGTCACCTTCACCACACCGGTCTTCAAGGCCCGGGCCATCGTCCGGCTGCGCGGAGGCAAGGTGTGGACACTGCTGACCTCCGCCCGCGAACTCGTCTGCCGGCCCGAACCCAAGGGCCGTAACCGTCCCAAGGGCGTCGAACACGGGCCCGAGGCGGAGAAGCTCAACTGGGCCGACAAGCGCGCCCGACGGCGTGAACGTCTCGGCTACGAGGACCAGCCCTACGTGCTGATCGTCGGAGGCGGCCAGGGCGGCATCGCCCTCGCCGCACGTCTCAAGCACCAGGGCGTGCCCACCCTGGTCGTGGAGAAGTCCGGCCGCCCCGGCGACCAGTGGCGCGGACGCTACCACTCGCTGTGCCTCCACGACCCGGTCTGGTACGACCACCTCCCCTACCTGCCCTTCCCGCCGACCTGGCCGGTGTTCACCCCGAAGGACAAGATGGGGGACTGGCTGGAGCACTACACCGGCATCATGGACCTGGACTACTGGACGAAGACCACCTGCGAGAGGGCGTCCTACGACGAGGGCTCCGGCACCTGGGAGGTCGTCGTCTCCCGTGACGGCGAACAGGTCGTCCTCAACCCCACCCAGCTGGTGCTGGCCACCGGCATGTCCGGGGTGCCGAACAAGCCGTCCTTCCCCGGCGAGGAGGACTTCCGCGGAGAGATCCGGCACTCCTCCGAACACCCCGGCGGCGAGGTCGACAAGGGGCGGCGCGTCGTGGTGCTCGGGGCGAACAACTCCGCCCACGACATCTGCAAGGACCTGCACGACAACGGTGCGCACCCGGTGATGATCCAGCGGTCCTCGACGCACATCGTGAACTCCGACGCCTTCATCCGGCACGTCACCTCACCGCTGTTCTCCGAGGAGGCCGTGGAGTCCGGGATCGACACCGACACCGCCGACATGCTCTTCGCCTCCTGGCCCTACAAGCTGCTGCCCGCCGGACAGAAGGCGGCCTTCGACAAGGTGCGCGAGGAGGACGCGGACTTCTACCGGCAGCTCGAGGACGCCGGATTCATGCTGGACTTCGGCGAGGACGAGTCCGGCCTGTTCCTCAAGTACCTGCGGCGCGGCTCGGGCTACTACATCAACGTCGGCGCCTCCGAACTCGTCGCCGACGGCTCCATCGAACTGCACAGCGGAGTCGGCATCGACCACTACACCACGGACGGGGTGGTGCTCACCGACGGCACCGAACTGCAGGCCGACGTGGTCGTCCTGGCCACCGGCTACGGGTCGATGAACGGCTGGGCGGAGATGCTGATCAGCCCGGAGGTCGCCGACAAGGTCGGCAAGTGCTGGGGACTGGGCTCCGACACCGCCAAGGACCCCGGCCCGTGGGAGGGCGAACTGCGCAACATGTGGAAGCCGACCCGGCAGGACAACCTCTGGTTCATGGGCGGCAACCTGCACCAGGGCCGACACTACTCGCGCTACCTCGCGCTGCAGCTCGCCGCCCGCCACGAGGGGCTGGACACCCCGGTGTACCGGCTCGCCCCGGTGCACCACACCTCCTGACCCCGGGGGCGGACTACGCTCCGGGCCGTTGCTCGGCCAGCTCGGTCGTCTCCCCGTCGAGCCGGTCGCCGAGCTCCTCGTGGGACAGGGTGGTGACCCGGTGGATGATCTCGAGCACCGGGGCGTAGTGCCGTGACGAGGACTTCAGGAAGGACGTGTGGTCCTCGTCGCGGAGCATCACCAGCTTCGCGTCGCCGCCGTCGCGGGTGACCGCGTCGACGTAGTGCCGCGAGTTCGCCGGCGGCACGAGCGTGTCCTTCGTGCCGTGCACCGCGACGACCGGGATGCGCCGGTTGATGTTCTGGATCGGGTCCACGCTGTCGTAACGGTCCGGGAGCTGCTCCGGGGTGCCCTTCATGGCCTTGACGATGTTCTCGTCGC
Organism: Corynebacterium sp.; assembly: GCF_022712195.1. Lineage (GTDB taxonomy): Bacteria > Actinomycetota > Actinomycetes > Mycobacteriales > Mycobacteriaceae > Corynebacterium. Next base: position 22,118 of record NZ_JALAGY010000057.1, on the reverse strand, counting down.
CGTGCTCGGCGGCCCACACCAGGTCCAGGGGACCGGAGAGCGACACCACCCGGGTCGGGGTGAACTTCGGGTCCGCCCCCAACGTGCCGGTCTCCAGGTCGCCGCGGGTGCCCGCCCAGGCGGCGAGCTGCGCGCCGGCGCTGTGCCCGACCACCGTCTCGTCGTCGGTGGTGATCTCCGGGTGCAGCCTGTCGATGGACGGGACGTAGTCGAGGGCGTCGGCGACGTCGGTGAAGGTCTGCGGCCAGCCGCCTCCGTCGCTGACGTCACGGTACTCCACGTTGAGCACCGCCAGACCGCGGGCGGCGAGGTCGGCGGCGATGTGCCGTGACCCCGGTGCGCCGCCGTGCCAGGCACCGCCGTGGATGAACACGACCAGCGGGACGGTGTCCTCCTCGGGAGTGGTCCCGGTGTCCCCGTCGGTGTCCCCGTCGTCGTCCCCGGTGGGGAGGTAGAGGTCCGCCCAGTTCTGCGTGGGGTCCGGCGCGCCGTCGCGCACGGGGTAGATGTACCGTTCGACGAAACCCTCGGCCACCTCGTCGGACGGCACGTCGGTGACCACGGTGGCACCCTCGTGCTCGACGGGGGCCGACGGCGGTGCGGAGTGCCCGGTGGTGGAGCTGTCGCCGGAACCCGCGTCCGCGCCGCAGGCCGTCAGGGCACCGGTGAGTGCCACGGTGGCGAGGACCGGTGCGGCGCGGCGGGGACCGGGCGGGGATGACAGGGACACGGCGGGTCACTCCTCGTGGGCGGGGTGCGGGCGGACGTGTCCCCGAGCATACTGGGGCGGGCTCACCGGAAGAGACCGCCGTCCAGCTCCTGGCGGGGGACGGTCGCGGTCCGGTGGATGATCGACAGCAGGCGGCCGTAGTGGGACGACGAGGACGACAGGAACGACTTGTGGCCCGCACCGCGGAACAGGACGAGTTCGGCGTCTGCGCCGGCCTTCCGGGCCGCCTCGACGTAGCGTTCCGAGTTCCCCGGCGGGACGAGTGAGTCCCCGGTGCCGTGCACGGCGACCACGGCGAGGTCGCGGTCGATGTTGCGGATCGGGTCGATGCCGTCATACGCCCCGGGCAGTTCCGACGGGGTGCCGCCCATGGCCTCGACGATGTTGTCGTCGCCGTTCTCCGCCGCCCGGACCAGGTCCAGCGGGCCGGCGAGAGAGACCACCCGGGCGGGGGAGAACCGTGGGTTCGCGCCGACCCGGTCCTGGTCAAGCTGACCGCGGAAGCCGGCCCAGGCGGCGAGCTGCCCACCGGCGCTGTGCCCGACGACCGTGGCGTCGTCGACGGATATGCCCGGCCTGTGCCCCGCGATGGTCGGTACGTGGTCGAGGGCGTCGGCGCCGTCGGTGAAGGTCGTCGGCCACCCGCCGCCCTCGTCCGCCCCGCGGTACTCCACGTTGAGCACCGCCAGCCCCCGAGAAGCCAGGTCGGAGGAGACACGGCGGGCGCCGTGGGCACCGCCGTTCCAGGCACTGCCCTGCAGGTAGACCACCAGGGGCAGCGCACCGGCGCGGCGGTCACCTGGCGGGAGGTAGAGGTCGGCCCAGTTCTGCGCCGGGTCCGGGGCACCCCCGCGGACGGGGTAGACGATCCGCTCGACGAAGCCGTCGGCCACCTCGTCCCGCGGTACGCCGGTGACCACGGTCAGTCCGTTCGAGACGGTGGTCTCCGTGGCGGGCGGGGAGTCCGACGGCCCGTCCCCGCCGCAGGCGGAGAGCAGCACGGCGCCGAGAGCGGAGGCGGTCAGGACGGGGAGGGTTCTGCGTGGCAGCGTCACCGGCGGGCCCTCCTGTCGTGGACGTCGGGTCTGTCACCACCGGAGTGTACTGACTCCGCCGACCGGACACCGCAGGTTTCCACGGTGTGACATCTTCGATGAATCGGCCCGCAGTGTGACGTGTCACCCCGGTGCGGCGTCCTGCGCGGTCTAGGGTTGGCCCTCACCACCCGTCCCTACCACCACAGATCCGGCGGCCCCCATGCGCGACACCGACGACCCAGGCATCCAGACCACCGACATCGACGCCACCACCGCGGACCCCGCACTGTTCAACGCGGATCTCGCCCCGATACCGGCGCACCACCGAAAATGGGGTGCCTTCGAGATCTTCAACGTCTGGACCAACGACGTCCAGTCCCTGGCCGGGTACACCCTGGCGGCGTCGCTGTTCATCGGCGCGGGCATCAGCGGATGGTACGTGTTCGCCGCGATCGTCCTCGCCGGCGTCATCGTCAACTGTCTCGTGAACCTGTCGGGTGCGCCGAGTGTGAGGCTCGGGGTGCCCTACGCGGTGATGGCGCGGATGTCGATGGGGGTACTCGGGGCACGCTTCCCCGCGCTGGTCCGCGGCGTCGTCGCGATCTTCTGGTACGGGGCGCAGACCTACTTCGCCTCCACCGCGGTGGCGCTGGCGATCAACTCCGCCCTCGGGTCCCCGGGCTCCGGCGAGTTCCTGGGGATGAACGCGGTGTCGTGGATCTCCTACGTCATCGTCGCCGTGCTCCAGGTCGCCCTGTTCAGCCGGGGCATCGACGCGATCACCCGATTCCTCAACGTCGCCGGGCCCGCCGTGTACGCGGTGATGGTGGTCCTGCTCGTGGTGATCTGGGTGCGCGCGGGCTCGGACATGCTGCCCGCGGTCGGGGCGATCTTCAACAGTGACGACGTGACCGGCTGGGCGGCGGTGTCGGCGTTCGTCGGCGTGGTCGGCACGATGGTCGCGTACTTCTCCGCGGTGATCATCAACTTCGGTGACTTCTCCAGGTTCTCGCGCTCGGAGAGGTCGATGCGCCGGGGGAACCTCGCCGGCCTGCCGCTGTCCCTGGCGTTCTTCACGTTCCTGGCGCTGTTCATCACCGCCGGCGCGTACGTGGTGTTCCAGGACGGCCGGGGCACCCCGATGGACAATCCGTCCGACATCGTGGGCCAGGCGGACTCGGTGGTGCTGTCGATCATCGCGGCGGTGACGTTCCTGGTGGCGACGGTGGGGGTGAACCTGGTGGCGAACTTCATCCCGCCGGCCTACGACATGGCGAACATGGCGCCGTCGAGGATCAGCTTCCGCCTCGGCGGGATCATCACCGCAGCCCTCGGTTTCGTCATCGGTGCACTGTGGGTGGCGGTGATCGACGACATCGGGCTGCCCACTTTCGTCGACACCCTGGGCGCGGTGCTGGCACCGCTGTACGGTGTGCTGGTCGTGGACTACTACGTGATCCGGCGCAGGCGGGTGGACCTGCGGGACGCCTTCACGCTGGACCCTGCCGGACCGTACTACTACCACCGGGGCTGGAACGTGAAGGGCCTGGTGGCCGTGGGTGTGGCCGCGGTCTTCGCCGTGCTCACCGTGTGGGTGCCGGCACTGCAGGACCTCTCCGGATTCGCCTGGCTGATCGGGGCCGCCCTGGGCGGGGTGCTGTACTTCGCGGTGATGGCCGGGGAACGTTCCAGGATTCGGGAAGCCCGGGGACCGGCAGCGGAGGAGGTCAGCCGCGGTTCCTGAAGGCCTGCTCGCCGGTGAGCGCCTGGCCGATGCTGAGCTGGTGCATCTCGGCGGTGCCCTCGTAGGTCAGCACGGACTCCAGGTTGTTGGCGTGGCGCAGCGGGGAGTACTCCAGGGTGACGCCGGAGGCGCCGAGCAGGGTGCGGCATTCCCGGGTGATGTCCAGGGCGACGCGGGTGGAGTTCAGCTTGCCGACGCTGACCTGGTGGGGCCGGAGCTCACCGGCGTCCTTCAACCGCCCGAGCTGCAGCGCGAGCAGGAAGGACTTGTCGAGTTCCACGGCCATGTCCGCCAGTTTCGCCTGGGTGAGCTGGAAGGAACTCAGGGGCTCGCCGAAGACCCGCCGGGCGGACACGTAGTCCAGGGTGGTGGCCAGGGCGTCCCGGGCCGACCCCAGGGCACCGAAGATGATCCCGTAGCGCGCCTCGTTGAGGCAGGTCAGCGGGCCGCGCAGCGAGTTCACGTGGGGGAGACGGCGGGACTCCGGGACGCGGCAGCCGTCGAGCACGATCTCACCGGTCACCGAGGCACGCAGGGAGAGCTTGCGGGTGATCTCCGGGGCGCTGAAGCCGTCGGTCCCGGCGTCGACGATGAACCCGGCGTAGCCGTCCTCGGTCCGTGTCCAGATGACGGCGACGTCGGCGACGGGGGCGTTGGTGATCCACATCTTGGTGCCGTTGAGGATCCAGTCGTCGCCGTCGCGGGTGGCGCGGGTGCGCATGCTGGCGGGGTCGGAGCCGGCGTCCGGCTCGGTCAGCCCGAAGCAGCCGACGGTGGTGCCGGCGGCCATTCCGGGCAGGTAGTGCTCCTTCTGCTCCTCGGAGCCCCAGTGGTGGATGGCGAACATCGCCAGGGAGCCCTGCACGGAGACCAGGGACCGCAGACCGGAGTCCACCGCCTCGATCTCCATGCACGCCAGGCCGTACTCGGTGGCGGAGGCCCCGGCGCACCCGTACCCGTCGAGGTGCATGCCGAGCACCCCCAGCTCGCCGAGCTTCGGTGCGAGGTCGCCGACGGGCAGGGTGCCGTCCTCGTACCATCCGGCGACGTTCGGGGTGAGTTCACGGGCGGCGAAGTCGGCGACGGTGTCGCGCAGCAGCCGTTCGTCGTCGGTGAGCAGGCTGTCGGCGTTGACGAGGCCGAGCGGTGTGGTGGTGGCGGTGGTGGGGGTCATGCGGTGGTCACTTCCAGGATCGTGCCGAGCAGGGGCAGGTGGATCAGGACGGCGGCCGGTGGGCGGCCGTCGATGTCGGTGAGCGCCTGCCGGTAGATGTCCATCTGACCGAGGTAGGTGGTGCGGACGTGTCCGACAGGGTCCTTGCCAGGGTACGTCTTGTGGTCGACGATGATCCGCCGGCCGTCCGGAAGGGTCAGCACCTGGTCCAGCCAGCCCTGGGCACGCTGGTGGCGGGGGTTGGTCCAGGCGAAGGGGACCTCGGTCGCGGCGACGGCACCGGGGTAGGCACCGCCCACCCAGGTCGTCCAGCGTTCACCGGCGGTGACGACCTGTCCCGGGGTGATGCGGTCGCCGACCCGCCACGTGTCGACCAGTCGGGAGGCCGCCGCCCGCCGCTGGTCGTCGGTGAGGTGCTCCAGGGGTGCGGCGAGGTAGGCGTGGACACAGTCGCCGACCTTGTTCCATTCCTCACCGCCACCGTTGACCAGGGCGTCGCCGAGGTCGGCGACCTCCTCGACGGACGCGGTGGCCAGGAGCCGGTCATCGGCCTCCACTCCGCTGGGGGCGAAGGTGGCGGGCAGGTGCGTGGCCGGGCCGGGGGCCGCGACCCGACGGCTGTCGAGCACGGCGGCGCGGGGTGGGGCGGTGTCCTGCCCTGCCGAGGTCCCGACGGTGGCGGGGTCGGCGGTGTCGATCGCGCGGACGGGGCAGCCGAGCAGCTCGGTGAGCTCGTCCTCGGCCAACCCGGTGTCGGCGAAGGGCTTCCACTTCCCGATGCCCGAGTAGGGGGCCAGTACCGTGCGGGTCCGCGAGCGGGTCAGCGCGACGTAGAGGACGCGCTGTTCCTCGACCATGTCGGCCTGACGACGCGAGGCCTGGGCCTCGGTGCCGGCCAGCAGCTCCTTGACCGCGCTGACACCGGTGACCGTCGCCGGCCAGAACCGGATCTCCCGTCCGGCGAGCGGGGCCTCCATGGTCAGTGGCGTGGTGGACTGGACCCACACCCCGGCGGGTGTGAAGCGGTCGCGGACGTCCGGCAGGGCCACGACCACCGTGTCCCACTCCAGCCCCTTGGACTGGTGGACGGTGTCGACGAACACCGCGCCCGGGTCGGCGGTGGGGGTGGAGACCACGTCCGAGGAGTCGAGGTAGGTGAGGAACCCGGCGGGGGTGGCGGGGCCGCTGCCGGACTCCGCTTCGGCGGTGTAGTCCTGCACGGCCCGCAGGATCCCGAGGACCGCGCCGGTCCTCTCCGTGGGGTCCGACCAGGTGGCGATCCGGCGCCGCAGGTCGAGGGCGTCGATCACCGCGCCGACGGTGTCGGAGACCGGGACCTCCGACAGAGTCGGCCGCAGGTCACGCAGCGCCGCCAGGGACCCGTCCTGTGACCACGTCGCCAGCTGTTCCCGTCGTTCCTCCCGGGTGCCCAGGGAGGTGAGCGTGTCGAACCAGGTGGTGTGGGCGGGATGCTCGTCGAGGAAGGTGACCAGCTCGATGAGCGCCTGGGTGTCACGCTCGTCCAGCAGCCAGGCGACGGCGGCACGAACAAGCTGGCCCTCCCGGGTCTGTGCCAGGGGAGTGCCGCCACCGGTGCAGGCGACACCGTGTCGGCGCAGTTCGGCGCGCAGCTCCGCGGCGTGTGTGTTGTTGCGCACCAGCACGGCCCGTCCCCTGTCGGGGACACCCTCCGACTTCTCCAGGGCGATCAGTCCCGCGGCGATGCGGGCGTACCAGGTGTCCTTGTTCTTCTTCGCCCCCTCGGCGGGGGTCCACAGGACGGTGGCCCCGCCGGAGCGTTCCTCCGCCAGGTGGTCGGGGACGGTGAGGGTCACGTTCTGGTCGGGGAAGAGACGGCTGAACAGGCGGTTCGACAGTCCCAGCGGTTCGGCGTGGGTGCGCCAGGAGTGGGACAGGGTCTCCGCGGTGCCGGCCAGCCCGTCCGGGTCGGTGATGGTCTCCACCGCGGCGTCCATGAGAGCGGGGTCGGAACCACGGAAACCGTAGATGGACTGCTTCGGGTCGCCGACCCAGATCACCTCCTCGACGAGCCCGGCGAGCTCGGTGAACAGGGCCAGCTGCAACGGACTGGTGTCCTGGAACTCGTCGACGACGAGGATGCGGTAGCGCGCGGCGAGGGTGGAACGCACGGCGGCGGTGGTCGCCGGGTCGACCCCCTCACCCCGCAGCAGCCGGAGGGTGAGCTGCTCCTGATCGGTGAAGTCGATCAGCCCGAGTGCGTTCTTGTAGTCGGCGTAGGCATCCAGGCAGGAGGCGGCGGTGTCGAAGACGAGGCGGACCAGCGCGTCCAGGTCGGCGCGCAGGTGCGGGTCCGCGGCGATGTCGTCGGTGCCGACGATCCCGCCGTAGGCCTCCTTGATCGGCTTGGTCGGGCTGTCGACACCGGGGACCTTGCCCTCGGCGGTGCGCAGCCAGTCCTTCCACGGGATACTGTGACGCTCACGTCGTACGCGGCGGGCGAAGCGGTCGAGGTCGGGCAGCCGGCTCTGCAGGCTCCCGGCCGAGCGCTTGGCGACCAGGCCGGACTCGATGTCGGCGCGGAGCTGGTCGGGGATGCGTTGGGCCGCACCGGCGAGCAGCGCCCTGGTGTCGATGCCGGTCCGGTCACCGCCGGCGGCAGGGGCGGCACTAGCCGAGCTGTCGAGGGCGAGGTGCAGTTCCCGGATGCTGGCTTCGGCGAACCCGGCGAGTTCCGTGGCGTCGATGTCGTTGGCACGGGCCTGCTCGGTGACGGTGTGTACCGTCCTCGCCCAGTTGACCCCGGAGCTGAAGTAGCTGCCGTCGCTGTCGTCGTCGTAGCCGGTGCGGGCGAGCAGGTCCCGGTGGGCGGTCTCCGCGTCGGCGATGATCCGGTCGGTGGCCAGGCGGAAGGCGTCCTTCTGCGACTGTTCGGTGAGGACGGAGAGCTCAGGGGAGCGACCGGCGTCCATGGCGAAGTCGGTGAGGATCCGGCCGGTCACGGAGTTCACCGTGCCGATCAGGGCGGTGGGCAGTGCGGCCGCCTGCTCGAGCAGTCCGTCGTCCACCAGCGTCCCGCGGATGCGTTCCTTGAGCTCCGCCGCCGCGGCGCGGGTGAAGGTCGTGGCGATGATCTGCGACGGGCGGTACGGGTGGGAGCCGTCGTAGTCGACGCGCCGGAGCCTCTCGGTGAGCAGCTCGGTGAGCCGGTAGGTCTTGCCGGAGCCGGCGGAGGCCTTGATGATCGTCCATGTGGTCATGAGAAGTCCCCCTGGGCGCCGGTGATCAGCGGGTAGTCGGTGTAGACGGCGTTCTTCTCCGGGAAGAACCCGGTGGTGCGTGCGTCGCGGAGCGCGGCGGTGTAGCCGGCGGTGGTCTCCTCGTCGTAGGGGGCGGTGGGGAAGGCGCCTCTCTTCGGGTTCTCCCAGGCCTGCCAGGCGTCCTGGATGACGAGGTTGCCGAGGTCGGTGACACGGCCGGCGCGCAGGTCGTCGAGGATCCGGTTGAGCCCGGCCACGGCGCGGTCCCAGAGTCCGTCGGCGTCCGGGGCGCCGGTGTCGGAGGGGTCCAAGGTGAGGGTCTCCGGGGCACCGAACCGTTCGTCGGTGGTGTCGAGACGGTTGTCGCGCAGGTTGAAGTAGGCGACGGGGACCTCGGCGAGGCGCTGGATGCCGTGCTCGTCGGCGACGGAGGCCGCGTACACCGCCAGCTGCAGGGCGGTGCCGTCCCGGACGGCGTCGCGGTACTTCTTCCTGGCGAACGTGTACTTCAGGTCGATCACGCCGGGCGTGCCGTCGGGCATGAGCACGTCCATGTCGCGAAGTCCGCCGAGTTCGAGCTCGCCCTCGGCCCCGTGGCTGCCGGTGAGGGTGGTGCTGAACGACGCCTCGACGGCACGGATGCGGATACCTGCCTCGGCGAGGGTGGTGAACAGCCCGGCGATGGACTGTTCGGCCAGCGCGAGCGTGGTGCCCAGTTCCCGGCTGCGTCCCGGCGTCAGCAGTTCCGCGGCGTACCAGGGGAGCAGCCGGCGAAGTTCGGCGGCGATCTCCCCGTGGTCCGCCGGGACCGTCACGGCGGTTCCGGCAGAACCGTCAGTTCCGGCAGCGCTGTCGAGATGCCGGTTGACGATGTTCTCCACGACGGTGTGCAGCCAGGTGCCGACCATCTGGTTGCCGGTGGGGATGGTGGCCAGACCGCCGGCGCGGATGCCGAGACGACGCTCCAGCAGCCACTCCAGGGGATGCACCAGGAGCTTCTCCCACTGGGAGAAGCTGAGACGGGTGGGCAGGAGGTGGTCGCCCGGCGTCACGCTGCGGGACACCGGGTCCGGGACGTCGACGCTCACCGGCCCGGGCACCGTGCGGTACTCCTCAGGAAGCCCGCCTTCCACGGTGAGCGGCTCACGCCCCTGCCGGTGCAGGTCGTCGATGAGGAAGGTCAGCGCAGGGTGCTGCGACCCGGTCTCACCGTCGACCGTCGCGGCGGTCAACGCGGTCACCTGACGGCGGCGACGGAGCGCGCGCAGCTGCGACTCGAGGACGAGACGGGCCTCGGCCTCAGGGTCAGGCAGGACGACACCCCGGTCCGACAGCCACGCCACCTCCACCGGACGGGCCCGGTCGCGGGGCGCGGCGGTGTCGTCCACGGGCAGCCACCACACGACCGGGGCACTGCCGGTGCCCAGGTGGGCGGGGTCGGTGACGACGTCGGCGCAGGCGTCGGCGCTGGACCGGACACTGATGCCGCCGTCACCTGTGAACTCCGCGATGACCTGGTCGAGCTCGCGGGAGGAGATGCGCCCGCCGAGGCCGGCGAGCAGGTCGCGTACCGGGGCGATGCGGCTGCCGACGTCCGAGGAGACCGACCTCCCGCGTCCCTGGGAGGTGAACCGGCGTTGCAGCCACTCCAGGTGGAACGAGACCTCCTTGGTGTCGAAGCCGTCGTCGTCGACGAGGGGGCGGTGCCGGATGAGGGTGTCGAAGTCGCGGATCCTCTGTGCGGTGTCCGGGCGGTCGGCGGTGTCGGCGAGGGCGTCGGACACCGCGGAATCCCAGGCGGGTCCGCCGACACCGGGCTGCTGGTTGAGGGCGTCGACGAGACGACGACGCAACGCGCCGGGGATCAGCGGGCTGGTCGTCCCGTCGACGGTGATGCCGGTGTTCAGCAGGCCGACGAGGGCGTGGATGTCGTGCGGGACGGTCATGGCCCGCAGGTACAGGGGGATCACCTGCGCATAGGAGGAGGTCTGCCTGTCGGCGACACCCAACGGCGGGTGGCCGATGCGCAGTCGTTCACTGTCCAGCAGTGCGGTGGATGCCCCGGCGACGACCGTGTGCCGGACGGACGCCTCGCTGAGGCCGGCGAGGTGGGCCGCGGCGACGGGGGCGGCGTCCCACGCGGTGTCCGAGGTGATCAGCGTGAGACCCTCCAGCGGTGGCGGGGCCGGCAGGGTGCCGATCTCGACGCCGAGAGCCCGCAGGTTCCCGATGACCCGGTGCCACACCGGGGGGAGGTCGCTGGGGTCGCCGTCCAGGTCCAGCCGGCTGATCCCCAGCGGCCAGGAGTCGTCGGTGGAGACGAGACGGCTGAGGGTCCTGTCGACCTCGCGCAGCACGTCGGCCGGGCCCGGCGACCAGCCGGGTTCGTCGTCCAGCCCCTGTTCGACGGTGCTGAGCAGCTGCAGGCGGTGGGGTGCGTCGGCGGTCGGCGCGGATGCGTCCCACCCGGCGCCCACGAGACTGTCCCGCCAGGACAGCAGCTCCCGGGCGACGGTCCAGGGGTCGGCACGGAAGCTCCCCACCGGCCAGCTGTGCGGGTCCGCCGCCTCGAGAACCCGGGTGAGGACGGCACGGTAGGCCGCGATACGCAGAGGTGCGTCGCACTCCGGTGCGGAGAGCGCCAGCCTGGTGGCGAGGATGCCGGTGAGTTGGGCAGGGCCCACGGTGACGGAGCCGAGACTGCCGGAGGTGGCGGCGGAATCGGCCCACCGGGCGGTGTCGAAGCCCCAGCCGAAGGTGATGTGCATGCAGTGGTTCCTTAAAGGTCTGGCAGGTGTTTCCGACATGCTAGTCGGTGGCACGGACACGAAACACGGAGACGGCGCCGAGACGGTCAGGAGTCCCCGCGTTGACGTGACCGGAGATAGACCAGTGACGCCGCGATGAACACGATGATGAAAGCTCCGGTCGCCCAGAACGGAATCGTCGAGTCCGTGGAGGGAAGGAGCTGGACGAGGCCGGGAACGGCGAAGACGATGGCCAGGAACCCCAGCGCCAGGTTCTGGGCGCTCTCGCTCTTCCTGCGGCGTTCTTCGGCCTCCTCCCTCTCCCTTCGCGTGGCCGCTTCATCTGCCCGGCGCTGCGCTTCCTCACGCCTGTTCTCGTCGTCCCGGAGTTTGGCGTCGAGTTCCGCCTGATTGCGGATCTCCCGGTCGAGCTCGATCTGACGCGAATTGAACTGGGTCGTGTAGACGGCCTGCCGGAGATCGAGTTCGTCCTTGACGTCGTTGTAGCGTTGAGCCGCACCGGTCGCCTGCCGTAGTTCCGTCATGAAGTCGGTCTCGAACTCGCGGTCCGGGACCGCGTCGAACCACAGGCGGTCACGGAAACGGACGAAGTCGGACTGGATCAACTGGAAGGTGTTCAGGTCCGCCATGAGTGCGTGGGCCTCATCGTCAGGTGCGGTACACGGAGGGGTGTCCCGGGCCGTCGATGCGGTGGAGAACCTGATGGCACGTAGCCGCTCCCCGATATTCGAGAGCATGGAGGTGGACTGGTGGACCAGGATCGCGAGGTCGACGAAGCGGGTGCTCGACAGCATCCACGGGCGGCAGTCCTGACGTGACGCAGCGGCGTTCCGGACGACACCTGTTCCGTTCGCCGTGGGGAGCATGGTCCAGTACTCGTATCGGCTGCGGTCCGGCGAGTCCTCCACGTCGGCGGAGTACCGGGGGATGCCCTCGGCGAACTCATCGGCACCGGACCCGAGTTCCCAGGCCCACATGTCGAGTTCACGCCACGCCGATTCGTCCTCCTCGCCGACATCACCGAACAGTTGAGGTTGCGGGTAGTTCCCGTGACCGGGAACAGCGCAGACGGTGCGGAGAGGTTGGCTGCTGCCCATTCCCCGCCACACAGGAATCTGCTCGCCCCCGGCAGAGGGCCGCATCGGCGCAGCGTCCGTCCCCGGGTTCGGGTACGCCCCGTCCAACCAGCCTCCCTTGTGCACGTAGGCGGAGAATCCCCTGTGCTGCCCGGTCGTTCCGGAGGGAAGCGGCAGCCCCTCGTTGAATGCGTGCACGGCCTGGTTCACGAAGAACGACAGAAGTCGAACCCTCTGATCTCCGGGTTTCGTGCTCGTACATGAAGCGGGAGCCTTGTCGGCCTTGTGGCGGGTGTGGTGGTCCCAGTCGCAGATGTCGAGGACATTGCGGGAGCGGTGGAGGGACTGCGAGATCTTCTCGAGAGTCGGTCCGTCACAGTTCTCCACCACGACATGGAGGACGAGGAAGTCGTGGGCGAGTTCGCCGGTCTCAGAGGTCCTGGTGTCCGCGTGGAAACGGTGGGTGACCATACCCCGGTACTGGAGGAACTCGGCGCAGACCAGGCTCACGGAGGGGGCTGAGGCACTGCAGTGATCTGCCGTGTAACCGTCGCGGACCCGGTACTTCGCGGTCGGGTGCGAGGGTTGCCCCTCCTCGCGGATGTTCGTGCCGGCGGGGGAGACCTTGTAGGTGTCGGCATCGAACATGTACCGGTGGCAACGCACGTCGTCGACCTGATTCGTGGCATTGTCTCCGGAGACGACGGCGCCCACGCTCCGTGACACGGCGCCCTTGGACGGGATCCCCTGGTCGACCTGGTGACTACCCACGGTCTGGGAGAGGGGACCCTTGAACCGGGCGCTGGCGGACTGGTGGAAGGTGCGCGGAGTGTACTCGTAGGAATCATCGCCGTCGCGTCCGAGGTCCGGCGCGAGGAAACGTCCGTCGACCTGGATGGGGGTCGTGATCGTCTGGATTCCGCGGAACCTTCCCGGTAACCAGGACGGACCGAGGTCGATGAATCTCTCGCCCGTCAGTGACGGCGGAAGCCTCCGTGCAGGAAAGGGCAGTGCGATGCTGAATACCGCCGCCCTCCAGTCGGGGAGTTCGGCGACATCGTAGGAGTCGTCGAGGACGAGTCGCATGCCGTGGCGCAGGAAGTCATTGTTGTAGTTGGTGCTGTTCCCGGAATTTCCCGACGTGACGGTTCTCTGCATTCGTGTCTCCCTGTCCGTGTGTTGCGGCTGTCGTCGAATACTGACGATTCCATGGCTGTGCGACCCCCGCAGGACAACTGAGGACCACTCCCCGACAGCGGGGAGAATGGAAACGCGGGCGGATACTCTGCGGAGCCATGGCAAAGAAAACGAATGGTCAGGATGAAGGACAGGGTTCCGACATCGAGGTCAGTGTCGGAGGAACGGGCGACTACTACGTCTACGCGCTCTCACGACGCCCGGTGGAGGAGGGCTTCAATCTCCGGAACGTCTTCTATGTGGGCAAGGGGAAAGGGAACCGGTGGAAAGCGCACTTCAAGGACACCTTGTCCGATCTGCGCCGGAAACAGGACGACCCGGAGATCGTCCTGAGCAAGGAAGAAGGAGACCATCCGGGAACTCTACGAGACCGGTGGAGACGACCTCGACATCGAACGGTACGCCTACCTGGTCGAATGGGGACTTTCCCAGGAGGAGGCACTGCGCACCGAAGCCCTGGTCATCAAGATGATGCGGACCTACGGCAACGAGCTGACGAATATGGTCGCGGGCCACCACGAGGCGGAGGTTCTCATGCCGGCCGGGGAGGTTCGGCGTTTCTATGCGGCGGAGAAGGAACGCGTGGAGCGGTTGAACGCGGCGGAGCTGGAGGACTTCGCCCCCCCCGGTGGCCCACGCTCGGACGAATGCGTCTGCGTGGTCGTGAAGGGCAGCAACGACGACATGTCCTTCAGGGAGGACGAGATTCTCGACGACGTGGCCGAGGACGGATTCCGGATCGCCTATACCGGCGAGAGGGGTGACGAGCCACGTCGCGGGTGGGATCCCCGCTGGCCGTGGACGGACGAGGAAGCTCGTGAGCGTGCACGCCACTACTGGACCGTACGCCCGGCGAACGCCGCGAACCTCAAGGAGATCGCCGACGAGGGGCGGCTGCAGCTCGCCCTGGCCATCAAGGACCGCCGGGCCAAGGAGACGGTGGTCCGGTACGTGTGGGACGTCGACGACTCGGAGGAACCCTGGCTCTGGTACCCCTACGGTGACAAGGACGCCGGCAAGGTCGGCTTCCCTCTGGGAAGGTCGTATGACGAGGCGGAAGACCCCTGGCTCGGCAAGGCCCTGGTGCAGGGAGACAAGGACTGGTCCATCTTCGTGAACCGGCAGTCGGGGATCTGCTACGTCAGTTTCCAGGACTGAGGTCGTGACAGACCGTCCCCCGGGACCGTCAGAAAACCCCGCACCCGGTGTGAACCGGGAGCGGGGTTGTTCTCGCTGGCGACAGCCGGGGGTGTCTAGCCCTCGAGCTTGTTCAGCTGGGCGGCCAGGCCGGACTTCTTGTTGGCCGCGTTGTTCTTGTGGATGACACCCTTGGTGGCGGCCTTGTCGTACAGGCGGTTGGTGATACGCAGCTGTGCGGTGGCGGCGTCCTTGTCGCCGGCGGCGACGGCGGTCTCGAACTTGCGGGTCTCGGTGCGCAGGCGGGAGCGGACGGCCTGGTTGCGCTTACGGGAGGCCTCGTTGGTGAGGACGCGCTTCTTCTGCTGCTTGATGTTAGCCATGGGGCTTACCTCTTTCTGAACGGTGAATCGGTGATCGTTCGCCACTTCCACCCGGGTATGCCGCGCACACGGTCTCTGACAACCGGCCCAAGGTCCTGCCGGTTGCGGTGCACGCGCCGCGAGTGGTCGCGGGTCAACCTGACGAACTCTACCAGCCCCGACGAGCTGGCCGAAATCCGGTGGTGCCGTCGGCGGTCGCCGTCACGGCTCATTCAGGTCGCGGGTACGCCGGTCGTCCGCCGGCGGGTAGACCATGCGCTGCGGCATCGCGCCGGTGAGCATCGCCTCGGTCTCGGCGGCGGCGTCCAGCACCGCGCGCCAACGGAACTCCTTCGGCAGACGGTCCACCGCCCCCAGCGCGCCGGAGTCCGGCAGGTGGGGGATCAGGCCGGCCCTGGCGAAGGCCACCATGCCCACCGTCATCGCCTCCTGGGCCTGCACCTCCGTGAAATGCCGGCTGGTCAGCAGGTCCGGGTCCACCAGGCGGGACGGCAGCCACCAGTGGCTCGTGGTGGGCATGTCCGGTGGCCACAGCATGGCACTGTCCGACCAGGTGCGCGGGTCCGACCAGACCTGCGGGGCGTGTGCCAGGAAGATGTGGCCGAGCACCTCGGCGACGACGGCGAGGGAGTCCGCCGCCCCCGGCCCGCCGAGCTCAGGGGCCAGCCGCAGCACGTACCAGGCCGAGGTGGTGTCGAGGTCCTCCGGTGGGACGGTGCCCGGCAGTGCGGTGTGCACGTTCAGGGTGAAGGGGCCGGTGCGCTCGACCTGCGCCGGGTCGTCCTGCATCTCCACGACCATGCCGATGCCGCGCAGCCGGTCGACGAGGGTGGGCCAGACCTCCTCCGCGGGGAGGGTGGGGGTCTCGTTCTGCCGGTAGCCGGAGTCCTCGATGTCGGCGATGAGGTCGATGTCGAGAACGTAGGGCTCCGACAGGGAGATCCGTGCGGCACCCTCGGCGGCACGGTAGCCGTTGGAGTAGGCCTCGATCTCCGGGACGAGGCGCGCGGTGCGGGCGGTGGTGGGGGCGTTGTGCCGGTAGCGGGCGCGGTAGCGGCGGAAGATCTGCATCGTCGCCTCGACGGCGTCGGCCAGGGGCAGCTCGCGTTGGCGCACGGCGAAGTCCAGGAGGACGGGGACGGTGGCGTGGCGTTCCCGGGCGTTGCGGAGGCTCCACATCTCGATCTCGAGGGCCTCGAAGGGGGTCATGCTCTTCGTCATCGTGTGTTCGCCTGCCTTCCTGTTTTGCAGACGATAGTACACGCGTCTACCAGGGATCTCCGGCGCGTCTGCCGTAGGTGTCCCACAGTCCGGAGCATCCGCGCCGGTGGGAGCCGAGCAGGTGGGTGTCGACCAGCCCGGCCGCCTCCATCAGGGCGAACATGGTGGTGGGGCCGACGAACACGAAACCCTCCCTCTTCAGTGCCTTCGACAGGGCGTGAGACTCCGGCGAGGTGGTCGGGACGTCCTCGACACTCCCGGGCAGCGGCGTGCGCTCCGGGCGGAAGGACCACACGAACTCGGCCAGCCCGGTTCCGGCACCGTAGCGGTCCCGTAGTGCGACGGTGGCCCGGGCGTTGGTGACGGTGGCGCGGATCTTGCGGGCGTTGCGGACGATGCCCGCGTCCTGCAACAGGGCGGTGACCTCGTCCTCACCGAACCCGGCGACCACGTCCGGGTCGAAGCCGGCGAAGGCGGCGCGGAAGGCGGGGCGTTTGCGCAGGATCGTCGCCCAGCTCAGCCCGGACTGGAAGGCCTCCAGACTGACGCGTTCGAGCAGTCCGCGCTCGTCGGTGACCGGCACACCCCACTCGGTGTCGTAGTACCCGCGCAGCAGGTCGGACGCCGCCGCCCACGCGGGACGCGCCAGGCCGTCCTCCCCGGTCACCAGGGAGGTCATCCCTTCATCCCCGTCTGGCGCAGGGTGATGTTCAGCCGGCCGCTGATCTCCAGCTCGTAGGGGGCGGTGTTGGGGTACACCTTCGTCACCCCGTGGTAGTTGCGTCGGGCGGGGCCGCCGAAGACGAACAGGTCCCCGGAGGCCAGCCACAGGTCCGTGTAGGGGCGGTTGCGGGTCTCGGCGTTGCCGAAGCGGAAACGGCAGGTGTCGCCGATGGACAGGGACACCACCGGGGCGTCGGAGCGTTCGTCGGCGTCGCGGTGCATACCCATCTTCGCCGCCTCACGGTAGTGGTTCACCAGGGCGACGTCCGGGGTGTAGGACGCGGCGAGGGCGGCGTCGCCCGTGGTCTCGGCGACCGCGCGGCGCCCCAGTTCCACCAGCCACTCCGGCACGGGCAGGACATGCGCGTTGTTCACTTCCACGGCGCGGCGGGTGTAGCGACCCGGCGCCCAGTGCCAGCCGAGACAGAGCATCGACACGCTCATCGGATGGCCGTGGATCACCGGGGAGTGGGGCGGGACGGGGCCCTTGGCCCAGGCGGCGTACTGGGCGAGGATCCAGCGCTGCTGGGCGCTGTCTAGCCAGGCGGAGCGGTGGTGGGCGCCGTCCGGCAGGTCGGAGGCGGGGGAGTGCAGGTCGAACAGTGTGGGTTGGTCAGTCATTCTGTCTCTGGTTGTGGCTGGACGGGTGAGCGGAGAGAGGTCTCAGGACCAGCCGTAGTTGCGGCGCAGGACGTTGGCGAGGCGCTCGTAACGGCGCTCCGGCATGGACACGCCGCGGCGTTGGATCGACGCCTCGGGGATCTCGATGATGCGGTCGGTGCGGGCCCAGCACTCGTTGCCGCGCGGGTCCCACAGGCCGGCGCCGATGGCGACCCAGTTGTCGTCCTCGGCGTGCTCCGGGTTGGAACTGATGAGCATACCCAGCAGCGTGTGGCGGTTGCGGCCCACCACCACGCAGGCGCGCAGCTCCGGGGTGGCCTCCCGGTTCGGCAGGACGTGGTACCAGACGACCTCGCCGGGATCGGCCTGCCCGTCCATGTCCGGGGCGTAGATCACCGGGCGGGCGTGGTCCTCGGTGGGGGTGGTGACGGTGACGGCGCGGACGGCGGTCTCGGTGTGAGCGGACTGGTCGAGGCCCAGGTTGGCGTGGAGTTCGGCCAGGCCCGTGTCCAGGTTGCCA
Organism: Corynebacterium sp.; assembly: GCF_022712195.1. Classification (GTDB taxonomy): domain Bacteria; phylum Actinomycetota; class Actinomycetes; order Mycobacteriales; family Mycobacteriaceae; genus Corynebacterium. The sequence goes on along the minus strand of NZ_JALAGY010000057.1, from coordinate 4,548 downwards.
CGGTGGTGGAAGTAGCGCTCGAGGATCCGGCGCAGGGGATTCCGTACGGAATTCATGGTGACCACTCTAGCGCGGGGGCCGGACACGGATTGTGTGTGGTGGTCGCGGGGCGGTGGGGCAGGCTGGGGAGGCGGGAACTACTGCTGCCAGGGGTCATTGTCTCGGCAGTAGGCGGCGTCGTTCACGCTGATGCATTCAGCCCACCAGCTCTGACCAGCCTGTCGATCCGCCGCGATATCCGGTGACTCGCTGTCGGCACCTCCCCGGTTGAATACGTCGTCTTCGGTCCAGTTCGGGTCCACATTGCCGAACGGATAGTCGGGGAACTGGCCGCTGGCTTCCATCGCGTCCTCCATCCGCTGCTGGCAGGAGGCGGTGTAACCGCTGGTCCCGTCGCTGTAGAACGTGGTGCCGGGTTGGTACAGGGTGTAGTCCGTGGCGCAGGTCGCGGTCGGGGCACTGTCCACGGCAGGAGCGGGTTCAACAGCCTCGGGTGTACCGCCTGCCGTGGGGTTCGGTTCCCGCTCAGGAGCGGACGAGCTGCTGGAGGATGAGCTCGACGTTGAACTCGTCGTGGAGCCGGTGGACGACGGAACAGAGTCCTCGCCGGTTCCCCCTCCGCCACATGCTGCGAGTGTGAGCGTGCTGACAGCACCGGTCGTGACGACGAAACTGCGGAGGCGCATGGTTGGTCTTCCTGTGTGGGCCCGGAGTGGGGACGACGGCGGTCTGGCGTCGTAGGCGCCCAGACCAATTTTGTCATAGATACTACCCTGCGTTCAGTGAAACATCAGCATCGGAAGGAGTCCCGCAGCTGACCGCATCGGCGTCGTTGAACCGGGGCCGGCCACTGCAAGGAGCTGACGGATACGACACCAACTCCGTCACCGCCGCACGGTAGACTCGGCCTGATATCTTCCTGCCGCGGCGATCCGGGGCAGGACCATGCACCACCAGGAGGACGACACCTATGGCCCCCAAGCAGAAGAACTACGCCCGCGAGACGTTCACTGACCCCTCGCGGATCCGGAACTTCTGCATCATCGCGCACATCGACCACGGCAAGTCCACCCTGGCCGACCGCATCCTGCAGATGTCGGGGGTCATCGATGACCGGGACATGCGCGACCAGTACCTCGACAACATGGACATCGAGCGCGAGCGTGGCATCACCATCAAGGCGCAGAACGTCCGGCTGCCGTGGGTGCCGAAAAGCTGTGCCCACAAGGACGAGGAGCTGGTGCTCCACCTGATCGACACACCGGGCCACGTGGACTTCACCTACGAGGTCTCCCGCGCGCTGGAGGCGTGTGAGGGTGCGATCCTGCTGGTGGACGCCGCCCAGGGCATCGAGGCGCAGACGTTGGCGAACCTGTACCTGGCGATGGACAAGGACCTGGAGATCATCCCGGTCCTCAACAAGATCGACCTGCCGGCCGCGGACCCGGACAAGTACGCCCTGGAGATCGCGAACATCATCGGCTGTGAGCCGGAGGACGTCATGCGGATCTCGGCGAAGACGGGCGAGGGCATCCCGGACATGATCGACAAGGTGTGTGAGCTCGTGCCCGCCCCGCAGGGCGACCAGGACGCCCCCGCCCGTGCGCTGATCTTCGACTCCGTGTACGACATCTTCCGTGGTGTGGTGACCTACATCCGCATGATGGACGGCACCCTGGAGCCGCGCCAGAAGATCGAGATGATGTCCACCGGTGCCACGCATGAGGCGCAGGAAGTCGGCATCATTTCACCGCAGCCGGAGAAGTCCAAGGGTCTGGGTGTCGGCGAGGTGGGCTACATCATCACCGGCGCGAAGGACGTTCGCCAGTCGAAGGTGGGTGACACGGTCACCTGGGCGGTGAACGGTGCGACGGAGCCGCTGACGGGCTACCGCGAGCCGACGCCGATGGTGTACTCGGGTCTGTTCCCGATCTCTGCGAACCAGTACCCGGAGTTGCGCGAGGCGATCGAGAAGCTGCAGCTGAACGACGCGTCCCTGACGTTCGAGCCGGAGACGTCCACGGCGCTGGGCTTTGGCTTCCGTTGTGGCTTCCTGGGGCTGCTGCACATGGAGATCACGCGTGACCGTCTGGAGCGGGAGTTCGACCTGGACCTGATCTCCACTGCACCGTCGGTGGTGTACCGCGTGGTGGGGGAGGACGGGGCGGAGATGCATGTCCAGAACCCGTCGGACTGGCCGGAAGGGAAGCTCCGGGAGATCTATGAGCCGATGGTGGACCTCACGGTGATCGTGCCGGAGGAGTTCCTGGGCGGGACGATGGAACTCTGCCAGTCGAAGCGTGGGCAGATGAAGAACATGGACTTCCTGTCGACAGACCGTGTGGAGCTGCGCTACCGGATGCCGCTGGGTGAGATCGTGTTCGACTTCTTCGACATGCTGAAGTCCCGGACGAAGGGTTACGCGTCGCTGAACTACGAGGAGAACGGCGAGCAGGAGGCGAACCTGGTGAAGGTGGACATCCTGCTGCAGGGGGAGCCGGTGGATGCGTTCAGCGCGATCGTGCATCGGGATCACGCCCTGCATTATGGCAACAAGATGACGAAGAAGCTCAAGGAGCTGATCCCTCGCCAGCAGTTCGAGGTACCGGTGCAGGCCGCGATCGGCTCGAAGATCATCGCGCGTGAGAACATCCGCGCTTTGCGCAAGGACGTGCTTTCCAAGTGTTACGGTGGTGACATCTCCCGCAAGAAGAAGCTCCTGGAGAAGCAGAAGGAAGGCAAGAAGCGCATGAAGTCCATCGGGTCCGTGTCAGTCCCGCAGGAAGCGTTTGTTGCTGCGTTGAGCACAGATGAAGGCTAGCGTGCAGAAAACCGATATGAAAAGTTAAAGGCCTCGGGATATAGTCTATTACTGCTTTGAGGCATCAGGATAGAGAAATCGACTAATGCAGTAGCCTCAATGCGAGGCTATCGGTACCAAGAAATTTTAGCTCTCAACCTTTTGCTTGAATCTATATCGACCCATAGGGGGAGGATCCATGAGTGTAGCGTCCGTATCGAAGGCGACGAAGACGTATGTAATCAAATACCCGGGGAAGTGCAGTACATACAGGTTAAAAATTCAGAATCGGGGAGCGCTAATGAGAAAACGCTGCGCACGAATGATGAGTTTTGGGGAACAGTCGGACACTGGATAGATCTATATATCAGGGATGGGAAAACAAACTCTGACACAAAGTTTATCTTCCATGCGGTCTACAGGTTCAAAGTCAATCCCCATGACGTACTTCGGCCGATAGATAGAATGCATGCCGAGGAGCTGAATAGAGAAATTGAAAAGAGGGTCGAGAGGTCGACTTTCCAAGCGGGAAAGAAGCGGTCATATTACGGCCTTATCCATTCGGTAAAAGATAAGTGGGGCAGACTCTCGGATGGAGAAAAAAAAGGACTTCTGTTCAAGGTTATCCTTGCGTGACTGTCAGCTGGGAGAAAGCCAGCTTCTTGATGAAATACTCTCGAAACTAAGATTTAAAACTGTAAACAGCACGACGCCGGAACTTGAAATCGTGAACACTGTTTTTGGCTGGTGGGAAACGGTAAAGGCCGAGGCCAAGAGAAATGGTCTTGAAGAATATGCATTCGCAGAAGCAAGCGAATTGTCCGGCATCCTGGATCAAGTCGCACAAATGCGATTAGTCGATGGACTAACATTTTCAGAGTATCAGCGACTCGAGGAATCAAACCAGATAGACATCCCTAAAGAATTAGATGTCTCCGCATATGCCGAAAAGATTCGAGCTCACCTCCCATACGACGATGGCCTTCCCCGCAAATCGTGGACAGGTAACTAAGCTGCCTCAGGTTCCTCAGCAGCAGGGTTGTTGAGCAGATTCATCTCGAACTCCACCGGCGGAACATAGCCCAGCGCGGAGTGCAGTCGCCGACGGTTGTACCGGGACTCGATCCAGTCGCCGACCTTCAACCTGGCCTCCGCCCGGGTAGGCCACTTCCTCCGGTCGTAGAACTGAAGTTTTCAGCGTCGCCCACACGCTCTCGGCCATCGCATTGTCTTAAGCCACACACCGGTCCGCCCGACCGACTGCAGGATCTCCAGGTCGCGGCAGACTGTGAACATGTCATCACTGGTGAATTCGGTACCCCGATCAGCATGGAACACCACACCCTCGGGAACTTCCCCACGCAGTGTGTGAGCCATTTTCAGCGCCTTGGCGACCAGGAAGGTGCCCATGCGTGAGTCCATCGCCCAGCCCAAAATCCGTCGGGAATGCGCATCGGTGACTGCCGCCAGGTACAGCCAGCCCTCACCGGTGCGCAGGTAGGTGATGTCGACAAATCCAGACGCGGTTGAGCCCGCCCTGGTCCCAGCCTCTCTTGACCCGGTCAGGGATCTTGTAGGTGTCCACACCGGGGATCGTGGTCACCGGAGTGAACTTCTTCGGACTGATGCCCTCCAGGCCCTGGCGCAGCATCGATTTCGCGACGGTCTTCCGGTCAACGAAGGTCCCCTCACGGGCGAGCTGGGCGTGGACTCTGGGAGCTCCGTAGACGTCATCGGACTCGGCGAAG
>NZ_JALAGY010000056.1 GCF_022712195.1 Corynebacterium sp. | reverse complement strand
GGTCAACGCAGGCACGAAGGCCCCCACCGCCCACGCCAGGACCAGCACACCGACCTGCACCACGCGGGACGCCGGCCCCAGGTACATGTCGGGCACCGCGAGGACCAGGAACGACAGCGGGAACAGCAGCCACACGGCGTGGTGGCTCAACGCCGTCGCCGACGCCCACAGCACCAGCAGCACCAGCAGCCACCAGGGCGCCAGCGCACGCAGCCGATCCCCGCCCCGCGGCCACGCTGCCGTCCGGCCGTCCGCGGCACGCTTCTCCGCCACCGTGCCCGCCAGGTAGACCACCGCAAGGACCACGGTCACCGCCGCCGCGGCGGTGGCACGCGGCACCTCGACGGAACGGGCCCCGTCCACCACGATCCGCACCAGGGCGAACGCGGACAGCGCGGCGAAGACCACGTGCAGGGCGATGCGCAACGTGCCGAGGATCCGAGGCAGGGAGGTTCGCGGGTTCACGGCCCCGAGCCTAGATGCACCACCGCGGCCCCGGCATCAACCGAAGGGTTGACCCGGAATACAGCACTCCGGTCGATGTCCCGGACCCGGCCCGCGGCAGAGGATGGGAACCGTCAACCCCGCACGACCCGCACACCCTTCCACAGGAGGACACCCTTGTACCTGGGCCTCAGAGACATCACAGCGGCCAGAGGACGATTCACACTGATCACCTCGGTCGTCGCCCTGATCACGCTGCTGCTGGTCATGCTCACCGGACTCACCGGCGGGCTGGCCGACCGGAACACCTCGGCGCTGAAGGCCCTCGGCCCCGACCGGTTCGTCTTCAGCGCCGCCGCCGAACCGTCCTTCACCTCCTCCACCGTCACCGACCGGGACGCGGAGGCGTGGCGCGCGGCTGCGGGCCCCGACGCCGACGTCGTGCCCCTGGGCGTCGCCACCACCCGCATCGACGTCGACGGCACCCCCGAGTCCGTCACCCTGATGGGCCTGCCCGCCGGCACCCCGGTGCCCGGCGGGGAAGTCACCGGCGGACTGCTGCTCCCCGAGAGCCTCGGCGGCACCGCAGACACCGTGCACCTCAACCACCAACCCGTCGTCTGGGCCGACCTGGACACCTGGTCGGACCGGACCGGGGCCTCCTCACCCACCGTCCTCATGGTCACCGCGGACATCGACGACGACGCGTGGGACACCGCCGCCGACCGCACAGGCACCGTGGCCGTCGACGTGACGGAGTCCTTCGCCGCACTGCCCGCCTACGCGTCCGAACGGGGCTCCCTGCTGGCGATCCAGGGCCTGCTCTACGGCATCTCCGCCCTGGTCGTCATGGCATTCCTCAGCGTGTGGACGATCCAACGCACCCGCGACATCGCCGTCCTCCGTGCCCTCGGCGCCACCACCCGCTACGTCGTCACCGACGCCGCCGCCCAGGCCGGTGTGATCCTCGCAGTCGGCGTGGCCGCCGGAGGCGCACTGGGCGCGCTGCTCGGCGCACTGGTCTCCGGGACCGTCCCCTTCGCCGTGTCCGTGTGGACCCTCCTGCTGCCGCCCGCCGGCGTCCTGCTGCTCGGCATGTGCGGCGCCCTGGCCGCCATGCGCCGCGTGGCCACCGTCGACCCCCACCTCGCACTAGGAGCATCAGCATGACGACAACCGCAACCCGCACCGTCCTGTCCCTGCACGACGTCACCGTGACCTACCCGGACGGCGGACAGTCCGTCGCCGCCCTGGACCACGTGGACTTCACCGCGTGCGCCGGTGAACTGACCGCCGTCATCGGCGAGTCCGGCTCCGGCAAGTCCACCCTGCTCACCGTCGCCGCCGGACTCACCGCCCCCGACTCCGGCACCGTGGACGTCGCCGACGGCGGCACAGGCATGGTGTTCCAGTCACCGAACCTGCTCGCCTCCCTCACCGTCCGGGAACAACTGCTGGTCACCGACCACATCCGCGGTACACGGGCGAACCGGGAACGACGCCGCCACGCCGACGGACTGCTCACCCGCGTCGGCCTGGAAGGACTCGGCGACCGCAGGACCCACCAGCTCTCCGGCGGTCAGCGCCAACGGGTCAACATCGCCCGCGCACTGACCGGGGACCCGGGGCTGCTCCTGGCCGACGAGCCCACCTCGGCCCTGGACCACGCACTGTCCCGGCGCATCGTGGAGCTGCTGCGGGAACTCACCTCCGAGCGGGGACTGGCCACCGTGCTGGTCACCCACGACCGGAGCCTGCTCGACGTCGCCGACCGGGTGGTCGAGATGCGCGACGGCCGGGTGGTCGGCTGACCGGCGGCCCGGCGCGCGGCGTAGGCTTGCAGGTCCCGGAGAAAGGCGCACCGACATGAGACCACTGCGCTACGCCGTCAACGTCACCCTGGACGGGTGCTGCCACCATGAGGAAGGCCTCCCGCCCGACCGGGAGTCGATGGAGTTCTGGACCCGGGAGATCGACCGGGCGGACGCCCTGGTCTACGGCCGGGTGACCTACACGATGATGGAGTCCGCCTGGCGGCGCCCGCCCGACGGCCGGTGGCCCGCGTGGATGGAGGAACGGGACATCCCCTTCGCCGAGGCGATCGACCGCGCACGGAAGTACGTGGTGTCACGCACACTGGCGGACACGGCGGTCGACTGGAACTGTGAACCGGTGCGGCGGGACCTGCTCGACACGGTCCGCCACCTCAAGGAGCAGCCGGGGACGGGGCTGCTCACCGGCGGCGTCACACTTCCACTGGCCCTGGCGGCGTCGGGGCTGGTCGACGAGTACGTCTTCGTCGTCCACCCCGTCCTCGCCGGCCGCGGGCCGACGCTGCTGTCGGGGCTGCCCGTGAGCATCCCCCTGGACCTCGTGGAGCGGCGGGACCTCCCGTCCGGGGCTGTCGTCCAGCGCTACCGTCCCGCCCCTGCGCCCGGCCGGACGGCGGAACTCACTCCGCGCGCAGCATCGTCTCCCCGGACACGGTGACCGGCTCAGGACCGACCATCGTCTCCTCACCGCACACCGTGACCGGGCCGACGACTTCCGGGTCGTCGTCGGCGGTGCGCAGCGTCACCTCACCGTCGGAGACGACCACCCGGACGATCCGGCCGTGCAGGGTGATCGAGTACTCCAGTCCACCCCACTCCTCCGGGACCCGGGGATCGACGGTGAACTGCCCGTAGTGGTCGCGGAAACCGCCGAACCCGTAGACCAGGCAGCTCCACACCCCGCCGCAGGACGCGATGTGCACACCGTCGGCGGTGTTGCCGTGCAGGTTGTTGAGGTCGATGAACAGGCCGCGGCGGAAGAAGTCCATCGCCTTGCCGTGCATCCCCAGTTCCGCGGCCATGATCGACTGCACCACGGCGGACAACGAGGAGTCGCCCGTGGTGAGCCTGTCGTAGTAGTTGTAGTCGCGCCGCTTGGTCTCCCCGTCGAACTGCGAGCCCTGCAGGAACAACGCCAGGACCACGTCCGCCTGCTTGAGGATCTGGTACCGGTAGATCGTCAACGGGTGGTAGTGCAGAAGCAGCGGGCGCTTCGGCCCGGTCTCCGGGTCGTCGAGGGTCCACAGCTGCCGCTGCATGAACTGGTCGTCCTGCGGGTTGACCCTCGTGGACTCGTTGAAGGGGATGTACATGGCGTCGGCCGCCCGGTCCCACAGGTCGAGCTCGTCCTCGCTGAGGCCCGTACGCCGGATCATGTCGCGGTACGCCCCGGGCCGGTCGGACCGCATCTGACGCACGACCTCCGCGGCGACCCGGAGGTTGTACTGCGCCATGACGTTGGTGTACAGGTTGTTGTTCACCACGGTGGTGTACTCGTCCGGGCCGGTCACCGAGTGGATCTCGAAGCGGGTGCCGGAGGAGTTGAAGAACCCGAGGGACATGAAGAACCGGGCGGTGCCGACGAGGATGTGGATACCCTCGTCCAGCAGGAAGTCGGTGTCACCGGTGGCGTAGATGTACTTCATCAACGCGTAGCTGATGTCGGCGTCGATGTGGTACTGCGCCGTCCCCGCCGCGTAGTAGGCACTGGACTCGTGGCCGTTGATGGTGCGCCACGGGAACAGCACACCGTCATGCGACAGCTCCAGCGCACGCTCCCGGGCGGCGGGCAGCATCTTGTAGCGGAAACGCATCGCGTTCCGGGCGAACTGGGGGTTGGTGTACGTCAGGAACGGCATCACGTAGATCTCCGTGTCCCAGAAGTAGTGGCCGCCGTAACCCGACCCCGTCAGCCCCTTGGCCGGCACCCCCTGGGTCTCCGCGCGGGCCGACGCCTGGATCAGCTGGAAGATGTTCCACCGGACAGCCTGCTGCAGCTCCGGCTGGCCCGGGATGCGCACGTCCGAGCGGTCCCAGAACCCGGCCAGCCAGTCCCTCTGCTGCTCCTGGAGCGCCCGGAAGCCCACGGCCTTGGCCCGGTTGATGGTACGGGCGCAACGGAACGCCAGCTCGTCAGCGGCGACGTGGCGGGAGGAGTGGTAGGAGATGAACTTCTCCAGCCGCAGCTTCATGCCCGTGCGTCCCGCCATGTGGTACACCACCCTGGCCACGTCCTCACGCAGTTCAGTGTGCACCTCCACCCCGTCGACGGCGTGGTCGCCGTCCTCGTCGGCGCCGGTGAGCTGCAGCTCGTGGTCCATGCTGACCGCCACGGTCATGCCGGAACGGTTGATCCGGTAGCCGAGGGTCACCCGCTCGTCCTCCGGCTGCGACTGGTAGGTGGGGATGAACACCCGCTGCCTGAACTGCTCGGTCTTGCGGGGGTCGGCCCCCTCCCCCACGCCGGTGGGGCCGTCCGCGGTGGTGCCCGTGTGGTCGATGACCGTGGAGTACTCGTCCTCCCCGTCCTGCCGGTTGAGGATCTGGGAGGAGACGACGACCGCGGCGGGCGCGTCGAGCAGCTCGATCTCCGTGGCGGTGACCATGAGGTGGCGCTCGTTGAAGCTGACCATGCGCTCATTGGTGATCCGCACACGCTTGCCCGACGGGGTGCGCCAGACGAAGCTGCGCCGCAGGACACCCTCGCGGAAGTCGATGCCGCGGGAGTAGTCCTCGATCTCGTTCTGGGACAGCCGCAACGGCTCGTCGTCGATGTAGATACGGACGGTCTTGGCGTCCGGGACCTGCACGATGGCCTGCCCCTCGCGCGCCAGGCCGTAGGCGTCCTCCGCGTGGGAGATCGGCCAGGTCTCGTGCACACCGTTGATGAAGGTGCCGTGCTCCTCGGAGTCCCGGCCCTCCGGCGGGGTGCCACGCACACCGAGGTAGCCGTTGCTCAGCGCGAAATGGCTCTCCGTGAGGCCGAGGGAGGTGCGCTCCGGCCGCTTCTCGTACCAGCCCCACTCGTCCACCGGGTTGTTCTCCCGGTCGATGCCCTCGGTGGGGTCGGTGTCGTGGTGGTGCTGGTCGGCACGGTAGCCCGTGGGGAAGAGCCCCTCCCCGTCCGCACCGCCCACCGAGTCGGCGACCCCCGCCACCTCGGTGGCGTCGGCCATGTCCGCCGTGTCGATCGGCCGGTTGACCACCGAGGCCACCCGCCGACGTTGGTCGAGGAAGTTCTCCAGTGCCGTGTGCCGGCTCCCGTTCGTCCCGCTGCCGTCGGTCGCGTCGTTTCCGCTCATCGTGCGTTGTCTCCGGATTCGTCGGTGGTCAGTTCAGCCAGGTCGGACACGACGATGTCGGCCCCGGCGTCCAGCAGTGTCTCACGTCCCGCACCGCGGTCGACACCCACCACCAGACCGAAGTCGCCGGCGCGTCCCGAGGCGACGCCGGACGTGGCGTCCTCCACCACGACGGCGCGGGACGGGTCCACCCCGAGCGACCGGGCGGCGAAGAGGTAGGTGTCGGGGGCCGGCTTGCCGGGAAGCCCCTCGGCAGCGGCGACCGTGCCGTCGACGATGAGCCCGAACCGGTCGACCAGCCCGGCGGCGGTGAGCACCTGGCGGGCGTTCTTCGACGAGCTCACGATCGCCACCTGCGGCGCCGTGCCGGCGGTGTCCCCTGTCAGGTCGTCCAGCAGTGCCACCGAGCCCGGGTACGGGTCGATCCCCTGCCCGAGGACGCGCAGGAAGTCCTCGTTCTTGCGGAGCCCGAGCCCCACGACGGTGTCGTCGGACGCGGTGGCCGTCGCCGCATCCCCGTGGGGCAGGCTGATACCGCGGGAGTCCAGCAGCGCCTGCACCCCTTCGTCGCGGGAGCGCCCGTCGAGGTGGTCGTAGTAGTCCTGCTCGGTGTAGGGGTCGGCCCCCCGGTTCCCGAGGAACTCGGTGAACATCGCCGCCCATGCGGCGCGGTGCAGGTCCGCGGTGGGTGTGATGACACCGTCCAGGTCGAAGAGGACGGCGTCGAAGGTTCTCAGGTCGGGCATCCTTGGCGTGCTCCTCGGCTCGGCGATCGGGTCAGGGGGCCAATGATAGTGCGCCGGGCGGGTGTACGCCGCACTCGACGGGCACCGCACGCGGCAACCCCGGAGGTCGGTGGGACCGACCTCCGGGGTTGCCGGGTGCTACAGGTACCGCCTAGGCGATGCCGTTCTTCTCCTTGAACTCGCGGCGACGCGCGTGCAGGATCGGCTCGGTGTAGCCGGCGGGGCTCTCGGTGCCCTTGAACACCAGGTCCTTGGCGGCCTGGAAGGCGACGGAGGCGTCGAAGTCGTCCGCCATGTTCCGGTACTCCGGGTCACCGGCGTTCTGCCCGTCGACGATCTTCGCCATGCGCTCGAGGGCGTCGTTCACCTGCTCCTCGCTGACGACACCGTGCTTGAGCCAGTTCGCCAGGATCTGGGAGTTGATGCGCAGGGTCGCGCGGTCCTCCATCAGGTCCACGTCGTGGATGTCGGGGACCTTGGAGCAGCCGACACCCTGCTCCACCCAGCGGACAACGTAGCCCAGCAGCGACTGGCAGTCGTTGTCGACCTCTTCCTTGATCTGCTCCTCGGTCCATCCGGCCTCGGGCTGGACGGGCAGGGTGAGGATGTCACCGAGGGTGTCGCGACGGCCGTCGGAGAGCAGCTTCTCCTGGACGGAGAACACGTCGACCAGGTGGTAGTGGGTCGCGTGCAGGCTGGCGCCGGTCGGCGACGGGACCCACGCGGTGGTGGCGCCCTCCTTCGGCTGGCCGATCTTCTCCCTGATCATGTCGGCCATCAGCTCGGTCTTGGCCCACATGCCCTTGCCGATCTGCGCCTTGCCGGGCAGTCCGTGGGCCAGGCCGGCGTCGACGTTGTTGTCCTCGTAGGCCAGCTTCCAGGCGGCGGTCTGCAGCTCCGGCTTGCGGACGACGGGCCCGGCGAGCATGGAGGTGTGGATCTCGTCGCCGGTGCGGTCGAGGAAGCCGGTGTTGATGAAGGCCAGGCGCTCGGAGGACGCGGCGATGCAGGCGTCGAGGTTGGCGGTGGTGCGGCGCTCCTCGTCCATGACACCGACCTTGAGGGTGTTGCGCGGCAGGCCGAAGAGGTCCTCGACGTCGGAGAAGAGCTCACCGGTGAAGGCGACCTCGTCCGGGCCGTGCTGCTTCGGCTTCACGATGTAGATCGAGCCCTTGCGGGAGTTGCGGCGCGGGTTGTCCAGGTCGGTGCCGGGGATGGCGCAGGCGGTGGTGATGACCGCGTCCATGATGCCCTCGAATATCTCCTCGCCGTCGGCGTCGAGGATCGCGGGGTTCTGCATCAGGTGCCCGACGTTGCGGACGAACAGCAGGGAGCGGCCGTGCAGGCGCAGCTCGTCGCCGTCGCGGCCGGTGTAGACCCGGTCGTCGTTGAGTTCACGGGTGAAGGTCTTGCCGCCCTTGGCGACCTCGACGCTGAGCTCACCGGTGTTCAGGCCGAACCAGTTGGAGTAGCCGAGGGTCTTGTCGGTGGCGTCGACGGCGGCGACGGAGTCCTCGAAGTCCATGATCGTGGAGACGGCGGACTCCATGAGGATGTCCTTGACCCCGGCCTTGTCGTCGGCACCGACCGGGTGCGACGGGTCGATCTGGATCTCGAGGTACAGGCCGTTGTGGCGCAGCAGGATGCCGGACGGGTCGTTCTTGTCCCCCGCGTAGCCGGCGTAGACCTCGGGCTCCTGCAGGTGGACGTCCCGGCCGTCGATGACGGCGACGAAACGGTCGGAGGAGACGTCGTACTTCTCGACGTCCGCGTGGGAGCCGGACTCCAGCGGGACGGCCTGGTCCAGGAAGTCGCGGCCCCAGGCGATGACCTTGTCACCGCGGACCTTGTTGTAGCCCTTGCCCTTCTCCGCACCGTTGTCCTCGGGGATCACGTCGGTGCCGTAGAGGGCGTCGTAGAGGGAACCCCAGCGCGCGTTCGCGGCGTTGAGGGCGAAACGTGCGTTCAGGATCGGGACGACCAGCTGCGGACCGGCGGTCTCGGAGATCTCCGTGTCGACGTTCTGGGTGGTGATCTCGAAGTCACCGGGCTCGTCGACGAGGTAGCCGATCTCCTTGAGGAAGGCGGTGTACTTCTCGGGGTCCTGGACGCCGGGGTTCTCGGTGTACCACTGGTCGAGCTTGGCCTGCAGCTCGTCACGGACGGCGAGCAGTTCGCGGTTCCGCGGCGTGTGCTTTGCGACGATCTCGCCGAAGCCGGCCCAGAAGGTGTCCGCGTCGACACCGATCCGGGGCAGGACGGTGTCGGTCACGAAGTTGTAGAGGGTCGCGGAGACCTGGAGGCCTCCTGCCGCGACACGTTCCGTCTGCTGGGACTCTGACGTCATTGACTGCTCCTTCGTAAATGGGACTCGCGTGACGGACGCCGGCGGGGCGGCCGTCGCTGTAGTGACAACACTAGGTGAGCCATGTCACCGACGACGAGCAACCGGGGGTCCGGGGAGTCCCGTCACCCCCACAGGTGGGAATATTCGGAGACGCCACGGCGCCCCGGTGATCGCTGTGAAGGTTAACCTTACGTGACGGGGATCGCACGTTCGGCCTGCAAGTGGGGATTTTGGCTCACATCGTGGGAAGTTTTGTCCCGCATATAGAGAACAGGGGTAAAGCGTATTTCCGGCTACCCCCGGTGTTACCTGGAACACCCGAAGCCTTTGACGTGCCCTTTTCCATCGGTATCCTCAAGTACAGCCGACCCGGCCGACGGTGGACCCCGTGTCCGCCACGCAGCCCGGGTAGAGCGCCGTTACCGCCAATCTCTCACCACTTAAAGGGAGTGAGTACTTAACATGTCGAACGTCGGACAGGCCCGTACCGCCGCCGAAATCCAGAAGGACTGGGACGAGAACCCCCGCTGGAAGGGGATCACCCGCGATTACACCGCCGAGCAGGTCGCCGAGCTCCAGGGCACCGTCGTCGAGGAGCACACCCTCGCACGCCGTGGCGCCGAGATCCTCTGGGACGCCGTGACCCAGGAGGGCGACGGCTACATCAACGCCCTCGGTGCCCTCACCGGTAACCAGGCCGTCCAGCAGGTCCGCGCCGGCCTGAAGGCCGTCTACCTCTCCGGCTGGCAGGTCGCCGGTGACGCGAACCTCTCCGGTCACACCTACCCCGACCAGTCGCTGTACCCGGCCAACTCCGTTCCGGCCGTGGTCTCGCGCATCAACAACGCCCTGCTGCGTGCCGACGAGATCTCCCGCGTCGAGGGTGACGACTCCATCGACAACTGGCTCGTCCCGATCGTCGCCGACGGTGAGGCCGGCTTCGGTGGCGCCCTCAACGTCTACGAGCTGCAGAAGGCCATGATCAAGGCCGGCGCCGCCGGTACCCACTGGGAGGACCAGCTCGCTTCGGAGAAGAAGTGCGGTCACCTCGGTGGCAAGGTGCTGATCCCCACCCAGCAGCACGTCCGTACCCTGAACTCCGCACGCCTGGCCGCGGACGTCGCCAACACCCCGACCGTCGTCATCGCCCGTACCGATGCCGAGGCCGCCACCCTGATGACCTCCGACGTCGACGAGCGCGACGCGAAGTTCCTCACCGGTGAGCGTTCCGCCGAGGGCTACTACTACGTCCAGAACGGCCTCGAGCCCTGCATCGCCCGTGCGAAGTCCTACGCTCCGTACGCCGACATGATCTGGATGGAGACCGGCACCCCGGACCTCGAGCTCGCCAAGAAGTTCGCCGAGGGCGTCCGCTCCGAGTTCCCGGACCAGCTGCTGTCCTACAACTGCTCCCCGTCCTTCAAGTGGTCCGCCCACCTGGACGACGACGAGATCGCCAAGTTCCAGAACGAGCTGGGCGCGATGGGCTTCAAGTTCCAGTTCATCACCCTGGCCGGCTTCCACGCCCTGAACTACTCCATGTTCGATCTGGCCCACGGCTACGCCCGCAACCAGATGAGCGCCTTCGTCGACCTGCAGAACCGCGAGTTCAAGGCCGCCGAGGAGCGTGGCTTCACCGCCGTCAAGCACCAGCGCGAGGTCGGCGCCGGCTACTTCGACCGCGTCGCCACCACCGTGGACCCGAACTCCTCCACCACCGCCCTGAAGGGCTCCACCGAGGAGACCCAGTTCTAGGACCTGCCGGGGCTCGCCCCGCCGGTTCCTGACTGAGGAACGGACCGGCCGGTCAGCAGAGATGCTGACCGGCCGGTTTTTTCGTGCGCGCGGGGGTCTCGGGAGCCGCCGGGGGTGCCCTCCCCGGGCGGGGATACGAGTCGCACCCCATCCGCAGATTATGGTCACCTAAGACCAGGGCACAGTTACTTGAGGTTCTTATCGGGGGCGATCACCCCTACCTGCCCCCCCTCACGCCGACGGCCCCGGCCGGCGGCGTTCTCGGCGCGCAGGAAG